>NZ_JBIWCI010000007.1:0-1796 GCF_044761395.1 Herminiimonas sp. NPDC097707 | reverse complement strand
TTCTAATAGCGGGTAAAGTGTTCAAACTTTGACAATGGGACTCCTATAATGGGGTCCTTATTTAATTTCCTTGAAAATATAAAATCCGCCCTTTTGCGTGTGGGTGGGGTGACTCCAGTTGGGGCCCCCGACACCGCAAGGCGGATTTATTTTATTTATAAAAGACCGAGAGAAATAACACTAACCATTATGGTATTGACATGATACCACTTTGATACTATAATGATACCATAAGGAGGTGAAGTTATTGGGAAAAGCGGTTTTTTCTCTAAGGCTTACTGAAGACCTACACGAATGGTTAAAAAAAGAAGCTGAAAAGAGAGGTATGTCGGTCAACGCTTTGATTTCATACATACTGAGCGAATATAAAGACGATAAAGAGTTTTAACGGAGTAGTTCTACGTAGTGAAAGCGTAGCGGTTCCTTTACTTGGAAAGGCGACTCTGATAACCTAGTTCGGTTTGCCACATTAAAGATTTCTAGAAGGTGGCGACGGTGGCAAGTAATCTGGGTCGCAAAGGTTCCGAGTCAAGGATTCATGGAGTAGATCTACGCAGTGGTGATGGTGAAGCGCAACTAAAAAAACAAGAAAAGAGGACGAGCACATGTTTAATATTTCTTATTACAAAACCGAAGACACAAAAGTAATGGTGGTTACATTACACGCACTAAAACAAACTATCATTTTGCAACCAGGATTCTTTTATAAAATTTCAGGAGTTGATAGAAAAGTAATAACCGGCTGCGGCGAATTTAGTGGTACAATTCTAGTAGATTTAGGATTTATATTTCCGTTTAAATCTGATAGAAAAATAGGTTAATATTTAATCGCTATTTCTGTTTCTTACTTAACTTGATTATAGCGATTAATAAGCAGAAAAATTTAGACAAGGAAGAGAGGTATTTTATAATTGAGGTATCGTCACAAACTAATAAAAAGTGGCGGTGTATGGGAATTATTGAGCTACGAGAAAGAGGTAGCAACAGGTAAAGATGCAGTTCGTGAAAATGCTGGTAGGAAAAAACAGTCTGATCATGATTGGATAAATGATGCTGAAACAAAGATGAAGAACAGGTCTGATGTGTTATATCGTGCAAGGAAGCAAGTGTTTAACCAAGCAAATGCCAATGCAAATGCGTGGAACGAGCAACCGAAATTTTTCACACTTACATATGCTGAAAACATGCAGGACATAAAACAATCTAACTATAACTTCAAAAAGTTTATCCAAAGGCTGAATTACACTTTAAAAATAAAACTAAAATACACTGCTGTAATTGAGTTTCAGAAACGAGGGGCTATACATTATCACCTATTGGTCTATAACCTTCCTTACACGCCTGTAGACGTTCTATCGGACATCTGGGGTCATGGGTTTGTTAAAATAAATAAAATAGACCACGTGGACAATGTAGGGGCTTATATAACGAAATATATGATAAAGGATAATATTGACGAAAGATTACTTGGAGAGAAGTCTTATTTTTCGAGTAGAGGGTTAAAGAAGCCTGAAGAGTATATTTTGACGGAAAAAGAAAAAGAGACTCTGCTAAAGTCTCATGACGAATATATAACATATTCCAAAAACTATGAAAATGAATATCTAGGCAATATTCATAAGATACAAATTAACTTAAATCGCAAAAGTTAACAGCGCTATTTTAACACATAGAAAATAAAAATACTATGACTTTACCGTTTTCTAATAGCGGGTAAAGTGTTCAAACTTTGACAATGGGACTCCTATAATGGGGTCCTTATTTAATTTCCTTGAAAATATAAAATCCGCCCTTTT
>NZ_JBIWCI010000006.1:0-4792 GCF_044761395.1 Herminiimonas sp. NPDC097707 | reverse complement strand
GCTACTGTTACTATTCATGAAAGCTCAACTCCCTTCTTTAAAATTAGATTTCTAAATATCAAAGATTTTTATTCGAACACCATCAATTCTCCCCTTGTTTTAGGGTGGAGGCTGGCAAGGGGGTTTGGGGGAAGCCCCCATATTGCGTAGATCCATAAGGCAAAAGAGAAAATTTATGAACGGAAGCTCTGGCGGTTTTGGCGGTATAATGGCTCGAGCAAGCCGATTTCCTGAATTCCTCGTTTTAGGTACGTCGGCTTGGCGAAAGTACAGCACCGCCAAAATTTCGGAATGCAAGGAGAAAAGGGTGGAGATTTTTCGGTGGTCTGTCCGAAAAATACTACCCGAACCTTGCGTGGAGAAAAGCCCTTTAGGAGATATAGAAGGGAACACAGAAAAAATGTTGATATATCAATGTTTTAGTTAAGGTAATGTGTCATAGCTTGTGACACGTATATGTGTCATAGCTTGTGACACATAGTTGAATTAAGATGTGTCATTTTTTGCTTGACTATAGTTCATTTTTGACCTATGATGTGTCATAAATTATACATATAGGTATCACAGCTGATGATACATAACAAGGGAGAGAAGGATTCTATGCCAGCAGAGGTGCGTAAATTGGACGAGCAGAGAAAAATTAATGTTGAGTTAACCCCTGAACAACTTCAAATGCTTCAAAGACTTATTGATCTTGAACAGCAAGAAAACAAAGACAAAGAGCAATTTGAAGAGAAAAAGAAAAATCATAATTTCATCCAGCTTTATCGTGACAACATGCCAGAATTAAGATGGTTAATGGCAAATCATAACTTCGCAAGTTCTTTATTATTTTTTATCTTGGAACACATGGATAACAGAAATGCTTTAGCTTGTTCTTATGCAGTTTTTGAAGATTATTTTGGCAAATCAAGGTCAACAGTTTACAGAGCAGTAAAGCTTTTAGAGGAGAATGGATTTTTAAATGTTTTAAAAATGGGAACATCAAACGTCTATGTAGTGAACGAAGACCTTGCTTGGACAGATGGCAATGACAAAAAGAAATTTGCTAAATACGATGGTAAAATCCTTGTCAGCAAAAAGGAAAACAAGGACTTTGAATACAAAAGCCAATTTGATAAATTTAAAGCCCTTAGAGAACGTGAAAACTTAAAATAAAGCGAGTAGATAACTACTCGCCTTTCTTTATTTCAAGAGCATATTTGCCCTCATTTGAATCTTGGTCAACACTTGTAAAAACACCAATATCTTTTATTGGAATAAGAGTTCCAGAACCTAAATGAGGTCTCTTTCTATCCCTCATAAAAAGCATTAATTCTCCCTCTTGGTCTAGTTTCTCCAACTTCTCAACCAATTGTTTCACCTTCATCAGCGTTCCATCTCCATCCCTTTTTGCCTTTGTGGCTTCTCCATTTTTTCTAAAGAGTCCTGGACTAATTTATCTTGCCTATCATCCAGGAACTTGATTGTACTTCGGTCTACATCATTCATCCTCAAGAACGTTTTTACTCGGTCAAGTTGAGCGTGTAAAACTTTGCCCACCCTCTCTTTAAAAACAGAAAACTCCTTGCTGATCTGCACGAGTTTTCCCTTCAATTTTCCGTTCTCTAATTTCAATTCCCGATTCTCATTTTGGTAAGACCGGTTCTCAATTTTTAGAGTGTCCACCTGTTGTTTTAACTCCTTTTTCTCCTTCAACTGGTCATTATATTTATTAACGAGTCCATTGTACTTTTCTATCAAGTCTCCATAGTTCTTTACAATGTCTGTTTGCTTCACTTTTTGCAGTGCTTTTTTCTCTGCTAAGGAGTCTAAATTCTCTTCAATATCTTTGTAGTAATAGCGAATTTTATCTTGTCCAATTTGCATATCAGCTTTCAGCTGCGTAACTTCTTTTTGAGTCTTTTCCAACTCTTTCTGCAGATTCTCTGCTTGTAGCTGATAAGCCACACCATTGGTCGCATAATCGACTAGGCTTTTGTAGTCTTGTTCCTTCATTCCAACAAGCCCTAGAACCTTTTTAGCTTCGATATTCGCAATCGATTTCGATTTATCATCAATCTCTTGAATATGCCCCATTGTCCGCTCATATTTCTCTTGGGCTTCCTTCTCCATGCTTTGAAACGTTTGAGCCTTATATTTAGCCGTCTCCACGTGTTTACGGCTCGACGAGACCCCTCTTTCCAAATTAAAGTCATTTTGCTTCAGGTACTGATTAAAATCGTCCTGAAGACTCACCAGTTGCTTTTTCTGGCCAAAGAAATCTTTAGCCGATAGTCGGCCATCCTCCGTTACTGGAACGAAGCCTACGTGCATGTGAGGGGTTTTCTCGTCATAGTGAACAGTCGCATAGATTAAATTCTTTTCACCGTATCGATCAGCAAGGAACTCATGAGCCGTTTCAAAATACCTTTTCTGCTCTTTGGGTGAAATTTTATCGAAGAATTCCTTGTCAGAGGTAATTAAGAATTCAGCCAGCTTAACTGCATCTTTACGGATCTTTTTTCCAGAGGTCACATTGTCCTCAATTACTTGGCTAATTTTCTCGTTGTAATCAATCTGCCTTTGACCGTTTATCAAGTCATAATTCAGATGAGAATCAGCTTTATTGATGTCGGGATTCGTTTCACTTTCCCTCTCTCTTTGGTTGTGAAATTGAATCCCTTTTATCCCATTTGATTTCATTTTCTGCATTCGGATAATGGAGTAACTCATGGGGTACGCACCCTTTCTGAAAATCGATAGATTAATAGAAAGTGTAACACACTACACTTTGCACGCAAAGTTTCATGTGGTCTGCGACGCTAAAAGCCAAACCTTGGGCTTTGCCCAAACCCACTGGGGAACTCTTCCCCAGACCCCCTTAATCGAACTCCCCAACCCCTCAATCCTTGAGGGGCTCCCTCGCCGGTAGGCAGCTCAAAAGGTGTTGCCTTTTGAGACACCAAGAGGGTCTTGGTGAAGTGAGTCTATCAACTCCTTATCCTCCCTTCGGTCCGGTACCGTTGACAGACGCCATACGGGCCTCTCTCGCCTTTGTAAGAGGTTGCCCCTAGTAAAAACCCTTAAAAAGCAAAAAAGACGCTTCTAGGGGTAGCGTCAGGGAAATGCGGATTTACAACGGTAAGCATTTGATACAAGTCTTATGAGACAGTCAGAAGTCATTTAAAACGCTAATTTCATTATGTCTCAATAAACTCTACTCTATTGGAATTGTGAAGTGATACACTTAAACTAACGTACGCAGGTTTGTTGAATAAGGACTTCAAAAAATACCCTTAATTAAGCTAAAAAGTCCTTCTCTTTATTAAGAAGGACTTTTTTATGTGTTATTCCATTGTCTCATTCATTGTAATAGTTTCGCTTGCTTCATGACCAGATTCTCCATGTCCTGGTCCAAACAAATTCAATATTACAACTCCTACAAGAATCAGTGTTATTCCTGCAATGCTAGCCATGTTAAGTTTTTCCTTCCAAACTAAAACTGAAATTACTGTAGTCAAAACAAGTCCTAAACCTGCCCATAATGCATATGCAGTGTTTAAGGGGATTGTTTTTAGCGACAAGGATAAAAAGAAAAAACAACCAACGAAAGCTATTATTACCCCTATTGTAGGATAGAGTTTTGAAAAGCCTTCAGATGCTTTTAATAGGGAAGAGCCAATAATCTCCCCCACTATTGCAAGTGCTAAATATAGATATGACATTATTCGTCCTCCTGAATCATGTTTATTAGTTCATCAAAAACTTGTGTTTTTAGTTCTTCATTTAATGGTGCCATTCCAAATATTTCTGAAAACCAAAGACCATCTATGGATAATCTTGTAATTGTTATTTTGACAGGATCAATTCCATCAGTTATTAACTTTGTATGCAAAATATCGTATCTCTGCCGGAATTCATCTAATAAATCTGGATTAATAAACATAGCAGCCATTAGTGCGGAATTTAGATTATTGTTTTCTAAATCGGAAAATGTAGATTTAAGATAAGCCCTATTCCATTTTCCTATTGCGTTATCATCGTCGTTATTAACTAACGTATTAATGCATTCGAAATAATTATTTGTCCAATCTTCCACCATTCCTTTAATTAATGCTTCCTTGCTAGGAAAATGGTATAATAATCCACCTTTACTCACGCCAGCTCTTTGGGCGACTGCCTCTAATGTGAGTTTGACAACTCCTTCTTCTTTTACAATTTCAGATGCAGCAATCAATATATTTTTTTTCTTATTAGCATGCTTTGAAATAGACATAATAACCTCCATAACTTAGATACATATAATATACCTTCTGGACGGTTTTTTTGTCAATCGAATTAAAGCTCTTATTTAATATCACTCTTTCACATAAAAATAATCCAATAAATTAATCTAAAGATTGTGAAGAAATGTACTTAAAGTAAAGGGAGCTTTAGTTCAACAGTCGATTTCTTAAAATCGGCTTTATTTATGGGTGAAAATTACATTACCGTTGTAAATCCGCATTTTCAGGACTCTACCCCTTCTAGAGCGCCTCTCATTGTTTTAGCGATTAATTATTATTCCCCTTATTATTTTTTTGAAAATGTTCTTTGTAATATAAATAATCAACTTTATGTTTTGTGGACATTAATTGAGTCGCTAATATTGCGGTGTAAATTGTCGTCAATCCTAGTGCTACTACGGCTAATAAATTTAAATTACTTTTATTAATGCTACTGTTACTATTCATGAAAGCTCAACTCCCTTCTTTAAAATTAGATTTCTAAATATCAAAGATTTTTATTCGAACACCATCAATTCTCCCCT
>NZ_JBIWCI010000005.1:0-5527 GCF_044761395.1 Herminiimonas sp. NPDC097707 | reverse complement strand
ACCTGCTAAGGTTATAGGGACAAGCCTTACGGGCAATTAGTACTGGTTAGCTTAATGCATTACTGCACTTCCACACCCAGCCTATCAACGTCCTGGTCTCGAACGACCCTTTAAAGAGCTCAAGGCTCTGGGAAATCTCATCTTAAGGCAAGTTTCCCGCTTAGATGCTTTCAGCGGTTATCTCTTCCGAACTTAGCTACCCGGCAATGCCACTGGCGTGACAACCGGTACACCAGAGGTTCGTCCACTCCGGTCCTCTCGTACTAGGAGCAGCCCCCTTCAAATTTCCAACGCCCACGGCAGATAGGGACCAAACTGTCTCACGACGTTTTAAACCCAGCTCACGTACCACTTTAAATGGCGAACAGCCATACCCTTGGGACCGGCTACAGCCCCAGGATGTGATGAGCCGACATCGAGGTGCCAAACTCCCCCGTCGATATGAACTCTTGGGAGGAATCAGCCTGTTATCCCCAGAGTACCTTTTATCCGTTGAGCGATGGCCCTTCCATACAGAACCACCGGATCACTATGTCCTACTTTCGTACCTGCTCGACTTGTCAGTCTCGCAGTTAAGCACGCTTATGCCATTGCACTATCATCACGATGTCCGACCGTAATTAGCGTACCTTCGAACTCCTCCGTTACACTTTAGGAGGAGACCGCCCCAGTCAAACTGCCTACCATGCACTGTCCCCGATCCGGATAACGGACCAAGGTTAGAACCTCAAACAAACCAGGGTGGTATTTCAAGGTTGGCTCCACGAGAACTAGCGTCCCCGCTTCAAAGCCTCCCACCTATCCTACACAGATTGGTTCAAAGTCCAATGCAAAGCTACAGTAAAGGTTCATGGGGTCTTTCCGTCTAGCCGCGGGTAGATTGCATCATCACAAACATTTCAACTTCGCTGAGTCTCGGGAGGAGACAGTGTGGCCATCGTTACTCCATTCGTGCAGGTCGGAACTTACCCGACAAGGAATTTCGCTACCTTAGGACCGTTATAGTTACGGCCGCCGTTTACTGGGACTTCAATCAAGAGCTTGCACCCCATCATTTAATCTTCCAGCACCGGGCAGGAGTCACACCATATACGTCCACTTTCGTGTTTGCATAGTGCTGTGTTTTTATTAAACAGTCGCAGCCACCAGTTTATTGCAACCCTTTCATCCTTCCACAGTAAAGTGGTCAAACTACAAGGGCGTACCTTATCCCGAAGTTACGGTACCAATTTGCCGAGTTCCTTCTCCCGAGTTCTCTCAAGCGCCTTAGAATACTCATCTCGCCCACCTGTGTCGGTTTGCGGTACGGTCTCGTATGACTGAAGCTTAGAGGCTTTTCTTGGAACCACTTCCGATTGCTTCACGAATAAATTCGTTCGTCTCGACCCCTTGAATTACGCACCCGGATTTGCCTAAGTGCCTTCTACAAGTCAAGAACAGGCTCTTCCAACCGCCTGACAACCTTCCGCGATCCGTCCCCCCATCGCATCATACGACGGTGCAGGAATATTAACCTGCTTCCCATCAGCTACGCATCTCTGCCTCGCCTTAGGGGCCGACTCACCCTGCTCCGATGAACGTTGAACAGGAAACCTTGGGCTTTCGGCGTGGAGGCTTTTCACCCCCATTATCGCTACTCATGTCAGCATTCGCACTTCTGATACCTCCAGCATCCTTTACAAGACACCTTCGCAGGCTTACAGAACGCTCTCCTACCATATGTGTAAACACATATCCGCAGCTTCGGTGACTGGCTTAGCCCCGTTACATCTTCCGCGCAGGACGACTCGATCAGTGAGCTATTACGCTTTCTTTAAAGGATGGCTGCTTCTAAGCCAACCTCCTGACTGTTTTAGCCTTCCCACTTCGTTTTCCACTTAGCCAATCTTTGGGACCTTAGCTGGCGGTCTGGGTTGTTTCCCTCTTGACGCCGGACGTTAGCACCCGACGTCTGTCTCCCAAGCTCGCACTCATCGGTATTCGGAGTTTGCAATGGGTTGGTAAGTCGCGATGACCCCCTAGCCATAACAGTGCTCTACCCCCGATGGTGATACTTGAGGCACTACCTAAATAGTTTTCGGAGAGAACCAGCTATTTCCAAGTTTGTTTAGCCTTTCACCCCTACCCACAGCTCATCCCCTAATTTTTCAACATTAGTGGGTTCGGTCCTCCAGTGCGTGTTACCGCACCTTCAACCTGGCCATGAGTAGATCACTTGGTTTCGGGTCTACACCCAGCGACTGAACGCCCTATTCGGACTCGATTTCTCTACGGCTTCCCTATACGGTTAACCTTGCCACTGAATGTAAGTCGCTGACCCATTATACAAAAGGTACGCAGTCACGGAACAAGTCCGCTCCTACTGTTTGTATGCACACGGTTTCAGGATCTATTTCACTCCCCTTCCGGGGTTCTTTTCGCCTTTCCCTCACGGTACTGGTTCACTATCGGTCGATATCGAGTATTTAGCCTTGGAGGATGGTCCCCCCATATTCAGACAGGATTTCTCGTGTCCCGCCCTACTTGTTGCAAGCTTAGTTCCACACTGGTTATTTCGTGTAAGGGGCTATCACCCTCTATGGCTGCACTTTCCAGAGCATTCCACTATATCCAATGCTAAAACTTGCGGCTGTTCCCATTTCGCTCGCCACTACTTTGGGAATCTCGGTTGATTTCTTTTCCTGCAGCTACTTAGATGTTTCAGTTCGCCGCGTTCGCTTCACACACCTATGTATTCAGTGTGTGATGACCACAAGGGCCGGGTTTCCCCATTCGGAAATCTGCGGATCAAAGTGTGTTTGCTCACTCCCCGCAGCTTATCGCAAGCTACTACGTCCTTCATCGCCTGATATCGCCAAGGCATCCACCATGTGCACTTATTCACTTGTCCCTATAACGTTAGCCTCTCAGTCGTTTGCACTTCCAAGAGACGGTTATAAAGCAAGCAAGTACTACGTGTTTGCTTGTATTGACACTGGACTGCTCTTGCGAGCAACTGATCGTCAATACTATTTGATTTGATACAATCAAAACCCATCAGCGCAACACAACAACGCTTTCGCATCATTGGTTTGCACCAATAAATCTTTACTTCTTCCAAATTGTTAAAGAACAAAAACAGCTAATGATCATCTAAAAGATCAAACCTAAATCACGTCAGCTTGCGCTGATCAACTTAGGTTTGACATCTTGGTGGAGGTTGACGGGATCGAACCGACGACCCCCTGCTTGCAAAGCAGGTGCTCTCCCAGCTGAGCTAAACCCCCGAAACCGGTCATACATATCTTGGTGGGTCTGGTTGGGCTCGAACCAACGACCCCCGCGTTATCAACACGGTGCTCTAACCAACTGAGCTACAGACCCGTTTGGATCAGTACCAACCAACCATGCGCAAGCTTCTGCGCATCGCCGACATTCACTGTTCTTTTCTTATTAACTAGTCGATAAGTGTGGACGCTTAACTTTCACGCAAACTCTAGAAAGGAGGTGATCCAGCCGCACCTTCCGATACGGCTACCTTGTTACGACTTCACCCCAGTCACGAATCCCACCGTGGTAAGCGCCCTCCTTACGGTTAGGCTACCTACTTCTGGTGAAACCCGCTCCCATGGTGTGACGGGCGGTGTGTACAAGACCCGGGAACGTATTCACCGCGACATGCTGATCCGCGATTACTAGCGATTCCAACTTCATGTAGTCGAGTTGCAGACTACAATCCGGACTACGATACACTTTCTGGGATTAGCTCCCCCTCGCGGGTTGGCGGCCCTCTGTATGTACCATTGTATGACGTGTGAAGCCCTACCCATAAGGGCCATGAGGACTTGACGTCATCCCCACCTTCCTCCGGTTTGTCACCGGCAGTCTCATTAGAGTGCCCTTTCGTAGCAACTAATGACAAGGGTTGCGCTCGTTGCGGGACTTAACCCAACATCTCACGACACGAGCTGACGACAGCCATGCAGCACCTGTGTTACGGTTCTCTTTCGAGCACTCCCAAATCTCTCTGGGATTCCGTACATGTCAAGGGTAGGTAAGGTTTTTCGCGTTGCATCGAATTAATCCACATCATCCACCGCTTGTGCGGGTCCCCGTCAATTCCTTTGAGTTTTAATCTTGCGACCGTACTCCCCAGGCGGTCTACTTCACGCGTTAGCTGCGTTACCAAGACAATTAAGTCCCGACAACTAGTAGACATCGTTTAGGGCGTGGACTACCAGGGTATCTAATCCTGTTTGCTCCCCACGCTTTCGTGCATGAGCGTCAGTGTTATCCCAGGGGGCTGCCTTCGCCATCGGTATTCCTCCACATCTCTACGCATTTCACTGCTACACGTGGAATTCTACCCCCCTCTGACACACTCTAGCCATGCAGTCTCAAATGCCATTCCCAGGTTGAGCCCGGGGATTTCACATCTGACTTACATAACCGCCTGCGCACGCTTTACGCCCAGTAATTCCGATTAACGCTTGCACCCTACGTATTACCGCGGCTGCTGGCACGTAGTTAGCCGGTGCTTATTCTTCAGGTACCGTCATTAGCAAACTGTATTAGAGCTCACCGTTTCTTCCCTGACAAAAGAGCTTTACAACCCGAAGGCCTTCTTCACTCACGCGGCATTGCTGGATCAGGCTTGCGCCCATTGTCCAAAATTCCCCACTGCTGCCTCCCGTAGGAGTCTGGACCGTGTCTCAGTTCCAGTGTGGCTGGTCGTCCTCTCAGACCAGCTACTGATCGAAGCCTTGGTAGGCCTTTACCCCACCAACTAGCTAATCAGATATCGGCCGCTCCATGAGCATGAGGTCTTGCGATCCCCCACTTTCATCCGTAGATCGTATGCGGTATTAGCGCAACTTTCGCTGCGTTATCCCCCACTCTAGGGTACGTTCCGATATATTACTCACCCGTTCGCCACTCGCCATCAGGAGCAAGCTCCCATGCTGCCGTTCGACTTGCATGTGTAAGGCATGCCGCCAGCGTTCAATCTGAGCCAGGATCAAACTCTTCAGTTCAATCTCTGTTTTATGTCATTGCTGACATGGTTCTTTCGAACCGGTCGCTCACTCAAAATACTGACAGGTACTTTCGTTTAACCGAAAGTATCTATATTTCTTTGTGAGCATTTAATATTTAAAGTTATAGCTACCAAGCAAGCTTGATAACCGCGCTTCCATTAAACGCCCACACTTATCGACTGTTAATTTTTAAAGAACTTCTTGTCTGCTTCGCTGTTTCAGCGGTGCCGCGAATCGTTTTGTTCGTCAGCAGCAGAGAGATGAGATTATGTGGCATGTTTCGTTTTTCGTCAACACCTTTTTAAGAAACTTTTTAAAAAGATTCGTTTTAAATTTCTTCAAAACGACTGACAAAAACGCCAACTCCTACCACCACTTATTCACCCCCATCACATCCAATTCAGCTCGCTACCTTCTGCGTTGCGCTGCTTGTTCTGCGACGGGAGCCGAACTATAGCAAGCACCCAAACCCTTTGCAACCCCTTTCGGGAAAATACTTCAATTCTTTTTAA
>NZ_JBIWCI010000004.1:0-9990 GCF_044761395.1 Herminiimonas sp. NPDC097707 | reverse complement strand
TTTTAGTTAAGTCCTCGATCTATTAGTATTTGTCAGCTCCACGTGTCACCACGCTTCCACCTCAAACCTATCAACCTGATCATCTTTCAGGGATCTTACTAGCTTACGCTATGGGAAATCTCATCTCGAGGGGGGCTTCATGCTTAGATGCTTTCAGCACTTATCCCTTCCGCACATAGCTACCCAGCTATGCCTTTGGCAAGACAACTGGTACACCAGCGGTGCGTCCATCCCGGTCCTCTCGTACTAAGGACAGCTCCTCTCAAATTTCCTACGCCCACGACGGATAGGGACCGAACTGTCTCACGACGTTCTGAACCCAGCTCGCGTACCGCTTTAATGGGCGAACAGCCCAACCCTTGGGACCGACTACAGCCCCAGGATGCGATGAGCCGACATCGAGGTGCCAAACCTCCCCGTCGATGTGGACTCTTGGGGGAGATAAGCCTGTTATCCCCGGGGTAGCTTTTATCCGTTGAGCGATGGCCCTTCCATGCGGAACCACCGGATCACTAAGCCCGACTTTCGTCCCTGCTCGACTTGTAGGTCTCGCAGTCAAGCTCCCTTGTGCCTTTACACTCTACGAATGATTTCCAACCATTCTGAGGGAACCTTTGGGCGCCTCCGTTACTTTTTAGGAGGCGACCGCCCCAGTCAAACTGCCCACCTGACACTGTCTCCCACCCCGATAAGGGGTGCGGGTTAGAATGTCAATACAGCCAGGGTAGTATCCCACCAATGCCTCCACCGAAGCTGGCGCTCCGGCTTCCAAGGCTCCTACCTATCCTGTACAAGCTGTACCAAAATTCAATATCAGGCTACAGTAAAGCTCCACGGGGTCTTTCCGTCCTGTCGCGGGTAACCTGCATCTTCACAGGTACTATAATTTCACCGAGTCTCTCGTTGAGACAGTGCCCAGATCGTTACACCTTTCGTGCGGGTCGGAACTTACCCGACAAGGAATTTCGCTACCTTAGGACCGTTATAGTTACGGCCGCCGTTTACTGGGGCTTCAATTCAGAGCTTCGCGCGAACGCTAACCCCTCCTCTTAACCTTCCAGCACCGGGCAGGTGTCAGCCCCTATACTTCGCCTTACGGCTTCGCAGAGACCTGTGTTTTTGCTAAACAGTCGCCTGGGCCTATTCACTGCGGCTCTCTCGGGCTTGCACCCAAAAGAGCACCCCTTCTCCCGAAGTTACGGGGTCATTTTGCCGAGTTCCTTAACGAGAGTTCTCTCGCTCACCTTAGGATTCTCTCCTCGCCTACCTGTGTCGGTTTGCGGTACGGGCACCTTGAATCTCGCTAGAGGCTTTTCTTGGCAGTGTGGAATCAGGAACTTCGGTACTATATTTCCCTCGCCGTCACAGCTCCGCCTTCACGGTAATGGGATTTGCCTCATTACCAGCCTAACTGCTTGGACGTGCTAATCCAACAGCACGCTTACCCTATCCTCCTGCGTCCCCCCATCGCTCAAACGATTCATAAGGTGGTACAGGAATATCAACCTGTTGTCCATCGCCTACGCTCTTCAGCCTCGGCTTAGGTCCCGACTAACCCTGAGTGGACGAGCCTTCCTCAGGAAACCTTAGGCATTCGGTGGATGAGATTCTCACTCATCTTTCGCTACTCATACCGGCATTCTCACTTCTAAGCGCTCCACCAGTCCTTACGGTCTAGCTTCAACGCCCTTAGAACGCTCTCCTACCACTGACATCATAGATGTCAATCCACAGCTTCGGTGATACGTTTAGCCCCGGTACATTTTCGGCGCAGAGTCACTCGACCAGTGAGCTATTACGCACTCTTTAAATGGTGGCTGCTTCTAAGCCAACATCCTGGTTGTCTAAGCAACTCCACATCCTTTTCCACTTAACGTATACTTTGGGACCTTAGCTGGTGGTCTGGGCTGTTTCCCTCTTGACTACGGATCTTATCACTCGCAGTCTGACTCCCAAGGATAAGTATTTGGCATTCGGAGTTTGTCTGAATTCGGTAACCCGATGGGGGCCCCTAGTCCAAACAGTGCTCTACCTCCAATACTCTTACCTTGAGGCTAGCCCTAAAGCTATTTCGGAGAGAACCAGCTATCTCCAAGTTCGATTGGAATTTCTCCGCTACCCACACCTCATCCCCGCACTTTTCAACGTGCGTGGGTTCGGGCCTCCATCCAGTGTTACCTGGACTTCACCCTGGACATGGGTAGATCACCTGGTTTCGGGTCTACGACCACATACTCTATCGCCCTATTCAGACTCGCTTTCGCTGCGGCTCCGTCTCTTCAACTTAACCTTGCATGTAATCGTAACTCGCCGGTTCATTCTACAAAAGGCACGCTATCACCCATTAATGGGCTCTAACTACTTGTAGGCACACGGTTTCAGGATCTATTTCACTCCCCTTCCGGGGTGCTTTTCACCTTTCCCTCACGGTACTGGTTCACTATCGGTCACTAGGGAGTATTTAGCCTTGGGAGATGGTCCTCCCTGCTTCCGACGGGATTTCTCGTGTCCCGCCGTACTCAGGATCCACTCAGGAGGGAACGAAGTTTCGACTACAGGGTTTTTACCTTCTGTGACTGGCCTTTCCAGACCTATTCATCTACCCCGTTCCTTTGTAACTCCATGTAGAGTGTCCTACAACCCCAAGAGGCAAGCCTCTTGGTTTGGGCTAATCCCGTTTCGCTCGCCGCTACTAAGGGAATCGCGTTTGCTTTCTCTTCCTCCGGGTACTTAGATGTTTCAGTTCCCCGGGTCTGCCTTCAGTTACTCTATGTATTCAAGTAACGATACTATCCCATTACGGATAGTGGGTTTCCCCATTCGGAAATCTCCGGATCAAAGCTTACTTACAGCTCCCCGAAGCATATCGGTGTTAGTCCCGTCCTTCATCGGCTCCTAGTGCCAAGGCATCCACCGTGCGCCCTTTCTAACTTAACTTGATTTGGCTAAAGATGTTACTCTTTACCCTAATTCTTCTATTTACATAGAGAATCTAAGATGGCGATTACTCGGTTTTATCTTGGTTTTTCTTCTATATGATTTAGTTTTCAAAGAACAATTTTATATCATGAGGAATTGCTCCCTCAAAACTGAACAACAAACTATCAACAATCTATGAATGGAATAAATCCATTTTTCCTTAGAAAGGAGGTGATCCAGCCGCACCTTCCGATACGGCTACCTTGTTACGACTTCACCCCAATCATCTATCCCACCTTAGGCGGCTGGCTCCCAGAAGGGTTACCCCACCGACTTCGGGTGTTACAAACTCTCGTGGTGTGACGGGCGGTGTGTACAAGGCCCGGGAACGTATTCACCGCGGCATGCTGATCCGCGATTACTAGCGATTCCAGCTTCATGTAGGCGAGTTGCAGCCTACAATCCGAACTGAGAATGGTTTTATGGGATTGGCTCGACCTCGCGGTTTTGCTGCCCTTTGTACCATCCATTGTAGCACGTGTGTAGCCCAGGTCATAAGGGGCATGATGATTTGACGTCATCCCCACCTTCCTCCGGTTTGTCACCGGCAGTCACCTTAGAGTGCCCAACTAAATGCTGGCAACTAAGATCAAGGGTTGCGCTCGTTGCGGGACTTAACCCAACATCTCACGACACGAGCTGACGACAACCATGCACCACCTGTCATCCTGTCCCCCGAAGGGGAACGTCCTATCTCTAGGATTGTCAGGAGATGTCAAGACCTGGTAAGGTTCTTCGCGTTGCTTCGAATTAAACCACATGCTCCACCGCTTGTGCGGGCCCCCGTCAATTCCTTTGAGTTTCAGCCTTGCGGCCGTACTCCCCAGGCGGAGTGCTTAATGCGTTTGCTGCAGCACTAAAGGGCGGAAACCCTCTAACACTTAGCACTCATCGTTTACGGCGTGGACTACCAGGGTATCTAATCCTGTTTGCTCCCCACGCTTTCGCGCCTCAGCGTCAGTTACAGACCAAAGAGTCGCCTTCGCCACTGGTGTTCCTCCACATCTCTACGCATTTCACCGCTACACGTGGAATTCCACTCTTCTCTTCTGCACTCAAGTCCCCCAGTTTCCAATGACCCTCCACGGTTGAGCCGTGGGCTTTCACATCAGACTTAAAGGACCGCCTGCGCGCGCTTTACGCCCAATAATTCCGGACAACGCTTGCCACCTACGTATTACCGCGGCTGCTGGCACGTAGTTAGCCGTGGCTTTCTGGTTAGGTACCGTCAAGGTACGAGCAGTTACTCTCGTACTTGTTCTTCCCTAACAACAGAGTTTTACGATCCGAAAACCTTCATCACTCACGCGGCGTTGCTCCGTCAGACTTTCGTCCATTGCGGAAGATTCCCTACTGCTGCCTCCCGTAGGAGTCTGGGCCGTGTCTCAGTCCCAGTGTGGCCGATCACCCTCTCAGGTCGGCTACGCATCGTCGCCTTGGTGAGCCGTTACCTCACCAACTAGCTAATGCGCCGCGGGCCCATCTGTAAGTGACAGCGTAAACCGTCTTTCAGCTTTCCTACATGAGTAGGAAAGGATTATCCGGTATTAGCTCCGGTTTCCCGAAGTTATCCCAGTCTTACAGGCAGGTTGCCCACGTGTTACTCACCCGTCCGCCGCTAACTTAAAAAGCAAGCTTTTTAAGTCCGCTCGACTTGCATGTATTAGGCACGCCGCCAGCGTTCGTCCTGAGCCAGGATCAAACTCTCCGATAAAGAGTAAGATTAGCTCATTGCTAAACTCTAGCTTTTGTTACTTGTTTTGTTTCTATAACGAAAGTTATAAAAACGATTATTGTTGACGTTTGTTTGTTCAGTTTTCAAAGAGCAATTTAATGTTGCTGTTAGGAGCAACTTTTATATAATAACACAGCATTTCACCGTGGTCAACTTCTACGAACAAACTTTTTTAAAAAAAGAAAGAATGTTTTTTTCGAATTAGCGACATCTACTAATATACCATTCGCATTCGTGGAAGTCAACTTCTTTTTAGAGGTTTCTACTAGTTGAAATGTTTTTCTATTCTACATAATAAACTCTCTTACAGCAATAGATAGTTCAACGTTAATAATTCCGATAAAAAAGAACAAGAACCAATATGGTTTTTGTTCTTTTAATTTAATATCATTTTTCCCCTGCGATCATTTAGTTCCTGCATTATTGCTTCTTTCTTTGAATTCCATAAATCTAAAGCATCATCTTCATTCATGTATTTACTAAAAGTTTTTAAAGCTTCCGGTTTCATCATCCAGTCTGTTAAAAATTCTACTCTTTTGATTTTACGTTTTGGTATATGACTGTTAACAAAATCTTGAATGGCATCATCTGAAGGATTTATCTCAATAATGTTTTTATCTATCTCATTCTTTAATTTGTACGTGATAAACCCTATTGGATTTTCTATTTTATGATCATCTCTAATTGACTCCATCACTTGAATTACATTTCTTTTCCCATAATTCAACCAACTTTGTATAGTTTTATTCGGAACTTTAACTCCTAAATCACTCGCCAAACTTTTAATATCTTTAATATCGTCTTTAGAAACAACAAAAAGATCATTTTCAAGTTCTTCTGTATCTAACACTGCATTTTGACTGGAATGAGATATCGGAATAGGTAAAGGTTGAATAATAGAATCTTTGGTTTTTATAAAGAATTTAATTTCTTTAACTGCCCTTCCTTGTTTTATCTCTTGAAATTCAAATGTGATATCTGATTTTTTATTTATCTGTTTTTGAGAAGGGAGTATTACACGCTGTTTAAAGTTTCCGTAAGCAGGATATATACTTGTTGCGCCCAACTTATGTCTTAGGTCCTCCATAGTGAGGGTTCTTTCTTGTAGACGTTCATATTGCTTAAGCAGTTCATATATCCTTATAGAATAATGCCCCTTTAGTTTACTTACGTTTTTTAAATGATACGATGTAAATTCCTTTTTCAACTCTAATAAATAAGGGGTAAGAAACTTATGTAGTGTAAGCTCGATTGTCCCCTTTTTATAGTTATAATCAGCTTGGGATAACCATTGAACTTGTACTAATCTTTCTTCGAATCTTATTTCATAAATTTTAGCTAACATATTCCTCGTAATTTCTTCTAGTTCCTTATACCTTGTATTACTGTTTCCGCCAATCAATTTTATGAAATCTTTGATTGTGAAAGTGTAAGATTGAAATTCCTTATCATTTGGTTGAACTAAACTAATAAGGGTTAAGATGATTTTTTGTTCTATCTCGTTTAATTTATATGCTGCTTCAATAAGCTGATTTGATTTCGTAATTAAGTTGTCTGCACTTATCTTGGATCCCATATTAAAACTCCTTTTTATTGATCATTCTAAAATATAACAAAAAACACAAATGAGAGTCTACTTGTGTTATATTTCAGAAAATTTAAAACACACACTCGATAAACGAAGTTTTTATTTTTTTAAAATATTCTTAATTACCAAAATAATAAAAAAACAAGTTTTTACAAATCTCTCTTGTTTTGATTGTTTTATCAATTATTTGTTTTAATTGTTTTAATTGTTTTAATTGTTTTAGGAGGTAAAAAACCCTTATGTATCAAGGGTTTGAGGGACCTAACTATAACAAAAACTGAGTGAACTATAACAAAAACTGAGTGAACTATAACAAAAACTGAGTGAACTATAACAAAAACTGAGTCACAACTATAACAAAAACTGAGTGAACTATAACAAAAACTGAGTGAACTATAACAAAAACTGAGTGAACTATAACACCTAATTTTTAGGTGTTATAGTTCACTTTTTTAGAGGATTTTCAATTAATTTCCTAGAAAGTATAAAAAAAGAAAGAAAAGAAGAAAGGAAGAAAGGAAGAAAAGAACGTTGGAAGAAGGAGGGATCATTTTTGGCGATTACAATTACTATGGGGATACAAAAAGGTGGTTGTGGAAAATCAACTACTGCAGGCATACTATCATATTTACTAAGTAGAGATGGTTATAAGGTGTTGGCAATCGATCTGGATTCTCAAGGGAACTTAACAGAACTATTATCTAATCAACCTTCCAATGAATTCATTGGAAAATCAGTACTAGAAGCTATGCAGAAACAAGATGTAAAAAAGTATATTCTACCTATAGAGAAAAATTTAGATTTGTTGCCTGCTACAAATTTTTTAGCTACATTCCCCAGGTGGATATATACCGGAAAGACTTATAAAGGCGATACAATTCCTTTTAAAGGAACTCCTAGTTTAATTCTAGATAAAAGTTTAGATGGAATCAGAAATGAGTATGATTTCATTATTATTGATACGCCACCTTCTTTATCAGAACAAACAACTAATGCCCTATGTGCTAGTGAGTATGTAGTGGTATTATTCGAGTGCTCTAACTGGTGCTATTCAGCAATACCTAACTTTATGGAGTCTGTCACAAGTGCTAAAAATCATGGTAATAGAAATACTGAAGTAATAGGGATTCTAAGAACATTGAATGACTTAAGAAGAAGTGATGCTAAGGCCTTTAATGAAATGATCACAGAGGATTACCCTGATGAAGTTTTTAAAACGGTTATTACTAGAAGAGCTCCTATTGGTCGTTTAGCCTTATATGGGTTTAATAAAAACTCAGAATTAAAGCAGGCTTTACTACAATATGAAGAATTTTATAAGGAGTTGATTAAACGTGTCCAAAGTAAACGATATAAAAAATATGAAACGTCTTCAGAAACAGATTACTCCTTCCCAGGCTCTCGCTGAAGAGATTAGTGAGGAAAAAGCTTCTACACTACAACTGATAAGAAAACGAGTCTCATTCGATTTACGAACAGACTTACATAAAGAGTTAAAAATGCAATCTTTATTACAAGAAAAAAACATCTATATATTAATTGAAGAAGCATTAGAGGACTATTTAAATAATATCGGTAAATAATTTGATGCATCCAAACTTGGGTACGTAAAATTATTTTTAATAGTAGTTAACATAATGCGTCTTATCCCAAGCAGCACCCCAAACAAAAGACGGAATCCGGCCATATTCGGGCAAATTCTGTCTTTTTCCCTTCGGGAAATAATCAAAAATGAAGACTATAATTCAAAAACACTATCTCTTTATTTCTTCTATTTCCTCCTGGATCCTATTCCATTATCTATTTGACATTCCAAACATTTTTGAAGCATGGACAATGCTTATAATGCTGTATGGAGTATCTATATGTCTATTTTCTTTGCTTATCTATCCTTTTAAAAAAAGAGCATAAGGAAACCTGATATCACCTTCTGATAAAAGGTGATGAATAGTCGGTGCCTATTAGGTTTCAAGGAGTTTAAATTGATATCACTTTTTGGCTCGGGAGATATAGTGTAGATATACCGTAATATCTCTAGAGATATAGTTGTATTCCAAAATTTTCATTGGATTTTTCCTGTCTTTGCACAAACAACGCTAAAAGATTTTTTTCTTTTAGCGTTGTTTCGAGTTGTGATATGGATACATTAGAACGATATATTTGCGCTTTATTGTCCAATTCTTTTCATCCTTTTTAAAAAGAAATATCTAATATCAGTTTTAAAATATAAAAAACGAATAGAATTTCCATTGTCGAACGTCTTTAGGCTTTTATATTCGATCTATAATACTGTCCTTTTTCTAAAAACGAACTTAACTAAGGGAAGTACCTAAAATCAGCTAAAATAGCCCCTGAAACGTTCTAAATCTGAATTCACTTTAAGCTTACCCATCGGTTGATGTTAACTTTAAAAAGACAATTAAATACTAAACAACCTATCCTAGTGTATCGTTAATAAAAGTTTTTTGTATTGCTTCTTCTAGTTCGAATTGTTCCATCCTGGATTTTGCATATCTTTTAGTAACATTTATATCTTTATGTCCAGCAAGTTTCGAGACAACTTCTAAGCCTATTCCTTTATCTATAAGCTTTTGACAAAAAGTATGTCTTAATTTATGCGGATGAACATTATACTTTTTCAACATATATTGAATCGATCTTTCTGTTAATCGTTCATTAGATTTTGAAGTAAATAAAGCATCCTCACTATAAAAAGAGTCACAGTATTTAAGAAGATATTTCTTAGCTTCTTCCGATAATGGAATATACCTTTCTTCACCAGTTAACCCATTTCTAACGGTTAATTGCCTTTTTCTAATATCAATATTCGACTTATTTAGAGAACATAATTCCGAAACTCTAATACCTGTATGAAGTAATAAGTAAACAATAGCTATATTTCTTTCGTGACCATCATTTTTCACTTCTTGAAGTAATTGATTGTATTCATAAGGAGTTAGTATTTCCAATTCTCCCTTTTTTTCTATAGGCATAACTTTAATATCTAAAGTTATTTCTGGACGTTTCAAGAACTTAGCAAACGTTCTAATAGAGCCAAGTATTTTATCGATAGTTATTGGACTTTTGCGCTGTTGCTCTAAAAAAGAGAGATAATCTTGAACATCTTTTTGAGATATATTCTCTAAATAAGTAGGATATTTGTAGAGCCAGTCTTGAAATTTTTTCATTTCACGTTGATAAGTAGTGACTGTATTAACAGATTTCCCTTCTGTTTCAAGCCAGTCTGCAAATTGACTAATAACATTAGATTTTTGCACTTTATCACCCCTAAATCCAGACTTGGTACTTACTTAATATCTTAATTCATAAGAGGAAAGAAGTAAACTTCCACGATAAAATCAAAAAAAAGGATAGTAGTCTAATGACTACTATCCTTTTCGGTGCCTGGCGACGTCCTACTCTCACAGGGGGAGAGCCCCCAACTACCATCGGCGCTGAGAAGCTTAACTTCCGTGTTCGGTATGGGAACGGGTGTGACCTTCTCGCTATCGCCACCAGACTATTATGTTTTTATGAGTTGTTCTCTCAAAACTAAATCCTATAGGAAGAAAAACACAAGAACCAAGTAATCTTTTTAGTTAAGTCCTCGATCTATTAGTATTTGTCAGCTCCACGTGTCACCACGCTTCCACCTCAAACCTATCAACCTGATCATCTTTCAGGGATC
>NZ_JBIWCI010000003.1:0-13294 GCF_044761395.1 Herminiimonas sp. NPDC097707 | reverse complement strand
GAATATGCTCTTTGTTTGCAACGCAAACCGCACACAAACGAAGTTTGTATAAGTGCGCCCTTCTTCACTTTGTTCATTGGGGTGATTATACCACAGGCAGAGTGAAGATACTATTATGTAATTCTAGTGTTTCTGCGATAGTTTGATTATAATAGAGAAAAACAAGGCGGTAGGGGAGTGAGAGCTTTGGCTCGAAAGACAGAAGAAGAAAGACTATTAGAGATGGATGAAAAAATTAAGAAGATGCAAGCCGAGAAGCAAAGGCTTGCTAACCAATTAAAACAAAAGGAAAGAAAGGCAAGAACACAAAAGCTAATTAGAATGGGTGGATTATTAGAAAAACATTTAGGAATAACAGGAGAAGAAGAAACTATTAAGTTGATTGCTTCTTTCCAAAAATCTATTTTGGAAAATAAAGATAGAGTAAATGCCATGGACATTAATCAAGCTAGAAATATACTAGGGATTCAAGTCCAGAGTTCAAAAGAATCTTAATCCATATTTTATTGTGTTTCTACTCTAGGTTAGATAAAAGATACCGATTTTGAAATTTATCAAAATCGGTATCTTTATCTAACTCTATTTATAAAAGGATGTATTTTCTTCTTTAAAATCGAAATTAAATGGGACCAGTTACATAATACATAAATAATAATATAGAAGACAAAATGCCTATACTATTTAAGATTTTCCCCATAAAAATATAATTGTTTTTTCTCTCTTTAATTTTTTTTGCTTGTTTATATCCTATAACTCCTAATATTATTGCAACTAAACAAAACCATAAAGAAAATACAGTCAAATAAGCAGAGATCAGAGCAACAAAACCTATTAAAATAGCTTTTACTTCCTCCTGCACAATATATACCTCCCTAAACATTCTTTGTTTTTCCATTTTTTATTATATATGTTATTAATTTGAAGAAATATTCGGATTGATATAAAAAATTAAGGGACATAATTTTAACTTTTAATAATATAGTTATTTTTTAAAGATTTTTAAAACCTTTTTACTTATTTATAGGAGCTTGAAACCCTTGGGGCTGTAAGTCTCAAAAATTTAAAAGTGAGTTTTGGTGCACTTAAAGTGAGTTTTGGTGCACTTAAAAGTGAGTTTTGGTGCACTTAAAGTGAGTTTTGGTGCACTTAAAGTGAGTTTTTTAGAAAAACTTGTTTTTTAACTCACTTTTAAATATGATAGTTATATCAAGAGTTATGAAAGGAATAAAGAAATGGCAAGGAGATTAGAAAAATTATCTGATAGAGTACCAAAATTAAAAGAAATGGAAACACGTAATTTCCCCGTTGTTAAATCTAATCATCTAATTCAAAAAACTCGTTTTGATTTAACATTGGTTGAACAAAAATTGATATTGCACGTAATCCAAATGATTGAGCCAAAAGATGATGATTTTAAAACGTATCGTTTTTCAATTAAGGATTACTGTAAAATTTGCCAAATCAGCGATAGAAGTGGGAAAAACTATTCGATTATTAAAAGTTCCCTGAAAAAGATAAGCGACAAAAGTTTTTGGATGGAACAAGAAGATGGTACGGAAGTGTTAATGAGGTGGATCGACAAAGTAGTTATAGACCATAAGAAAGACATAATTGATATTAAATTGGATAAAGATTTAAAGCCTCATTTGTTGCAGTTGAAGCAATTTTTCACTAAATATAATTACTTATATGTAATGACTATGAAAAGCCAATATAGTATTAGGCTCTATGAAATATTAAAGTCTTACGAAAATGTCCAAGGGATTATTTATGAAGTGGATGAATTAAGGAAAGTCCTAAATCTAGATGATGATACATTACCTAGATGGGTTGATTTCAAGCGTTTTGTGATAGAACAAGCTATTAAAGAAATCAATAAATTAACTGACATTACGATTACATACGATACGATTAAAAAGGGAAGAAGTGTTTTCGAAGTTGTATTTAATATTAAATCCAAGTCTGAAACACAAAAAATTATATCTCAAAGATTAATTGAAAGAACATTAGATAAGAAAAATAAAGATAATGATGATGATACTCCTTACTAATAGCATTGAGAACGTTTTAAAGGGGTTATATTGAGCCCTTTTTTAAAATAACGCATTTAAAGGTGTTAAATGGATAACGGCCTTCTACGGGCTTTGTATACACTTTAAAGGGGGAGTTGATAGTTATGGAATTTGATGATTCAAAAAAAATCATAAATGGGGAATTTGATATGAACCGCACTTGGTATGTAGGATTTGAATACAAAAGGGATTACGCAAAAAAGCCTTTGTCTGGGGAGGAAAATGAAAAACTAGTGGATGATCTAATCCAGGTCTTTGCAAAGTATGAAATGCAGTGGAAAATGAAATAAAAGGCTACCCAAAGGCAACCTTTTTATCGTTTTATTAAAGGTTCGGATTTAAAAAGAACTTTTTTTGTTTCAGCATCAACAATTATATTTTTTATATCTTTACCATTTTCAGATACTGTTAAATAAACATATACTTGTCTATTAGGATGAAAACCATCACCTGAAACTCGATTTTCACCAATAAACTCATCTACTTTTGACAACACCTTGTTCACATCTTTAAAAGAGACTTTTTCTCTAATGTTAATTTTAGCGTTCTTGTATTCAGTATATTGTTTTTGGTCTATTGAGCTATAAAAAGAATTTGGACTAGCAAACTTTTCACTAGAGTTATCAGGATATTTGCTCCATGATTCTTTTGCTGGTTCCTTAGCTTGAATTGAATTTGTGCTTATTCCCATTACTAAAACAACTAATAATATCATTGCAGTAATCATTTTCTTCATTTTGTATTCAACTCCTTTTTTGTATTATTTGATTGATTATCTGTTTTTATAAACAAATCTCTATAAGAAATAAAAAATGACCTCCCTACGGCTTGGCGCTGTTTGGAGGTCATTTCACTGATCTATAAAATATAGAGCCAATTCTTAAAAGAGTAGGCTAGCTACAGATGCTGTCACATCTGTAGCTTTTTTGAATATAGCATGATTACCTTTCTAACCCAATGTTTTGCCCTTTTAAGCGTTGCTTTGGTTTTTGCTTAGCATTTACTTTGTGTTCCTGCTTTTGGGCTTGTTCTACCCCTTCTAGGATGGCTGAAAGAAAGTCATTGCTTTGGCTTAGGCTTTGCGTTTCTTGTTGAACTTTTTCAAGTGCTGGAGCAACTTTCTCTATTTCTCTTTTATGTTGTTCCAAATGCTCCCGATCTTCATAACCGATGGTTCGAATAGCTTGAGTTAACTGTTCTCGTTTTTGTAAATCTTTCTGATAAGCTTGTTGTTCTTCCTTGGAAAACAGAATTTTTCCTTTTAAGTAAGGATTCGATTCGATTCGTTCAATTCGTTTTTCTAGTTCAGTAAGATGATTAAAATAACTTTCTGCATTTTGAGCATTCCGAACAGCCAGATTATAGTTTTGAATACCTTCTCGATTTAATTCAATTTTATGCTGTCTTTGTTCTAAAGTATGTTTTATGTTGTCGAGCGATATAGTTTTTCCTTGTTTCTCATTTAGTCGGTTCAATTTAGATGCTGTCTTGTAATCCAAATATTGTCCTGCTGTTTTCAATTCAGGATATTGGATAGCTACTTTACGAATTAGCTTTTGCTTTAGTATTTCTTCTGTCTGGTTTAGTATTTGTTTTTGGTCTACAGATTTTAAGATGCTCCCGTTTAAAGTTCGAGTAGACGTATCAATTTGTTTACTTAATTGCTTTTTAGCTAACTGGATCTCTTCACGTGCAGATAAACCAGCTTCTTTTAAACATGTATTTAAGTGGTCATGCTGGCTGATGATTTTATCTTGTAAAGTGTTGATACTAGCACGCAAATTTTCTTTTTCCTTACGTTGGAAAAATCCTACTTTATCAAGTTTTCCCTTTAATTCTTCTAATGTTTTTTCATAATGAGAAAGCTGTTTTTCTGCTTGTTCTGCAATAGAAACTATGTGATTTTTTGTCTTTAAAGATTCTAGTGCTTTTCTTTGTTGTTCGGTCTGTACTTCTAATGATTTTCTATAGTTGGCAATTGTTGCTACCGTTGGAATTTCGCCAATAATTTGTTTGGCTGCCTCCACATTTTTTTGTTCTTCAGTAGTTAATTCTACAGACTTCTTTTGCTCCTGTTGTTTTAACTCTGCTTCTATTTGTTGCTTCTCTTGGCGGTATCTTTGTAAGTCATAAACAATAGCATTATGCTTTTGTACTTCACGATTAATATTACCTCGCTCAGTTTTCATCCCCTTTTTCTCCATATCAGAAGCGACATGCCCCATATGAACCGTAGGTAAGATTTCAAGTCCACGTTCAGCGTGAGATTTATGTGTAATTCGTTCTTTGATGTTTGATTGTTCTAATGCTTTATTTGCGTATTCTGACCATTGTTCTCTCCACTGCTCCAGCAGTTCTTTTTTGTTCCAATCACGATTCTTTGTAGTAAAGCCTTCTTCTGAAATTTCTCGTGTTGTTAACATTATGTGAGCGTGAGGATTGTTGGAGTCATCTCTATGAATAGCGATATCAGCAACCATGCCTTTATCTACAAATTGGTCTTGGATGTAGCCTTTGATTAATTCAGTTTGTTGTTGATTGGAAAGTTCTTTAGGTAAAGCAATATTTATTTCTCTGGCTAATTGAGAGTTCTTTCTTTTCTCAGAACGTTCAATTTCATTCCAAAGAATCTCACGATTTTTAACCCAAACAGGGGAATTTTCAGGAGCAAGAATATGGGTTTCCGGCTTCACTTCTCTTTTGTAAAATTTACTTTCATTAGTTTGTTCATCAACTAAACGCTGACCAGAACGATAGGCAGCTGACGCAATTGCTGATTGTCCTTTTCCTCTGGAAATCATTTGTGCTGAGAAGTGATAGATTGCCATATGCTTGAACCTCCTTTTCAAAAGATTTTGTAGTAGCCGTAATAAAAATGATCGTACCGTAAGGTGGGAGAATTTTTATTATGGAATCGTAAGAAATTAATTAGACGAAATGGCATTTTGCCAATGAGAAATAATTAATCTCTTACGATGAGTTTTTGTATTCGTCACAAGACGGATACTCATTCGCACATCAGCGAATGAAGGATTTTAATTTTTATATTCGCAACAAGCGAATATGCTCTTTGTTTGCAACGCAAACCGCACACAAACGAAGTTTGTATAAGTGCGCCCTTCTTCACTTTGTTCATTGGGGTGATTATACCACATGCAGAGTGAAGATACTACTTTGTTATTCTAGTGTTATAGCTATAATTTGATTATAATGGAGGAAACAAGGTTATAAGGGGAGTGAGGGCTATGGCTCGAAAGACAGAAGAAGAGAGATTGCTAGATATGGATGAAAAGATTAAGAAGATGCAAGCTGAGAAGCAAAGGCTTGCGAATCAATTAAAGGAAAAAGAGCGTAAATCTAGAACAAAAAGACTCATTCAAATTGGGGCATTAATGGAGAAGCATTTAAAGATAGAAGGGGAGGAAGAAGCAATCAAGCTAATCGCTTCTTTCCAAAAGGCCATCTTGGAAAGAAAAGAACAAATTCAAGCAATGGATATACATTTAGCTAGAGAGATATTAGGAATTGAAAATAAAAAGTAACTCTCTTAAACTAGTGTTGACCACAGGGTCAAATAATGACCAATAGGTCAACGTTGATGTTTCTTTGAATAAAATAAAATGACCTCCTTCGATTTATTCGTAGGAGGTCATTTCATACTTTAGTATGGGAGCCAACCCTATAAAGAGTTGGTCAGGCTATAGATCTGAAGTATCTGTAGCCTTTTTTTATTATAATATGTAACCACATTCAAAAGATAGAATTTTTGCTTTTTGAAATTAGAAAACAGAATGATCCAATTCAAAAGAACAACCATTATTCTAAAGAACTATTGGCGACTAGTCTCTTTAAATCTTTCCTTCATAGCTTAATCTTTTTAGGAAAAACTAAAGTTACAGAAAGGAGAAATTTGATATGCGTGTTTTATTAACCATTGGTATCATGATTTTTTGCACCATCTCTAATGCTTATTTCACTCACTACATTCAAGAAAAAGCAAGAAAGCGCGGACTATACAGCGGTATTGTTTTGACTATCCTAGGTTTAGGTTACTCTACTTTTCAAACATTATTTATTATAAAAATGCAAAAAAAAGAATTTGAAAAAAAGAATTAGATATGAACCGCACTTGTTATTAGGATTTGAATACAAAAAGATTGTTAAAAAGCAGGCAATAGATAAAATCCCCCTGTATAAAGTTAATCCAAACTAATAAAATTTAATTAACCTACTGTAGAGTATGAACTTCGGCTAAATAGTCGGAGTTTTTTTGAGCTGATGATTAAAGGAAATACAAATACAAAAAAAGTGGTCATTTTTAGAGATAAAATTCCTCTCTAATGCTCACTAGACCTTCATAATCACTTTTTAAAGCGTTGCTTTTTAAATAAGAGTAGTTAAATAAGTAATTTAAATAAAATCGCTAAAATAAGGCTTAAAACAACTCTTGTTAAGTGTCCCAAAATTAATATACCCCTAAATCATTTACTTCTTCGATTGAATAAATGACCTCCCTTCGGTTTAAGTTGGCTTTACATTTAATGACCATCATGTTTATTTTTCACTAACTTCGTTTTATCCTTAGTTCCTGGTGGTTGTTCAAGCCAATTATTCTTTATCATAATGTCGGCTCCCGACTTTGCAAATGTAGCAATTTCAAGGGATAGGCGTTCATAACTAGTTGCTAGATCGTTGCGTTGACTAGCTGCGGCTGCAGTAGCATAGTTACCAGTTCCACTTGCACTTAGTAATGCCATATGGAACATGATTAATTTGTCTGAAAACGTTTGGGTCGTGGAATCAGAAATACCATGATCGGGTGACATGGGTGCTTCAATATCACAACCAAGCAAAGAATCCATAAAAATTTTCATATGTTTTTTGGATATCTCTTTACCAGTTAACAAAAAGTCCTGAACTTCTTTTAATGGCGAAGTCTGTGCAAAAGCAAGGCTAATTTTCATCCCTATATGATTGGTTTGAATATTTAAATATAAGTGAGAAATTTCAATTGCATTTAAAGGACGCTTGTCGCTTAATAGATTAAATCCACCTAAATACTTTTTACTGTCTATGTAATCCGTCTCAGTTGGAACAGGTATATAGGGTGCTCTTAAAAATATCCCTTTATTTAGCATTACTTGTGTGCTTTTATCATATAATTTAGTCGTTTCAGAGATTCCCTCTATAAAATAATCCCTTATATCTTTTCTAATACTCATGCCAAGAGAACCACCATAGGCTAATAATCCAGCTCTTGCCATATGATTGACATAGCTTATACAAAATAAATCTGTAAATAAACTCGGTGCATTCATATTAACATCTGCTTCAGAAAACCCATTCGGTATAATATAGTTTTCATGTTTAAATATAGTGATGAGTTTTTCTATATGACTAGCTGACAGATCATATGAAAACTGAATAATTGGTTTAATCTCTTTGTCCTCTATATGTTTTAGCATATAACCTAAAATACATTTACTCATGCTGTCATTCATATAGGCAGTCCAAAGAATTGCTATTTCAGAAGCTGTTAAATCTACATGGTTTCCTTTCATGTGAAACCCTCCTAAGTGGCTTAATAAAAAGCTCTGTTTAGGGTTTAGGAAAAAACAAAAAATGCTACTAATCCCCTTTTTTTAGGGTGTCTTATTCAAAGAAACTTATACAAAACGTAAAGTTAGCAGGCATAGTTCAATGAAGTTGGGATTATAAACTCAAAGTGTATATAATCGCTTTGAAATACGTTTTAAATGGCATTTTAATTTTCTAACCAATTGTAGAAAGGTACCTTTTTAACAGGTTCTTTTCCTAACATGCCTTTGACCTTCTCATATGATTCGTTATGTGCTTGCTGTTTAGCCTTAATTTGACGATTATTTTCAGCATAAAGAGCTTGCCATTCTAATTTTGTAACCAATGTATCTACGTAACTGGACATGTATGTGATTTTAGTGCCTTTTTTTATGGAATCAGTAACTCTATTAGTTACATATTGAATTATTTTATTAGCTTGCTTATATATATTATTTTCTTGTTTTTCAGGTACTAGATAGGTAGAAAAAGTTTCCCCTTCTTTTTCCCTACTGCCAGAAGGCTTTTCGCTGTTTTCTGTTTCGCAATCTGTTTGGAAATTAGTCCTATCAAGTCCTAATAAATTCACCCAATATTGGAAGTAAGGATGATTAACAAATAGATAGACTGGGTTCCCCCGACCGTTACACTTTCTGGCACGTCGATATACTTTTATAACTTGTCCCAGTTCTACTAGCTCTTTCAGGCGATATTGGATAGTTCGGTCACTGATCCCGTTCCTTTTTGCCAGGTATTCGTCACTCGCATAAAAGAATCCTAACTCCGTACTGAAGAAACAGACCATATCAAAAGCCTGTCTTGTTCCTTCTTTTAGTCGGTACCATTTATCCCCTATGGACTCTTGAATAGATTCTAATAAACTGTACTTAACTTTTTTCTTTTCTGTTTTTGTTTCTACATATGGTGTGTAAGATATCATTTGATTAAATTGGTGTGATTCCACAAATACTGTCATGTTCAATTTCTCCTTTTTCGGAACAAAAAAAGACACTATTATCCCATAAACCAATGGGAAACAGTGTCTTTTATCAAAAGTTATCGAAAAAAGGAAACTTTTTTTCCTTGAATAAACGTGTTTTATACACTAAAATGATTGGTATATAATACTTAACGTTATATGTTCAAAGGACTTCGACAAGTGTTTCCCTACCGAGAATAGGGAGACGGTTAAAGGGTGCGACCAACACCACTTTAACAGTTGGAGTTCTTTTTCATTATCCGGACTATTTAGTTATCTGTAATTTTATACCTATCAATCTATTCTAGCAATACTAATTTACTAGATTATATTTGAAATTAATAAAATAAAAAGCATAGGATCGTCTCCTATGCTTTTTTTCTTTTTATCCTAATACGAAATAAAAAGTTCATATTTTAAATGAAATGTAATTTTTTTCTATAAAAGGAGGTATTTTCTTTTTTAAAACCGAAATTAAATAGGACCGGTTACATAATACATAAATAGCAGTATAGAAGACAAAATCCCTATACTATTTAATATTTTCCCCATAAAAATATAATTGTTTTTTCTCTCTTTAATTTTTTTTGCCTGTTTATATCCTATAACTCCAAATATTATTGCAACTAAACAAAACCATAAAGAAAACACAGTCAAATAAGCAGCGATTAGAGTAACAAAACCTATTAAAATAGCTTTTACTTCCTCCTGCACAATATATACCCCCTAGAATATTCTTATTTTTTTCCATTTTTTTATTATCTATGTTATTAATCTGGAAATTATTCGGATTGATATAAAAAATTAAGGGGAAGGAAGATTGTTTCTATGAGTATGAAAAGAATTGTTTTTGTGTTAGGTTCACTTGTATTTTTATTAATTAGTAATTTTGGTTTAGATTTAAAATCAGCTAATGCAGAAAGTATCTCTACTGAAGATGGACTGAAGTATATTGAATCACCAGCTAATTATATTGAGTATTTAGAAAAGGAAAGCAAAATAGATGACTACGCAGCAGAAGGATTAGAAGCATTTAAAAATTTAAGTGAAGAAGAACAAAACACTTTTCTTTTAGCATTACAACCAGATAATTATATGAAATTAATCGGTACAGCAAATGCTAATCCTGGCGTATCAAACATTAACATAGAAGGAAATAAAGTACCTGTAGAACTACAAACAAATACTAACCCTTCAATAGGAGTATTAGCGACTGGGAAAAAAACTGTAACTGCTACCTATAAACTGTATGTTTTAGGTATTAAAACAACTACATTATATAGTACAGTTGTTTTTAACTATTCAGGTTCAACAGCTACAAAAGTTTTAGATAATTACGGAAGCCACAGTAACATAAATCCTTCTATGATATGGCAAAAAGGAATTGGAAAAGGTTATTTAAGTGGTGGAGATGCCTATGGAAGAGCTTCATGGACAGTATACTCAACTGGTAGTTTAGGTTTCATTAATGACTCTGTTGATTTTTATGCTCGTGGAGATGGAAAAAACAGATACTATAAAGTGGATTCTACACGGTCAGACTGGAAAACTGGTGGATGGATTTCTTTCTAAAAGTTGATTCCAATAAAAAAGCCTAAGATCTTAGGCTTTTTTATTTTTTCTTGAGAAATTTTATAAGTAAATATATTCCTCCTATGATAACTATAAGCCAAAAAACGAAAGGAATAATACCTAAAATATCCATAAAAACCATCCTTCAATTTTTTAAATTTTCTTTTTGCTAATCAAGTTTCTGTTGTTAAAAAAAAAACGTCTAATGAATCCAACAATTAATCCAAATCCTAATATTATTAGAACTATATAGCCATTAGACAATTTTCCTTGAAGTAGTAGAAGAAACAGCAATACCGAGATTACTACAACCACGAATAGTAAAACAACATCAATTCGCTTCATGAAATCATCTCCTTTTCTTAGTTGATACTTTACTCCCGTTGTGTTGGAAATCATAACTAATAATAACATTTTTTTCTTATTCTTATTTTGTAAGTGTTTAATAGAATTAGATAGTATTTTGCTAGTTAGTTAACATAATGCGTCTTATCCCAAGCAACCAACAAAACAAAAGACGGAATTCGGCCATATTTGGGCAAATTCCGTCTTTTTAGGTTTGGGAAATACATATAAACTTGGAACAATAATGATATCGGCGATCTTTCATTTTCTTTTAATTGCTGCGGATTGCTAGTTAGTTTCATGTTTGACAACAAAAATCAAAACAGAGACAACTCCCTCAGTTGTCTCTGTTAAGGATTACATAATAAGGAGGTATTACATGATCAATAATATGTTTGAAATGAAAGAAGTATGAATTGCTCACTCTCTTTATCAGTGTTAATCACCGTTCCAACTCATTTCTTTGCCCTTTTAAGCGTTGTTTTTGCTTCTCATTAGGATTTACCCCTCGAGTTTGGTTTCGGGCCTGTTCTAGGCCTCGGATGATGGCTGACAAGAATTCTGTGCTTGCTCCATAACCACCTTGATGCTTCCCTAACTGTAAATCTTCGATTTCTTTTATTGTTTTATCTTTCAAGTCCATATTACTTAGAATCTTATCTCGATTATGAATAAAGTGGTCTTTATCTCGAAATCCTTCTTTTTTTAAAGATTCTTGGCACTTACTCTGTATGTTTAAAAGGTCGTCATAGGCTTTCTTATTTGTTTCAGAATGAAGTACCTTTCCTTTTAACAAGGGATTACTATCAATTTTTTGCAAACGTTGTTCAATCTCTAATAATTGATCAAAATACTTTTCTACCCTTTGGATTCGCTGAATACCTACTTGGAACTTTTGTAAAAAGTTTTTATGTTCTTCAATATGTCTGTTCCGAGCACGAATAGTGGATTTAATACTATCTATACCGACAATCTTTTCAGCTTTTTTATTAAGGTTATTTAGCTTTTGCGCAGTCTCATACGATAAGAATTTTTCGGCATTTTGAAGTTCAGGATAGTGAGAAATGACTTTACGTATGACTTGCTGCTTTATTATTTCTTCGGTTTGCTTTAGAACTATTTTCTGTTCAATGGATGTCAGATTGTTTTCTTGAAGCTTTTGAGTAGCTACTTTCAGTTGTTTATTCAAATTCTTTTTAGCAAATGGAATCTCTTCCACTTTAGCCAAATTAGCTTCTTTTAAGCATTGAGCCAAATGCTGTTCTTGCTCTGGAATTTCACCTTGTACTTCTGTAATCTTATTGCGTAAAATTTCTTTTTCTTTTCGTTTAAACAATCCTGTCTTATCCAGTTTTCCCTTTAATTCTTCTAAGGTTTTTTCATAATGAGAAAGTTGCTTTTCGGCTTGTTCAGCTACGGAAACGACATGATTTTGTGTCTTTATAGATTCTATTTCTTGTTTTTGTTTTTTGGTCTGTATTTCTAATGATTTTCTATAGCTAGCAATGCTTGTCATAGTTGGTGTATCACCAATAATCTGTTTAGCTAGGATAACTATTTTTTGTTCTTCAGGAGTTAATTCTACTTTCTTCTTTTGCTCCTGCAGTTTTAACGCTGCTTCTCTTTGTTGCTTCTCTTGACGATACTTTTGAAGGTCATAAACAATCGCATTATGCTTTTGAACTTCACGATTAATAGCCCCTCGTTCGGTTTGTATGCCCTTTTTCTCCATATCAGAAGCAACATGCCCCATATGGACAGTAGGTAAGATTTCAAGTCCACGATCTGCATGGGATTTATGTGTGATTCGTTCGTTGATTTGTGCTTGTTCTAATGCTTTGTTTGCATACTCGGACCACTGCTCTCTCCATTGCTCCAGCAGGTCTTTTTTATTCCAATCACGATTCTTCGTAGTAAATCCATCTTCTGAAATTTCTCGTGTTGTCAGCATGACGTGAGCATGAGGATTGTTGGCATCATCCCGATGGATAGCGATATCAGCAACCATGCCTTTATCTACAAATTGATCCTGGATGTACCCTTTGATTAATTCTGTTTGTTGTTGTTGAGAAAGTTCTCTAGGTAGTGCTACATTGATTTCTCTGGCTAATTGAGAGTTCTTCCTTTTCTCGGAATGTTCCACTTCATTCCAAAGAATCTCACGATTCTGAATCCAAACTGGCGATTTTTCAGGGGCAAGAATATGGGTTTCTGGTTGCACTTCTCTTTTGTAAAACTTACTTTCATTTGTTTGCTCATCGACTAAACGCTGACCAGAACGATAGGCAGCAGCCGCAACTGCGGATTGCCCTTTTCCTCTGGAAATCATTTGAGCAGAGAAATGATAGATCGCCATATCCTTGTACCTCCTTTTTAAATTTAAATTGAATAACAAACTCCATAATGGAACAAAATATTAAAGCCAACTGTTGAAATTCATGTATCACACCAAAAAGGGAGTAGAAGGCTATCTACTCCTTTTTTATTTTTTAAAAATGAATTCGGAGAAATTATAAAGACAAGTTGAACAATTGCTGACATTGCCAACGAGTATTTATAAAAATCTTCCGAATCCTTTTTTGTATCCGCATTATGGCGGATACTCATTCGCCCACTAGCGAATGGAGGGTTTTGATTTTGTATTCGCACCAAGCGAATATGCTCTTTGTTTGCAACGCAAACCGCACACAAACGAAGTTTGTATAAGTGCGCCCTTCTTCACTTTGTTCATTGGGGTGATTATACCACA
>NZ_JBIWCI010000002.1:0-263507 GCF_044761395.1 Herminiimonas sp. NPDC097707 | reverse complement strand
CAGGACGTTGATAGGCTGGGTGTGGAAGTGCAGTAATGCATTAAGCTAACCAGTACTAATTGCCCGTAAGGCTTGTCCCTATAACCTTAGCAGGTTATAGGCATGCAAGTAACGTGTGTGCGATTTGATTCGTGCAATCAAAACCGCTGATGCCATCACCCATGGCCTCAGTGTGATCTTTACTTCTTCCAGATTGGTTTGTTGACGACGTCAGAATAACGACGACGGCAGCGAACGCTACAAGTTATGCCTGATGACCATAGCGATTTGGTACCACCCCTTCCCATCCCGAACAGGACCGTGAAACGAATTTGCGCCGATGATAGTGCTGCAACCAGTGTGAAAGTAGGTCATCGTCAGGCTTTTATTAGAAAACCCCCTAGCTTAACGGCTAGGGGGTTTTTGCTTTTGCGCGAACGATTTGTAGCGCAAGGGTGCTGCTGATTACATGCCCTCTTCGAGTGCGCCGCTTTAGCTAGCGAGGCAGTCTTTACTCAGGATCCGACACCTGATCTTTCATTTCCGCTTAAAAATATGCGTGGAAATAACCCGTGATTGCAAGAGTATTTCTTGAAATGCCTCGCATGTTCTTCCAGTGAGGCATGATTGTTGGTAGAATAACGGGCTTCGCTGATGTAGCTCAGTTGGTAGAGCAACTGATTCGTAATCAGTAGGTCGGGTGTTCGATTCGCCTCATCAGCACCAAATTAAAAGGGTTAGCTTCGGCTAGCCCTTTTTTCATTTGAAAGAAAGTTTGTCAGCTGCTTCGAGATGCCTTATTTCGAATGAATTTTCTTTCGTGCCGCTAGCCCGGCAATCTGCGCTGATATCTGGCCTCCGCAGAACATTCCAAAAAAGAAACCTTTTCTCTTGAAAAATAAAGATTTTGTTAAAATATATTTAACGATATTTTAATATTTGTATTGACACCAAGTATCCACTGTCCTATGTTGAAGCCAAGTAGTTCCCTTAAAGGGGAGTAGCCTCACTGCAGAAGCCGTCAATACGGGACAATTTCCCCGGCCTGTAGACAACGAAATGTTGTGGCGAGACCTTTACCGCTGACAGGTAAAGGTTTTTTTTCGCTTAAAGCTTTCTTCGTCCGTAACACGGACGATCTCTGGATTGCTGGAGGAAGCAGATGGATATGTTCTCAGCGGAATTTTTTTCGGCCCTCATGGCAATCATCGTCATCGATCTGGTTTTGGCAGGTGATAACGCGATAGTCATTGCACTGGTTGCGCGCAAATTGCCGCAGCACTTGCAGCGGATCACCATAATCGGCGGGACCATAGGTGCGGTAGTGGTGCGAGTAACGATGACGCTGGCGATCGTGTGGTTGCTGAATGTTCCTGGATTGCTGCTGGTTGGTGGATTGTTGCTGGTCTGGATTGCCTATAAATTGCTGGCGCCTGTGCAGGAAGAAAAGAAAGGCGTGCATTTGTCGGGTTCGCGCATAGGGCTATGGGCCGCGATTCGCACCATTATCGTGGCGGATGCGGTGATGGGACTGGATAACGTGCTGGGTGTGGCCGGCGCAGCGCAAGGTGAATTCATGCTGGTGATCGTGGGCCTGCTGATCAGCATTCCGATCATGATCGTTGGCAGTACGCTAATTCTGAAATGGGTTGAGCGCTATCCGGTGATCATTTATCTGGGGGCCGCAGTCCTGGCGTGGACGGCTGCCAAGATGATCGGGCAGGAACCGGTAATGAATGAATTTTTTGGCCAGAATCCTTTTTTACTCTGGCTACTTTACGGCCTGCTCATAGGCGGGGTCGTACTAAGCGGTGTGCTTAGAAACGCGCCTTGGAAACCGACGCAGAGGGAGGGTACTCCAAAACATTCATGAAGACCGTTCACATGAAGCATTAACGTTATACATTGCGAGGAGATCATCATGCTAAACATTCTTATACCCGTTGACGGCTCACGGAATGCATTGCGAGCAGTGGAATACGTTATTCAATATCGTGCATTGCACAGCGAATTGATCAACGTGAACCTGGCCAATGTCCAACCCCGTTTGTCGAGATATCTGACGCGCTTTGTGCCGTCAGGTAATGTCCGCCTGTTCCAGCAGGAACGTGCTGAAAAGGCACTGGAAAGCGCAGTCGATATGCTATCCAGGGCCGGCGTGAAACATTCGGTGCATATGGACAAGGGCGATGCTGCAGAAGCGATTGTTGCCTGTGCCGAAAAAACAAAGTCGCAAAAAATCATCATGGGAACGACACGCAAAAATGCATTGGCGCGATTTTTCCAGGGCTCCGTTGTGAGTAAGGTAATGGCTTTGACGGATTTGCCAGTCGAGGTCGTTGCCAAGGAAAATGCGACCAAGCTGGAGCGTTTCGGCATCCCGATAGGTGTGGGACTGGCATTCCTGTGGCTGGCTGTCGAGTAAGTTTTCTTCGATGCGTTGATCGTGCCGCGATGCGTAGCGCGATCAGCGTATTGAAGGATAAGGTGCGAGTGGAACGTTCGCACCTGAAGGATGGGCGCGATTGCCCATCCTTTATTTTTATACTCGAAAAGTAAAAGACAACATCCTATATGTCCCATGCCTGGGCGCGCTGTACGGCACGACGCCAGGTGTGTAAACGCTGCGTGCGTTCATCGACGCTCATGCGGGGTTCGAAGCACCTCTCCATCTGCCACTGTGTGGCGATTTCTTCTTTCGATGCCCAGAAGGATACGGCCAGGCCAGCGAGATAGGCCGCGCCCAAAGCTGTAGTTTCCGTGATGACTGGCCGGATCACCGGTACGTCGAGCATATTTGCTTGAAATTGCATTAATAAATCATTGCGTGCGGCACCGCCATCGACGCGCAACTCTTGCAGCAAGATCTGCGCGTCTTTTTGCATCGCCTCCAGCACATCAACGGTTTGATACGCGATACTTTCCAGCGCGGCGCGTGCAATGTGTGCCTTATTGCTGCCGCGTGTCATGCCGACGATGGTGCCGCGCGCGTACGGATCCCAATAGGGCGCGCCGAGACCGCTAAAGGCCGGAATGAACACCACGCCACCGTTATCCGGGACGCTGTTCGCCAGTGCTTCCACATCTGATGACTGCTGAATGATGCCCAGGCCATCGCGCAGCCATTGAACGATGGCGCCGGCCATGAAAACGCTGCCTTCCAGCATGTAATCGGTGCGGGCATCCGCACCATCGCCCAGAGTCCAGCCTATGGTTGTCAGCAGATTGTTTTGCGATGCGATCGCCTGCGCGCCGGTATTGAGCAGCATGAAGCAGCCGGTGCCGTAGGTATTCTTTGCCATGCCTGGGCGATGGCAAGCCTGGCCGAAAGTGGCTGCCTGCTGATCGCCTGCAATGCCCGCAATGGGAATGGGTTGTCCGAACAGGGAAGCATATGTCTGGCCGACGATACCGCTGCTGGGAACGACAGTCGGTAAAAGAGCGTGCGGAATATCCAGCATGCCGAGCAATTCGTCATCCCATTGTTTCGTGTGGATATTGAACAGCAGTGTGCGTGAAGCGTTGCTCATATCGGTGACGTGCTTGCCGGATAATTTGAAAATCAGCCAGCTATCGATGGTGCCGAATGCGAGTTCGCCGCGTTCGGCACGTGCGCGTGCGCCTGGTGTGTGGTCGAGCAGCCATTTCAGTTTTGTGCCGGAAAAATACGAATCCAGCACCAATCCGGTTTTCTGTTGAAATAATGGTGCCTTGCCGTCGGCGCGTAATTGATCGCATAGCGCCGCCGTACGCCGATCTTGCCAGACGATGGCGGGCGCAATCGGTTCGCCGGTCTGGCGATCCCAGAGTACGGTGGTTTCGCGTTGATTGGTAATGCCGATGGCCGCGATATCGGCGGCGCTGAGATGCTGTTCTTTCAATACCTGTTGTGCGACGGCGAGCTGGCTGTGCCAGATGGCATTGGCATCGTGTTCGACCCAGCCCGGCGCAGGGAAAATCTGCGGATATTCCTGTTGCGCGATGCCGTGAATCTGCCCCGTATGATTAAACAGGATGGCACGTGAGCTGGTCGTGCCCTGATCGATCGCGAGTATGTATTTGCTCATGCTGGATCAGGCGAGATATGCATGTTCGGCAAGCCCGGCTACATCAGCGCGCAGACTCAGCACGCAACCCGACAGGGGAAATTTTTCCAGTTCGGCGGCAGTGCGATTCTTGCTGACGGTCGTGATGTACAGAGTGCGCATATCGTCGCCGCCGAAAGCGAGCATGGTCGGGCAGCGTACCGGCAGGAAAATTTCACGCAAGACTTCGCCGCTAGGCGACAGGCGCAGGAGTTTTCCGCCTTCATACATGGCGCACCAGTAGGCCCCTTCGCTATCGACGGCCGCGCCATCCGGACGGCCGCCGTAGTTGTTCGATTTGTCGGGGGAAAATTGTTTCAGCAGGCGCGTGCCTGAGATGATGCCGGTAGCAACATCGTATTCGTAGGCGCTGATGCGATGCGACGTGGTATCAGCGTGGTACAGGATTTTATTGTCCGGGCTGAAGGCGACGCCGTTCGATACGGTTGCGCGTTTGCCGCTATCGCGTATGAGGCCGCGCTCAATACAATACAGCGCTGCATGCGGATGGTCGCGCGGTTCGTAAATGCTGCCGACCCAGAGCCGGCCGGCGGCGTCGCAGCGGCCGTCGTTGAAGCGGGTGGTCGCAGGATCGTAAGGCGCATCGGCGACAGGTGTCAGCTGACCGTTATCGGTATCGAGCAGCGCCAGGCCGGAACGCAGTGCGACGATCAAACCGCCGCTTGCATTGATTGCAATGCAGCCGGGTTCGGACGGCATGCTCCATACATGGTGTGTGCCATGCGCTGGATGGAAGCGATGTACGGCGCAACCGTCGATATCTATCCAGTACAGCGCCGCCTGCTGCGCATGCCAGAGCGGACATTCGCCCAGTTGCATGCGTGTTGGCAGAAAGGCTTGTATATTTTCCATCGACATGGCGGTTGCTTTTTGTGGGGAGAATGCGCCATTATGCAGTGAAAATATTGAGCGCAACCAAGCATGAGGGAGTTTGAATTGAAGCAGCCAGTAGCGAAACCTGCGATTGCCTTTCTGGGCATAGGCCTGATGGGCAAACCGATGGCGACCCGATTATTGCAGGCGGGTTATGAGGTCACCGTCTGGAACCGCACGCGCAGCAAGGCGGATGAGTTGGCACCGTTGGGTGCGAAAGTCGCAGAGCAGGCGGCAGATGCCGTGCGCACGGCCGATATCGTCATCACGATGCTGGAGGCTGGGCCTATCGTGGCACAGGTGATCGCTGCCGCATTGCCGGGCTTGCAGCGTGCTGCCCTAGTGGTGGACATGAGTTCGACCCGTCAATCGGAAGCGCAGGAAGCGCATGCGCTGTTGGCAGCGCATGGGGTACGCTTTATCGATGCGCCGGTGTCCGGTGGCGTGGTGGGCGCGCAGGCAGGTTCGCTGGCGATCATGGCCGGCGGCAGCGCCGATGATTTTGCAGATGCCGAGGCAGTGCTGGCGACGATGGGAAGGCCGACGCTGGTTGGCCCGGCTGGCTGCGGCCAGATTGCCAAGTTGTGCAATCAGTTGATCGTTGGCGGCACGCTGAATATTGTGGCCGAAGCCTTGCTGCTGGCGCAGGCCGGCGGCGCCGATCCGACTGCCGTGCGCGCGGCGATACGCGGCGGCTTTGCAGAAAGCCGGATACTGGAAGTGCATGGACAGCGCATGCTGGAGCGCAACTTCATGCCGGGCGGTCAGGTCAAGAGTCAGTTCAAGGATCTGGAAAACGTATTGATCGCTGCCGCCAACGCAGGTTTGCGTTTGCCGGTAACGGAACTGGTGACGGAAAATTATCACAGCGTGTTGCAGCGCTCACCGCAGGCCGATCAATCGGCAGTGCTGCTGGCGCTGGAAAATATCAATCCCGGTCAACGTCTGGGCGACCTTGCCGATCAGTTGCCAGGCTGATCATGGAGTGCGGCTCAAGGCATCGCGATCCATCGGCGATTGCAGTGCGCGCTTCCAGTGTTTTCATGCAGGCAAAGATGATTTGCCTCGCGCTTTTCATCCTTCCTTCTTTCTTGCGTGATGCCTAAAGAATCCATCAACTGGCGCGCCGTATGGCGATTGATTCAACCTTATTGGGTGTCGGAAGAAAAATGGCGGGCGCGCGGATTGCTGCTGACGATCGTCGCACTGGCATTGGGCATGGTGTATCTCGAGGTCTTGTTCAATACCTGGAATCGCGAGTTTTATAACGCGCTGGAAACCAAGAATTACAAGGTATTTACCGAACAGTTGTGGCGCTTCAGCTATCTTGCCTTCATCTTCATTGGCGTTGCGATTTACCGTATTTACCTGACGCAATCGCTGCAGATGCGCTGGCGCATGTGGCTGACCAAACAGTACATGGCGCGCTGGCTGACGCATCAGGCTTACTACCGGATAGAGCAAACGCATACGGCCGACAATCCCGATCAACGCATTGCCGAAGATTTGAATTTCCTTACCAGCGGCTCGCTGTCGCTGTCGTTGGGGCTGCTGTCCAGCGTGGTTACACTGGTATCGTTCATCGGCATTCTATGGTCGGTCAGCGGGCCGATTTCATTCATGCTGGGCGCGCAGGAAATGACGGTGCCAGGCTACATGGTATGGTTTGCTATTGCCTACGCCGGTATCGGCTCGCTCGTCGTGGGCTGGGTCGGTTGGCCGCTGATAGGCAAGAACTTTTACCAGCAACGCTTTGAAGCGGATTTTCGTTTCGGTCTGATACGCGTGCGCGAGAATGCTGAAGCCGTCGCACTGTATCGCGGCGAAGCAGAGGAGAGTGTGCAACTGCAAGGTCGCTTTCAGCGCATACGCGATAACTGGTGGGGCATCATGCGCACCACCAAGAGCTTGAATCTGGTGTCCACGTTTTATTCGCAGTTCGCCAATATCTTTCCTTTCCTGATGGCGGCGCCGCGATATTTTTCCGGCGCCATCACGCTTGGCGGTTTGATGCAGATCAGTTCCGCATTCGGTCAGGTGCAGGGCGCCTTGTCGTGGTTTATTTCGGCCTTCAGCGATCTGGCCGCATGGAAGGCCAGCGTCAATCGTCTGGCGGGATTTCATGCGGCAGTCGAGACGGCGCATGCCGATGCTGGCGGCGTGACGGTCACGATCAATAATGTCGGTGCGATTCTGATCGAGAATCTCGCATTGGATTTGCCGGATGATCAGCCATTGACGTCGCCGCTGTCGGCTAATATTCAGCGTGGACAGCGGATTTTGATCGCCGGCCCTTCCGGTTGCGGCAAATCGACCTTGATCCGGGCGATTGCCGGCATCTGGCCTTACGGCAAGGGTGGGATCGAGATTCCGCATAACTGGAAATTGCTGTTCCTGCCGCAAAAAAGTTATTTGCCGATCTCCACCTTGCGTGCTGCCGTCGCCTACCCTGCCAGCGAAAGAAGTTATACCGATCTGGCGATCCAGCATTACTTCGACCTGTGCCGGCTGCCGCATTTGAAACAGCAACTCGATCAGGTCGATAACTGGAGCCAGCGCCTGTCGCCGGGCGAGCAGCAGCGTGTCGCCTTCGTGCGCGCATTGCTGACGCGTCCGGATGCCTTGTTCATGGATGAGGCGAGCAGTGCGCTCGATACGGAAACGGAAGAGCTGATGTATCAATTGATTCTGCAGGAACTGCCGGAAGCTGCGATCATCAGTGTTGCGCATCGTGAGAGCGTGGCCAGCCATCATGATATTCGCTGGCAGTTTGTTGCAGGCGAAACTGCGGCAGGCAATCACGAAGAGACACAACGCAAGCTGTATACCATCCAGTTTGGAAAGCCGGCTAAAACGTCGCGTTCGCGAGAGCGCGGATAATAGCGTCGCACATTGCATTACTACTTTTACAAAACATGAAATTCATCTTCGTTTCCATTGCACTACTGCTGTTTCTTACCGGTTGTGCGCAAGTGCGGCAGCCTACGGGAGCCAAGCAGGGCGAAACCATTGCCGACATCCGGATCGCACCATTTTCCGAGAGTGCATTGGGCGGTTTGCCGAATCGCTGGGAGCCGATGATTATTCATCGGAATAAAAAGAATACGCAATATGCACTGGTCGCCGAGCAGGGGCGACATGTATTGCATGCGCGGGCAGTCAGTGCATCGTCGGGGTTGATGCAAAAAGTAAATATCGATCCACTGCAAAAGCCGCAGATCAGCTGGCACTGGCGCATCAGCGGTCTGGTCGAATCTGCCGATAATTTCGATCGTGCGCTGGAGGACTCGCCGGCGCGGATTATCCTGGGATTCGACGGCAATAAAGATGAATTGCCATTTGCCGATCAAATCATGTTTGAGACGGCACGCATGGTGACCGGACGCGAACTTCCCTATGCGACGCTGATGTACATCTGGGGGCGCAGAGCTCCGGTCGATACGGTCATTCCCAACACGCGCAGCAATCGTATCAAGATGATCGTGGCGGCCAGCGGTGAAGATGGCGTGGGCGAATGGCAGGCAATTGCGCGCGATATTGTTGCAGACTATGAGCGTGCATTCGGTGAAAAGCCGGGCCGGCTGATCGGTGTAGGGGTACTGACTGACACGGATAATACGGGCGAAACAGTGGAGGCCTGGTATGGCGATATTCGTCTGAAACCATAGCCATAGAAATTACTCGTCATAGCGACTCCATTTTCCCGGGCAGATTTAAATTTGCGCTAAAATGCGGGCAGGCATGACAGGATGCCTGTTCTCGCAAAAGCCGATGCACCTGTTACTTGTGATTTCTCTATCAGGAAAACCGCAACGTTAAATCCTTGAGTGTCGTAGCGAGAAACGACAAGATGAAAGGAAACGTCATGTGGTCTACTTCTTCCCCCGTCGACAACGACACCCGCAACGATCTTGGCAGAAATTTAAGCAATAGCGAATTTTTGCGCAGGTACGCCCGTCGTCTTTTGCGTAACGCGCGTGCGACTGAATCCAGCAAGGCATTGCCGATTTTGCGACGCATTATTGCAATGAAAGTCACGCCGGAACTGCGCATTACCGATCTGTATATAGTGCGTGAAACGATACAGCTCAAACATATCCTGCACACCTTGGCGCGTGAACTTGATTTCGCAGCATGGGAAATTTGCAAAAAATGGATCGATGACTCTCCTGCAGCAGCGCTGGATCGTTATCGTCTGGAGTTGGGCATGTTCGGAGATTATCAGCAGAACTGGTTTGCCGATGAGGCGACGGCGCGTGACTGGCAACAAGAGAATGGCGGTTATCTGATCGCTTACGGTCAACAGGCGGTGGCGATCCTCGCGTAGTTGTTTTTTGCTGCGTCGTGTTTTGCATGACGCAGCAAAAATTTCACACCTTAGCGCTGCTTCAAAAATGCTTCCGCCAGACGCACCCAGTAAGTCGCACCTATCGGCAGCAAGTCATCGTTGAAGTCGTAGCTGGGATTGTGCAGATTGCAGGGGCCCAGGCCATGTCCGGCGACGCGATGATCGCCTTCGCCATTGCCGATGAATACATAGCAGCCGGGTTTGTCCTGCAGCATGAAGGCGAAATCCTCTGCCCCCATGGTCGGTTCGACTTGCGCATCGACGTGTTCGGCACCAACAATTCCCTGCAGAATATCGACCGCAAATGCAGTTTCTTCCGAGTGATTGATCAGTGGTGGATAGTTGCGTTTGAAATGAAATTCGACCGTCGCATCGAAGGCTTGCGCAGTATGCTCGGCAATTGCGCGCATCCGGTTTTCAATCAGGTCCAGCACTTTCAGATCGAAGGTGCGTACGGTGCCGATCAGGCTTGCATTATCGGGAATGACATTGGTGGTGCTGCCGGCATGAATTTGTGTAATCGACAGGGCAGCGGCATCGATAGGGCTCTTGTTGCGGGTGATGATGGTTTGCCAGCTTTGCGCAATCTGCACCGCCACCATGATCGGGTCTATGCCTTTGTGCGGTTGCGCAGCATGTGCACCCTTGCCGCTGACGATCACTTCAAACTCATTGCTCGACGCCATCATCGGGCCCGTCGTGACGCCGAATTCGCCGACTGGAATGCCCGGCCAGTTATGCATGCCGAATACGGCCTGCATTGGACATTGCGTAAACAATCCATCGTCCATCATGCGTTTTGCACCGCCGCCGCCTTCTTCTGCCGGTTGAAAGATCAGGTACACGGTGCCGTCGAAGTTCCTGTGCTGCGACAGATAATGCGCTGCGCCCAAGAGCATGGCCGTATGGCCATCGTGGCCGCATGCGTGCATCTTGCCGGCATTTTTGGATGTGTGAGGAAAGGTATTGATTTCCTGTATGGGGAGCGCATCCATGTCGGCGCGCAAGCCGATTGCACGATCACTGCTACCGTTCCTGATGATGCCGACCACGCCGGTGACGCCCATGCCGCGTAAAACCGGGATGCCCCATTCGGTCAGTTTGCTGGCGACAAATTCTGCAGTCTCGCGCTCTTCAAAGCACAGTTCCGGATTGGCATGAATCTCGCGGCGTATGGCTTGCAATTCATGATGAAATTCGATGATGGGGTCGATCAACTGCATGGTATCTCCACATTGTGGCGGTGTAATACACGGCGTTTTTTTACTGCGATGACACATCGTAGCGCTCTATATTACGCCAACTCAAACGGTTCATGTTGGCGGCATGCCGCATGCAGTTTCCGATGAAAAGCGTAGCCTGGTTTGGGTCGTGCACCGGGTTTGCATTCGTCGTCCAGCCGTGACATGATTGTTTCATGCGTATGCTGGCGCTGCAAAATCCTTGTCCGCTATTGGAGCAGGCAAGACCAACTCGAATAACAATACAGATAGAGGTGGAGATGGATAAATTTTGGCTGCAATCGTATCCGGAAGGCGTGCCGGCAGAGATTGATTTCACCCAGTACGATTCGCTGGTGGAATTGCTGGAAGAGTCGTTCCGCAAATATGCCGATCGTCATGCGTATGTCTGCATGGATAAATTTCTTACCTACGGCGAAGTCGATACGCTGTCGCAAAAACTGGCGGCATGGCTGCAAGGCACCGGCTTGCAAAAAGGTGCACGCGTGGCGCTGATGATGCCGAATGTATTGCAGTATCCGATTGCGCTTGCCGCTGTGTTGCGGGCCGGCTATGTGGTCGTCAATGTCAATCCCTTGTACAAGCCGCGCGAGTTGCAACATCAACTGGTCGATTCCGGTGCGGAAGCGATCATTATTCTGGAAAATTTTGCCACTACGCTGGAAAAGGTAATCGGCACTACGCAGATCAAGCATGTGGTGGTGGCGACCATGGGAGATATGCTGGGCAGTCTGAAGGGCGCGATCGTCAATTTTGTCGTGCGGCACGTAAAGAAAATGGTGCCGGCGTTTTCACTGCCGCAAGCGCTTGCTTTCAATGATGTGCTGGCGCAAGCGGCCAATATGACTCTGCAGAAGCCGGTTCTGGTGCATCAGGACATCGCGTTTTTACAATATACCGGCGGCACTACCGGTACCGCCAAGGGCGCGGTGCTCACGCATCGCAATATCGTCGCCAATGTGCTGCAGAATGAAGCCTGGATCTGGCCGGCATTGCGCAAGGAGCCGCCGGACAAGACGCTGAATTTTGTCTGTGCACTGCCGCTTTATCATATCTTCGCGTTGACGGCGTGCTGCATGCTGGGTACGCGGCTGGGCGTGATGAATATTCTGATTCCGAATCCGCGCGACATTCCCGGCCTCGTCAAGGAATTGATGAAGTACAAGATCAACCTGCTGCCGGCGGTGAATACGCTGTACAACGGTTTGCTGAATAATCCCGATTTTGCGAAAGTCGATTTTTCCGAACTCAAACTGTGCAATGGCGGTGGCATGGCTGTACAGCAGGTTGTCAACGATCGTTGGCGCGCAGTTACCGGTCGCTCGATCATCGAAGGTTACGGCTTGTCCGAAACCTCGCCGGTAGCGACTTCCAATCCTGTTGAAGCGACGGAATTTTCCGGCACGATAGGCTTGCCGGTATCGTCGACCGAAGTGAAGATCCTGGATAGTAACGACAATGAAGTTGCACTCGGTTCACCCGGCGAGATTGCGATTCGCGGCCCGCAGGTGATGGCTGGTTACTGGAACAATCCTGTTGAAACGGCACAGTCGATGACGGCTGACGGATTTTTCAAGACCGGCGATATCGGCATCATGGATATGCGCGGTTACACAAAGATCGTCGATCGCAAGAAAGACATGATTCTGGTCTCCGGATTCAATGTTTATCCCAGTGAAATTGAAAACGTGGTCGCCGGACATCCAGGCGTGCTGGAATGCGCCTGCATAGGCGTGCCGGATGAGCATACCGGCGAAGCGGTCAAACTGTTTGTCGTGCGTCGTGATCCCGCATTGACTGCAGAAACCCTGATGGCCTTCTGCAAGGAACAATTTACCGGTTACAAGAAACCGAAAACGATAGAGTTCCGAACGGAGTTGCCGAAATCGAATGTCGGCAAGATACTGCGGCGCGAATTGCGCGATGAAATCAAGACTGCTTGAGTTTGAACTTCAGCGGGCAGTTCGCGAGCAGCGCGGAAGGCGCTGCGTTTTCCCGCTCTCACTTTACTTATTTGTGCGGCAAGATCGGCGGCGGCAGGTGGCGCGGCTTGCGGTTATCATCGGTTGCGACGTAGGTCAGGGTGGCTTCTGTCACTTTCACAATTTCCACTTCCAGGCGATTGCGTTCTGCATAGCATTCCACGTTCACGGTGATCGAGGTATTGCCGACCTTGACGATTTCGGCGTAGATCGACAGCAGATCGCCGACGAATACCGGGTGCTTGAATAAAAATGAATTCACCGCAATCGTGACAACGCGGCCGTTGGCACGACGTGTGGCGCATACCGCGCCGGCCAGATCGACTTGCGCCATGATCCAGCCGCCGAATACGTCGCCATGCATATTGGAATCATTCGGCATCGGTACGACGCGCATTTGCGGGATTTTCCCTGCCGGCAGGTCTGTGTGGTGTTCGCTGGCCATGTTGTCTCCTATTGCCGTGATTCTGGACGCTCAGACTTACTGTGTGCTTACGCAGGCTTTCTTGTCCAGGTATAAGCTGTCACTGCTGCGTATCTGCGGCGGGCAAGGGATTGCCGCTACAATCCTGATTCTGAAGCATAAACCATCTGACAAAACCCCACTTCATGCGCCGTTCTTCATCTTCCTCCGAGCCAGTTCCACCGTCAGGCAATCGTAACGATTGGGCCACGCTCAAGACACTGATTCCGTATTTGTGGACGTACAAATGGCGCGTTGCATTGGCGCTGTTGTTTTTGATTGCCGCAAAATTTGCCAACGTCGGCGTGCCGCTGCTATTGAAGCGCCTGATCGACGGTCTCACGATCAATCCAGCCAGTCCGCATGCGCTGCTGGTTCTGCCGGTTGGCATACTGTTCGCCTATGGCGCGCTACGCTTGTCGACTACCTTGTTTACCGAATTGCGTGAATACACTTTCGCGAAGGTCACGCAACGCGCGGTGCGCACGATTGCATTGCAGGTCTTCCGCCATTTGCATGCCTTGTCGCTGCGCTTCCATTTGAATCGCCAGACCGGCGGCATGACGCGTGATATCGAGCGCGGTACGCGTGGTATTTCCTCACTGGTTTCATACACGCTGTTCAGCATCCTGCCGACGCTGGTTGAAATCACACTGGTGCTGGGCTATCTGGTTCTGCATTACGACATCTGGTTTTCGATTATCACTGCAGTGGCGCTGGTCAGTTATATCGCATTCACGGTAATGGTGACCGAATGGCGTACGCATTTCCGCCGCACGATGAACGATCTGGATTCAAAGGCGAATACGAAGGCGATCGATTCGCTGATCAATTACGAGACGGTCAAATATTTCGGCAATGAAGATTACGAAGCCAGACGCTATGACGAAGGTTTGAAGCATTACGAAACGGCCGCCGTCAAATCGCAAACGTCTCTGTCGGTATTGAATACCGGGCAATCCAGCATCATCGCCGTTGCCGTTACGCTGATTCTTTGGCGCGCCACGCAGGGTGTGATCAATGGGACGATGACGCTGGGCGATCTGGTGCTGGTGAATGCCTTCATGATCCAGTTGTATATTCCATTGAATTTTCTCGGCGTGATCTATCGCGAGATCAAGCAAAGTCTGGCTGACATGGAGCGGCTTTTTTCCTTGCTCGATCAGCACCGGGAAATTGCCGACAAGCCGAATACGCAGGCGTTGGCAGTGCAGGGTGCGGAAGTAAAATTCTCGCATGTCGGTTTCAGTTATGAAGCCAAGCGGCAGATTCTGTTCGATGTCGATTTCACGATTGCCGCTGGAACAACGACGGCAGTTGTCGGCCATAGTGGTTCCGGCAAGTCGACGCTGTCGCGTTTGCTGTTTCGCTTTTATGATGTCAACGAAGGCGTGATCCTGATCGACGGACAGGACGTGCGTGATGTCACTCAGGCTTCGTTGCGCAATGCAATCGGTATCGTGCCGCAGGACACGGTTCTGTTCAACGATACGATCGAATACAACATTGCTTATGGCAAGCCGGGTGCGAGCAAGGACGATATTGTCGCGGCGGCGAGGTCTGCCTATATTCATGATTTCATTGAATCGCTGCCGGACGGCTATGCCACCATGGTCGGTGAACGCGGCTTGAAATTATCCGGTGGTGAGAAGCAGCGGGTGGCGATTGCACGCACCTTGTTGAAACATCCTGCCATCTTGATTTTTGATGAAGCGACCTCGGCACTCGACTCAAAAGCAGAGCAGGCGATTCAGGCGCAGTTGAAAGAGATTGCGAAGGATCGCACTACGATGGTTATCGCCCACCGCTTGTCGACTATTGTGGATGCGGCGCAGATACTGGTGCTGGACCATGGTCGCATAGTCGAACGCGGCACGCATGCGCAATTGCTGGCGGCAGACGGTGCCTATGCCCAGATGTGGGCGCGCCAGCAGGCGCGGCAGGATGAATCACCAGCTTCCCCGGCTGACGACGATGTTGTCGTCGAGCCCTTGCTGCATGAATTGCGCACCGATATGCTGCCTGGTGCATAAAAACTCATGCACTGATGCGCAGCGTATTGACCAGGAAGCGTGGCGATGAAATTTGTTTGGGCTTAAGGAACTCGCATTAAAAAGAGTTACTCTATCTCTCATTAATTACACGCAAGAATGCGGCGTACAGAAATACGTGCAGATGGCGGTCGCCAACAGGATGCAATATGGCGCGGAACTTGCACTGCTTGCTGCGAACCTTATTCATCACCTAACCGTATTCAAGGAGACACCATGAAATCGACCACGCTGCTGAAGACCCTGATCGGCGCCGCAATGATGAGCATGGCAATGACGGCGGTGCAGGCGCAGGCATTGACCGGCACGCTGAAAAAAATAAAGGAAACAGGCGAGATCACTATCGGCTATCGCGAATCGTCGATTCCGTTTTCCTTCCTCGATGACAAGCAGCAACCGATAGGTTATGCGATGGATCTGTGCATGAAGATTGTCGATGCCGTCAAGGTTGATCTGAAGCTGCCTGCGCTCAAGGTCAAGCTGCAACCCGTCACCTCCAGCAACCGCATTCCTTTATTGAGAAACGACACCATTGATCTGGAATGCGGCTCGACCACCAATTCCACCGTGCGTCAGGAACAGGTTGCATTTGGCCCGACCTACTTTGTGATCAATGTGACGGCGGCGGTTAAAAAATCATCGAATATCAATACCATCGCGCAACTGGACGGCAAGACCGTATCGACGACATCGGGTACGACTTCCGTTCCCTTGTTGAAGGCATACAAGAAAGCCGGTAATGCGCAGGTGAAGGAAATCTACGGCAAGGATCATGCGGAAGCTTTCCTGTTGATGGCCGACGATAGGGCGGCCGCATTCGTGATGGACGATATCCTGCTGGCAGGGCAGATTGCCAACGCCAAGCGCCCTGCCGATTACAAGATACTGCCGGAGTCGCTGCGTCAGGAGCCGTACAGCATGATGTTGCGCAAGGACGATCCGCAGTTCAAGGCGCTGGTGGGCAAGTCGATCACTGCGGTCATGCAATCGGGCGAGATCGACAAGATCTACGCCAAATGGTTTACGACGCCGATTCCCCCCAAAGGCCTGAACCTGAATTTCCCGATGACGCCCGCTATCAAGGAAGCGTTCAAACATCCGAACGACAAGGGCATCTGAACCGGGGCAAGTGTCATGAATGCAGCGAGGAGGACTAGAGCATGAGCCTTGGCATTTTCCTGGAGCAGGTTCCTGACGGCGATGGCACCTGGGGCTATATGCTTTTGTCCGGATTGGGCTGGACGCTGGCGGTCGCATTCTTTGCGTGGATATTCGCGTTTGTGTTGGGTTCGCTGGTCGGTATTGCGCGAACGACGGAAAAACGCTGGCTGGTGCGCCTGGGCGGTGCCTACGTCGAACTGTTTCGCAACATTCCGCTGCTGGTGCAATTTTTCGTCTGGTACTTTGTGATCCCGGGTTTGATTCCGGCAGTCAAGACTTGGGTTGTCACGCTGGACCCGACGATACATCAATTCGTCACTGCCATCATTTGCCTCGGGTTTTTTACTTCGTCACGTATCGCCGAGCAAGTGCGCTCCGGCATACAATCGCTGCCGCGCGGCCAGCGCAATGCAGGATATGCGCTGGGATTGACCAGCATGCAAACCTATCGTTTCGTCTTGTTGCCGATGGCGTACCGGATCATCATTCCGCCGCTGACATCCGAGTTGATGAACCTGATCAAGAACACTGCAGTCGCGTATTCGATCGGTCTGGTTGAATTGTTTTTCCGCACGCGGGAAATGGGCGAGATGACCTTCCGTTACTTCGAAGCATTCGGCGCCGCGACCCTGATGTACGTCGTCATTGCCATGCTGGCCAATCGCGTGATGGCACTGGTGGAGCGGCGCACTGCCGTGCCCGGATTGATTGCCGGAGGCAAGCATGGGTGATCTCGATTTTGATGTGATCAGCCGCACCTGGCCTTATCTTTTGAGCGGCTTGCAATACACGCTGCAGCTGACAGTGACGGCGGCATTCGGCGGCGTCCTGTTCGGTACGTTGCTGGCGCTGGCGCGTCTGTCCTCATACAAATCGCTGGCATTCCTGGCTGCCGCCTACGTAAATTTGATGCGTTCGATTCCGCTGCTGTTGGTGATCTTCTGGTTTTATTTTCTGGTGCCGGTCGTACTGCAAACGATTACAGGATCGGAACGGCCGGTGCAGCTGGGTGCCGATCGATCTGCCTACATTACCTTCATCATGTTCGAGGCTGCTTATTTTTGCGAGATCATGCGTGCCGGCATCCAGAGTATTTCAAAGGGGCAGGTGAATGCCGCCTACGCGCTGGGTTTGTCTTATCCGCAAACTATGCGCCTGGTCGTGCTGCCGCAAGCCTTCCGTAATATGCTGCCGATCCTGCTGACGCAAACCATCGTGCTGTTTCAGGATGTCTCGCTGGTCTCGCTGCTGAACGTGACTGATTTTGTCGGCGCCTCGGTCAAGATCGCGCAACGTGACAGTCGTGTCGTTGAAATGTATCTGTTTGTCGCCATCGTTTATTTCGTGCTCAGCTTCGCTCTGTCGAGCATGGTCAGGCAATTGCAAAAACGCATCGCCATCATTCGCTAAGGACAAGAACATGATTGAAATGCAAAATGTGAGCAAATGGTACGGCAGCTTTCAGGTCCTGACCGATTGCACGACGAGCGTTGCGAAGGGCGATGTGGTTGTGGTGTGCGGCCCATCCGGTTCGGGGAAATCGACGTTGATAAAAACGGTCAACGGACTGGAGCCGTTTCAAAAAGGCAGCATCACAGTCGATGGCGTTTCGGTCGGCGATCCGAAAACCAATCTGACCTCCTTGCGTTCCCGCATAGGAATGGTGTTCCAGAATTTCGAGTTGTTCCCGCATCTGTCCATACGTGAAAACCTGACGCTGGGGCAAATCAGAGTGCTGGGTCGCAGCGAAGAAGAAGCCACCGAGCGCGGCCTGAAGTATCTGGATCGTGTAGGTCTGATTGCACAGAAAGACAAATTTCCGGGGCAGCTATCCGGCGGCCAGCAACAGCGCGTGGCGATTGCGCGTGCTCTGGCGATGGACCCGATTGCGATGCTGTTCGACGAACCGACCTCGGCGCTTGATCCTGAAATGATCAATGAAGTGCTGGATGTCATGGTCGGCCTGGCGCATGACGGCATGACGATGATGGTGGTCACGCACGAAATGGGATTTGCCAGAAAAGTGGCGAATCGCGTGATTTTCATGGATCAGGGCGCGATAGTGGAAGATTGTACGAAAGACGAATTCTTTGGCACCGTGCGCTCTGATCGCGCGCGCGATTTTTTGGCGAAAATTATTCATTAGCCATGTTCTGAAGCGATCATCTTGCCTTGTTGCCACGACAAGGCATTTTCGCAATGCGAACGGGTAAAATAGCGGCAGTCCGAACAACGAGCTGCCATGACCATGAATTCTGCATCCACCCGACCTTCCAGCATCACCATCACGCGCCCTGACGATTGGCATCTGCACCTGCGCGACGGCGCGACGATTGCCTCCGTCCTGCCCGATACGGCGCGGCAATTTGCGCGTGCCATCGTGATGCCGAACCTCAAGCCGCCAGTGACCACGACGGCGCAAGCAGTCGCTTATCGTGACCGCATACTGGCAGCCTTGCCGGCCGGCATGCAGTTCGAGCCCTTGATGACCCTGTACCTGACCAACAATACGCCGCCGGAAGAAATCCAGCGCGCCAGGGACAGCGGCGTGGTGCACGCGGTCAAACTTTATCCGGCCGGTGCGACCACCAACTCGGATGCCGGCGTCAGCGATTTGTCCAAATGTTATAAAACGCTGGAAGCCATGCAAAAGATCGGCATGCCTTTCCTCGTGCATGGCGAAGTCACTGACCAGAGTGTGGACATTTTTGATCGTGAAGCCGTTTTCATCGACCGCGTGATGCAGCCGCTGCGCCGCGACGTGCCGGAATTGAAAGTGGTGTTCGAGCACATCACCACCAAGGATGCCGCGCAATACGTCGCTGAAGCCGATCATCACGTCGGGGCGACAATCACCGCACATCACTTGCTGTACAACCGCAATGAACTCTTCAAAGGCGGGATACGTCCGCATTATTACTGCCTGCCGGTATTGAAACGTGAATTGCACAGACAGGCTCTGGTGGCGGCGGCAATCTCCGGCAGTAACAAGTTCTTCCTCGGTACCGACTCCGCGCCGCACGCCAAGGGTTTGAAGGAACACGCTTGCGGCTGTGCCGGTTGCTACACCGCCTTGCATGCGATGGAGTTGTACACGCAAGCCTTCGATCAGGCAGATGCGCTGGATAAACTGGAGCAGTTCGCCAGTTTCAACGGTCCGGATTTTTACAGTTTGCCGCGCAATACCGGCACCATCACCTTGCGTCGCGAAGAGTGGCAAGTGCCGGGCGAATTGCCCCTTGGCGAGACGACGCTGGTGCCGCTCAATGGCGGCGAGACGATAGGCTGGAAGTTCGTTTGAGCATGTGTGCGGCCGAGACGTCTTTATTCGGTCGCGCTGGAACGACGCCGATGATGGTTCGATGAATCCGTCTTTTCTGGATGGCATTATCTGGTCCAGGCCGTGGCTTGCCAGTGTGCGTGCGACGGGTGAGGCGATCGTGCAGACATCCGACTGGCGGCTGGAATTGAACCGGCGCGTAGCCGAGCTGGGTGTGCGCAATCATCGTGATTTGCCGATTCAATTCGTTGCGCAATCCGACTTGCCTGCAGGCCTGGCATATGAAGCCTTCATCAGTCAGACCGGCTGTGTGCCTACCCGCGACAATCTGCACGATTTTTTCAACGCGCTGGTGTGGCTGACCTTCCCGCGCATCAAAGTCCAGTTGAACGCCTTGCAAGCCCGTGAGATCGAGCGGGCCGCAGTGGAAAACACGTCCAAGCCACGCGGCAAGTTGCGCGATGCCGCCACCATATTCGATGAAAATGCCGTGCTGCTCCTGACTGCCAGAAGCGAACTGGTGCAAGCCTTGCGCGCGCATGAGTGGGAACAGGTATTCGTCAAACGGCGGAACGACTTTGTTCAGGACTGCGAGGTTTTTCTATTCGGCCATGCCTTGATGGAAAAGCTGGTTGCACCGTACAAGGCGATTACCGGACATGCGTGGATCGTGACGCTGGATATGCCGGATGTCGCGCTGGCGGCTGCAGATGCGGATGTGCGGCAGTGGATCGATATCACAGTCACACGGCAACTGGCGCAAGGTTTGAGTACTGCGGATTTTTCACCCTTGCCGGTGCTGGGCGTGCCCGGCTGGTGGCCGGATCAGGACGATGCATTTTATCGGGACGTCAGCGTTTTCCGGCCAAAGCGACGCAGCTTAACGCCGGATGTGCCTTGCCTGGGAAATGTGCAAAAGTGATGCACTCTTGAGGTCTCTGCATGACGGCAGTACGCTGGAAAACCCAGTCTTCCCCCTCAAAAAAAAGCCTGCAATTAGCAGGCATTTTTTTGGGCTGGCACAAAGCTCGGACCGCGATTGATGGGGCTACTTGATCAATCCGATCAATCAAGTTTGATCCGTACTCCCACCAGCACCAGATTGTTGAGCAAGCCGCCGCGGCCGAACTGGGCATCGTAATTGGCGTACCAGCTCATCCGGCGGTTGATGGCAGTCGAGATGCCGATGCCGGTCCAGCCGGTGTTGCGCGCCAAACCAATTCCCTGCACCGCAAAACTGCTGCCCGGCGCGGCGGCAAATGAGGCTTGAAAATCCAGCTTGCCGTCAGTCAGCGAATGCTGCCAGGCGGCGTAGGTCTGCACCGTACTGCGACCGGCAAACCACGTGACGTCAGACTCGGCACGCACACCAAGCTGCCCGACCCATTGCCGATAATTCTGGCTGCCTGCGACCAAGCCGAAGCTGCCGCCGCTCTCGGCAAAAGCACCGCGCTGCAAATGATCGTAGCTGATGCCGGCAAATGGTGTGACCAGAGCGTTGGGGGATACTTTCATCGCGTATCCGGTTTCGGCGTAAGCCGACAGCATGCGGTCCGTATGCGTGGCGTGCAGGTTTTCGACTTCGGCTCCGGCTAGCGCTACGCGGTCAACGGTGCTCGACACGGTCGCCGCACCGATCCGGCCAGCCACATAGGCCTTGCTGTTGCCGGCTGCTGCCGGTATCGCATAGCGTCCGTATAGGGAAACACTGACATCCCGGCCCTTGGCGGTGCCGCCAAGGCGATCAAAGCTGGCCTTGCTGTCGGAGTACGATAATGCCGCGCCAGCGATCGTATGCTCGCCCAGCCGGGTATCGACCCCGAACTGCCCGCCCCACATCCCGGTGCCGGCAGTAGCATAGCCGCTTTGCGCCAGTTTGCCGGATGCGCCGAAAGTGGAGCCCCACAATCCTGTTTTTGTTTGTTTGTCCTGATTGCCCAATAAGGCGATGCGATCGGACAGGGCGCGATTGACGGTCTGCGATTGCTGGAACGTCAATGCCTGCGATGAGGCATGAATCTGCCCGGAAAGGCTATCCAGTGCATCTCCCAGCGCTGCGATGCTGGCCGTCTGCTGCAGTGCTGCCGCACTACTGAGTAAGGCGCTGCCGTTGGGATGGGCGGCTGCGGAAGCATCTGCAATCAGCATGGCCTGTTCGACATTGGCGGCGGTGTTGGTTCGGGTGGCGTCGCCGGCAAATGCTTGCGCGGCAACGGAGGTAGTGGAAACGCGGCTGATGGTCAGATCGACATCCTTGGGCGCGTAATTGATCTTCGCCGTCAGCAAGGGTGGGAACGCGCCGCCTACCGTTTCAAAACCGATATCGCCGAACTTGCCGACGATTGCGCCAGCACTCATGATGGTCTTTGGCGTGTTGCTGGCTTGTGCCGTGACATAGTTAGAGGCGTTACCGCTGCCGGTTGGCACGGTCGTCACCAGATGCGAATTGCCAAGCGTCGCGGTACCGCCGACCACCAGCGTTGAATTGAGATCGTTAGCCAGTATCGAAGCCACCGAGCCCGTGTAATTACCTGCAATCGTCAGGCCTGTGCCGGTATTGTTCAGACGACCGCTATTGCTGACGTTGCCTCCTATCTGACCACCATTGCCGGACAGCTTGCCGGCGGTGTCGATTTGTACACTGGAGCTGACCGAGCCGGTGATATTGAGCGTACCGCCAGAAATCCGGCTGTTGCCGCTATAAGTATTACTGCCGGATAAGGTCAAGTTACCCGTGCCGTCTTTGATCAACCCTGCATCGCCGCCGATGTCATTGCTGAAGGTCGATGACATGCCATTAAAACTGACATTCACATTCGACCCCAGCGCCAGACTTTGCGCAAACAAGGCCGGGCCATTGATCGCTTTTCCAGCGTTCAGCAAGCCCCAGCCGTAGGTCGCTGTATCGCCCATGCTGGTAGCCGTAGACAAAATCGTTTGTCGTAACAGATCCGCATTCATCCACGGATAAACCTGTTGCACCAGCGCCAGTGTGCCGGTCACGGCCGGCACTGCAAACGAGGTGCCGTACACCCGGCCGCCGGCAGTGGGGGAGACAAAGTCGCCGGGCGCTGCCAGGCACCAGTTGGCGGCGACGCCGCAGCGGTTGGCATAGCTGGAAATAATGCCGGGCGTTGTATCCGTGCTGGAAAATCCTTGTCCGCCGCCGACTGCATTGACGGCCGTGACTGCCAGCCAGCCGGTTTGCAGACTCGGATACAGCGCCGGCAAGCCCGCCGTCATGCTCGGCTGACTGCTGTAATCGTTGCCGGTAGCCCAGACGAACAATGAGCTCTTGGCGACGAAGGGCTGATAAATATTGTTATACGTTGCAGCATTGGATGGAGCGGCAATCGAACCTACTGTATTTGACTGATTGAAAATCCTCACACCGCTGTTGTACAGGCGATCGTAGATAGCGGTATTGAGTTGCACGCCGTTACTGCTGGTGCCGGCGGCGATGCCGTGAATACGTACATCCGGTGCGATGCCGGTGTTCGTGCCGCCCAATGCTTCCGCCACTTCAGTGCCATGCAGATTGCCGGTCCCGCTGCCGCCGACAAAACCTCCTGACGAATACACATCTTTGGTAATACGTCCCGCAAGCTCGGGAGCGGCGACGTTGAAATCGGTATCGACTACCCCGACTGTCACGCCGGCGCCGGTAATGCCGCGTGTATGCGCTGCGCCGGCGTTACTGAGATCACTGCCAATATAGGAAGGGCCGCCATTACCTGGATTTCGCGCACTCCCGCCACCGCCACCACCGCAACCGGAAAGCACCGCCGAGATGGACATGGTGAGCAGAGAAAGTTGGAACGGAATGCGAGCTAAAGGAGTTCGGGAAGAAGTACGGGAGGTGCGCTGGTTGCTCATAGTAGACCGGTATAGTTGCAAGAGGGGGGGCGGGTACAAAACTCCACAACAAGACAGGCGCAGAATGGCGGTTGCGCAGATGAGGCGATGGTGCGTTGATGGCGCAGCGAAGGTATTTTCGCTGGCAAAAGAAATCAATTAAAAGAGAAATGACAGATGCACTGGGGCGTCGTCTTTTTTTTCATGAATTGAAAGGCCGTTATTCTGTAGCAGGCGAATCATCAATGCAAAACCAATCCGCCGACCAGAACTGCAAGCCTGACTTTATTTGGATGCAGCTGATCATAAAGGGGTGGGAATGTCTTTTCCCGACAAAACCTTGTCAATATCCGCCAACATGCAGGCAACTCGTTGACAAGTTGTTGCATCGTAAAGACGGAACGACAACGTTCATCAAAACTGTCGGAAGACAATTATCAGGACATTAATATCGCGTTCGGTATTGCATTGGAGGAGATGTGCCGGTCAGCCAACTTTCGGCTGATGCAAGTGGAGGATCAAGGGAGAAGTGATCGGAAGTGAGTCGTAATGTATCTACGTACCCGACAACATAATTCAACGTGTCGGGTGGCAAAGCAAAAGCGCATTCCACCAAGCCCGCGTCTCAATACACCTCTTCCGCAATGTCACCCTCCGGCGGAAGAGGCATTTAAGGTATTCACGCACCCGGCAGCACAATCAGTACGGTAGCTTTGCTTAGCCGTTGCAGCTTGAGCTGCATCGCAATCTGCGAGGTCACGGCCTGGTTTTTAGATGAATAAGATGAGTTGCCGAGTCATGGATGATGCCTGCGCTATTAGCGCGATGCAGCATGCGACTCGAACAGGGGAATGCCGCGCAGGATCTTGTTTTGCATATCTTCTATAAAGGCTTGCGGTCCGTAACCCAGGGTTTCGCCGGCCTGCTCGTAAAAGAAGGGCCGCCCGGTTTGGCGGCTGAAGTTCATCATCCATTCCAGCTCTGTCGCAGTCAGATCGCGCCCGCCATAGGCCAGCCGGTAAGCTGCCTGGCCGCGCCAGGTGGTTTTCACGATGATCACGCCTAGCTCGGTAGGTTTGAAGGACTCCGGGAAGGGGCTGTCGGGATCGACCCAGCCGCAGGAAAACTGGCGGCAGGGAGAATCCGGCCGCGTTTCATAAATACTGCAACCGCCGTCGCGCACGAAATGGCAGCGCACGCCGGGTTTCATTTCATGTCCGTAGATCGTCGACGCCAGCCAGCCGTCGCAGCAGGCAGTGCAATCCCAGCATGCGCGCGGCGCATTGCTGGCAGCTTGCGGCTTGACGGGTGCTATCTGTATAACCTGGCCGCAGCATTTCTTGTATTTCTTGCCGCTGCCGCAAGGACATGGATCGTTTCTACTGGGTTTCACTTCGCGAACTACCTTTCATGGCAAGGCGTCATTATGATGCGAGTACACTTTTTTTGCTGTATTGCCTGTAGCGGATGCGCGAGAAAGTTATTCGCGTACCCGGAATATAAAAAAGGCACCCGAAGGTGCCTTTTTATAAAACAGTTCAAACCAAGCAGGCTAGGCCTGCCGGGAATTAGAACTTGTGACGCATACCAACGGCGAAGACCGATGCGTTTTCGCCGTTTGGAGCTACAGCAGCGCCAGTAGCCAAGCCCAGACGTGCGTTGGCATCGTTCGAGGTGTGCGAGTAACCGGCGTACAGGTTGGTACGCTTTGACAGGTCGTATGCGTACATGATGGCAGCACGTTTCGAGTCTGCGTTGAGCGCGCCAACAGTACGGTTGTCGTTGACCGAGTACGAAGCCATGATCGAGCCAGCTGCGCCAACTTTCGCACTTACGCCGATCAGGTAGTTACGCGCTTTCAGATCTGCTTTGCCAGCATCTTTGATTTTGCTGTCGCCATAAGCTGCGTGCAATTTCGCTACGCCGAAGTCGTAGGTTGCGCCCAGGAACGTAGCGTTAGATTTGCCATCAACAACAGCGGTGGTCGCACCACCGAAGCCAGGTACGGCTGCGCCAGGATTGCGATCCTGAGTGTGGTAGCCAAACTGAACATTCAATGGGCCGTTTGCATAGCCAGCGTTCACGCCAGCGTTGCTGTTTTTGCTGGTCGAACCTGCTGTTTCACCAAAGCCGTAAGCTGCGCCGAATTTGAAGCCGCTGAACGAATTGCTGGTGTACTTGATCGAGTTGGAGATACGGCCATTGTCGCCAGCCAGTGCGCCGCCGAAGAAAGTTTGGCTGATAGGAGCGATCGTGCCGCCGTCACCGAACGGATCGATTTGGTCGTATGCATCTTTGATTGCCGAAACTTGGCGACCCAGATTCACAGCGCCGAAGTTGCCCGACAGGCCAACGGTAGAAAAACGGTTAAACATGCCGGTGGTTGCATTGGTGGTGCCGGCGTCAGCTGCAATCGTGCTTTCCAACATGAAGTTGGCTTTCAGGCCGTTGCCCAGATCTTCAGTGCCTTTGAAACCGATGCGGCTAGCCGATTGGTTGCCCGAAGTGATGCCGGTTGTACGGCCGGCTACATTGCCGTCGTCTATGCTGGTGATGCCCAGGTCCATGATACCGTAGACGGTAACGGACGATTGTGCCGATGCAGCACCTGCGAATGCGCCCAATACGGCTAATGCCAGAAGCGATTTTTTCATTTAAAAGTTTCCTCAAATGTTGTTTTAGAAATACACACTTGCCAGCAAGTGATGCACATAGATCCTGCGGAGCTGCCTGCCTTGCGCAATCCTTATTACAAGGCGACGTTCTGATTGAAACAAATTAGCCCCGCAGTGACAACCAAAATATCAAAAGCGCATGGTTGAAAGGGCGGAAGTGACGTTTTTTTGCAACAAAGCGGTGTGGCAGTATGCCAAAACGAGGTGTGCGTGACATGTGATGATGCGGGCAATGTTGTTGTATTTATATTGGTCTGCATCGCATTGTGATCCATCCGGCATCGGTCTGCGATGAGAGGTAACTCTAAAACATATGGCTGATCCCGGCTGAAATGCCGGTTTGCCGGGTTTGTCTGCCGGGCGGCAGAGAGGCAAGCCCATGCAATACGGCTTGATCGATATCGGCATATAGGCTGGTGCGCGGCGACAGGGCGTAAGTGGCACCGACGATCAGCAAGTTGCGTCTGGCGATTTCATTTCGCGTAGCTTCTAGCGTGGTGCGGTAATAACCGGCCGTCAGGCTGGCGGCCGACGTGAAATCGTAACGCGCGCCCAGCCAGATGTTTTTTGCCTGACTGGTAATGGCCGTTGTGGTGTTGATATAGCCGCCGGTAATGCGGAGGGCATCTATCTTGTAGCCGCCGCCGAAGGTGATCTGGTTTTGCTCACGGTAATCGGGGGTAATTGCACCGGCGGCGGCGATGTTTGGTTTTTGTTTGGTGTAGGCGCCGCCGACAGTAAAGATGCCGTCGTTATAGACGAGCCCGACTGCCTTGGCCGCCTGATTGCGGCTGCTGCCGGGGACTTCGCCCATGATGTATTCCGCGCTCGCGGTAAAGCTGCCGAACTTGCCGAAATACTGGATGCCGTTGCTGAAACGGGGGCCATCTATCGTTCCAAAGCTGTTCATCGGCCCATACGGACTGCGTACCTTGCCATCGATATTGCCGGCGACTGCGCCTGCCAGCGGAATGATATGCACATAGCGATACTGAAAGGGCTCGTAGGAATAAACCGCCTTGCAGGCAACCGATGGCTGGCGGCCGAAGTCGAGGGAGCCGAAGGAGCCGGCGATGCCGATGGATGAAATCCGGTTGAACAGGCGATTTTCCTTGTTGTCGAGTTCGCCGGTGCCGGTGTTGAATCCGCTTTCCAGGTGGAAGTGCACATTCAGGCCGCCGCCCAGATTTTCCGTACCTTTGATGCCGAGACGGTTGTTGTAATACTCGCCGTTAGACCCCAGCTTTGTGGTGCTGCCTCCACTTGCAGTGGTATTCGTTACATGACGTATGCCACTGTCTATGGTGCCGTACATACTAATAGATGAGGGTGCGCCATCGTTGATGAAAGCTGTTTTGGCTCCGCCGGCGTCGGTAGGTTGCGGACTCCCATTTTCTTTGAAGGTGCCGTAAATAGTCATGGCTGGCTGGGCATCTGCCATGCCGGCAAGGAAGCCGATGCCTGTCAACAGGAAGTGTGCAATTTTCATTTTTGGAGCGGAAGGGGTGGTCTGTTATTTTTTCGGATTGTTGGTGTATAACGTTCCGCAATTCACAGATTACTGATACAGGCTAAGTGAAGTTCGTACAAATTCTTTTTGACATGCGTTAGCATTTCGCAAAAGACGGCCAGTATTGAGATGGCACGTCGCCCCCTTACAACAAACCTTACCTTGAGCAGGATATGAAATACATAAGTCCTTTTGATCGCTTCATCCGGCATTTCGATAGCGCTTTGCGTGTGATCAGCGGCGTGTCTGCCGCTTCGCGCCCGAGTCCGGCAAGCGGTGTTGCAGATGGCGTGCTGGGCGATGCCGAGCGCCGGCATAGCGCAGGCCTGATGCGGGTCAATCATGTCGGCGAGGTGTGCGCACAGGCGCTGTACCAGGCGCAGGCGCAGTTCGCGCATAGCGATGCCATCAAACAGCAATTTGAACTGGCCGGTCGCGAAGAAGAAGATCATCTGGCGTGGACCGCGCAGCGTTTGCGTGAGCTGGGCTCGCGCCCAAGTTTATTGAACCCGCTTTGGTATGCCGGCGCCTATGCCCTGGGTACGGTTGCGGCGAAGCTGGGCGATGCGCGCAGTCTGGGTTTTGTGGTGGAAACCGAGCGTCAGGTTGAAGCGCATCTGAATGAGCATATGAACCGTTTGCCACCGCAGGATGCGAAGTCGCTGGCAGTGGTCGCGCAAATGAGTGCCGATGAAGTGGCGCATGGCTCCGCTGCACAAGCTCTGGGTGCGCAAGCCGTGTCGCCGCTGGCGCAAAAAGGCATGCAGGCAATGTCCAAGATCATGACCACGACCGCTTATTACATTTAATAACAGGCGGGAAGCTATCGGAGCTGATCTTTGCAATCAGCTCCGGGAGAAAAACAGCTTGGTCTTGCGCGTGACGTTTCCAGTCACGCGGTAAATCAGGCAGCAGCAGGCGCTGCGTCGTCCACGATCTCGAACGAGTGTGTGATTTCTGCTGTTTTCTCCATCATGATCGACGCCGAGCAGTATTTGTCGTGCGAGAGCTTGATGGCGCGCTCCACCACATTGGCTTTCAGGTTGCGGCCGCTGACGGTGAAGTGGAAGTGGACCTTGGTGAAGACTTTCGGATCGGTTTCTGCGCGCTCCGATTTGAGCGACACTTCGCAGCCGCGCACGTCCTGGCCGCTCTTGCGCAGGATCACGACCACATCGTAGGCGGTGCAGCCGCCAGTGCCCAGCAAGACTACTTCCATCGGGCGCGGCGCCAAGTTACGGCCCCCACCTTCCGGCGCGCCATCCATCGCGACGATGTGGCCAGAGCCAGTTTCAGCCAAAAAAGTCATGCCGGACAAGCCGGTCCAACGTACTGTGCATTCCATGGTTTTCTCATTCAGTTGCGTTTAGTTGTGTCATTGTAACTGTTTGGCCGGCGTTCAATAAGCGTGTAAATCACCGGGTCGATGCGACTTTTGTCTTGCAAGACGCGCAATAGCAAGGACGGCACGAGAAAATGCTTGTCCCGGGAAGATTAAATTTGACGCTAAGTCCTTGAAAAGACTATAATCTGCGGTTCTTTCGTTTGCTCAGGAAGAGATAACAAGGCCGAGTACGCGGGCAAACAAGGCAGCAGGGCGCGCGTAACCACCATTTGAGCGATTTAATTATTTAGGAAGTCATCATGAAAACCTTCTCCGCTAAAGGACACGAAGTCCAGCGCGATTGGTTCGTGATTGACGCGACGGACAAAGTCCTCGGACGTGTTGCCAGCGAAGTGGCACTCCGACTGCGCGGCAAACACAAACCGGAATTTACCCCTCACGTCGATACAGGCGACTTCATTGTCGTCGTCAACGCAGGCAAACTGCGCGTGACCGGTACCAAAGCAACAGACAAAACATACTATCGCCACTCTGGTTATCCAGGCGGTATCTATGAAACCAACTTCAAGAAAATGCAAGAGCGTTTTCCAGGTCGTGCGCTCGAGAAAGCGGTCAAGGGCATGTTGCCTAAAGGCCCACTCGGCTACGCGATGATCAAGAAGCTCAAAGTGTACGCTGAGGAAACTCATCCGCACGCCGCGCAGCAACCAAAAGCACTTGAACTGTAAGGAACGGACATGATCGGTAACTACAACTACGGAACCGGCCGTCGCAAAAGTGCAGTGGCTCGCGTTTTCATCAAATCGGGCTCCGGCCAGATCGTCGTCAACGGCAAGCCAGCGAATGAATATTTTTCGCGCGAAACCGGCCTGATGGTGATTCGTCAACCTCTGGAATTGACCAACAATGTCGAAACTTTCGACATCATGGTCAACGTCAACGGCGGCGGCGAATCCGGTCAAGCGGGTGCTGTGCGTCACGGCATTACCCGTGCCCTGATCGACTACGATGCAACCTTGAAACCAGAGCTGTCGAAAGCCGGCTTTGTTACTCGCGATGCACGTGAAGTTGAACGTAAAAAGGTTGGTCTGCGCAAAGCTCGTCGCGCAAAACAGTTCTCCAAGCGTTAATATTCACGAAAGTGCGCGCGTTTTCAGCGCACCGAAAAGCCGCCTGGTTTGCACCTGGCGGCTTTTTTCATCTGGGTCCCCGTTTGTTCAACCCCGGGTGTTACATCTTTTCCTGAGGTCGCCCAAGCAATGCGGCGGCATCGCCTGTTAAAATAAAACGAAGTAAAGTTTGCTAGGAAGAAACATGATCAAGGTTGGCATCGTCGGTGGTACCGGTTATACGGGCGTCGAGTTGTTGCGTATTTTGGCGACACACCCGGAAGTCGAATTGACTGCGATTACCTCGCGCAAAGAAGATGGTTTGCCGGTTTCCGACATGTTCCCATCGTTGCGCGGCCGCGTCGATCTGGCGTTTTCCTCGCCGGACAAAGCTAAATTAACTGAATGCGATGTGGTCTTTTTTGCCACGCCGCACGGTGTGGCAATGGCGCAGGCGCCGGAATTGCTGGCGGCCGGCGTCAAGGTGATCGATCTGGCAGCCGACTTCCGCTTGCAGGATCTTGCCGCGTTTGAGCAGTGGTACAAGATGCCGCATAGCTGCCCTGATCTGTTGAAAGAAGCTGCCTACGGCCTGGTTGAACTGAACCGGGATGCAATCCGCAAGGCGCGCATCGTCGGCAATCCCGGCTGTTATCCAACGACCATGCAACTGGGCTTGGCGCCGCTGTTGAAGGCGGATGTCATCGATGCATCGCATTTGATCGCCGACTGCAAATCAGGTGTGTCGGGCGCCGGTCGCAAGGCGGAAGTGAGCATGCTGTTTGCGGAAGCGGGCGACAACTTCAAGGCATATGGCGTATCCGGCCACAGGCATTCACCTGAAACGGTAGAGCGCTTGCAGACCTTGACCGGGCATAAAGTCGGTCTGCTGTTTGCGCCGCATCTGGTGCCGATGATACGGGGCATGCATTCGACGATGTATGCGCGCCTGACGAAAGAGATGGACAACGCGGCCTTGCAAGCACTCTTTGAAAATGCCTACGCCAACGAACCCTTCGTCGATGTAATGCCTTTCGGTTCGCATCCTGAAACGCGTTCCACGCGCGCGTCGAATATGTTGCGCATTGCCTTGCACCGCCCAAATGATGGCGACACGATCGTGATACTGGTTGTGCAGGACAATCTGGTAAAAGGCGCTTCTGGCCAGGCGGTGCAATGCATGAATTTGATGTTCGGCCTGCCGGAAACAACCGGTTTGCTGCACGTGCCGGTGCTGCCGTAATGAAACACGCGCAATAGCATGACGAAAGCAAAGCAGGCACCGAAACCGGTTTTCAAATCATTGCAGCGCAAGCTATGGTGGCAGCGCTGGTCCATTTCCGCGCCGCGGATGACGATCAAGAATCATCTGCCCTGGCCTTTGCGCGTGATCGTGATTGCTGTCGTGCTGGGTTTGAGTGCGGCGATTGCGATGTGGGCCTACGATTTGGGACGCAGCTTTACCAGTTTCAACAAGGGGGCAAGCGCACCACAACTGGTCGAGATTCAGGAACAGATCAAGCAGATCAGCGCCGAGCGCGACCGCTTTCAAACCACGGTCAATGCAGCGGAAAGCCAGCTGAATATAGAGCGCTCGTTGCAGGCGCAACTGACCCGGCAGATCAAGACGCTGGAGTCGGAAAACAGCAAACTGAAGGATGATCTTTCCTTCTTCGAGAGCCTGTTGCCAACCAATACCGGGGCGCAAGGCATCACGATACGCCGTTTCAAGGCGGATATGGCTGAGCCGGGGCAATTGCGTTATCGACTATTATTGATGCAAGGCGGTAAACTGGTCTCTGATTTCATAGGGAACTACCAGCTGGTTGTGACACTGGTGCAGGAGGGCAAAAGTGCTATCATGACCCTCCCGAAACCGGACGCCGCCGATAAGTTCAGGCTATCGTTCAGGCATTATCAGCGTATCGAAGGGGTGCTGGCCCTGCCAGAAGGTGCGACGGTCAAATCAGTCCAGATCAAGGTTCTTGAAAAAGGCACGATGCGTGCGCAACAGTCTACAGATTTGTAAAGGAGCGTCATCATGTTTAGCCGGAAAACAAAAAGTACGATTGATAGTCTGATTGGCGCAGCAACAAATATTGCAGGTAATGTGCATTTCAAGGGTGGATTGCGCATCGATGGCTGTGTGAAGGGCGATGTGATCGCGGATGCGGATGAAACCAGTATGCTGGTGATTTCCGAACATGCCAAGGTCGAAGGCGAAGTACGCGTTGCGCATTTGCTCGTCAATGGTGTTATCGTCGGACCGGTATATTCGTCGGAACTACTTGAATTGCAGCCGAAAGCCCGCATAACTGGCGATGTGCATTACAAGGCGCTGGAGATGCATGGCGGCGCTGTCGTTTCGGGGAAATTGACGCACGATACGATGGAAGAGCCGATTTTGAAGTTGGCTATGCCCGTACTTGCTGCCAATAATACGTAAAGTCTGACTCAGGTCTATAATGAAGTATCGTTTTCCAGCAGGAGTTTGAAATGAATGCAATTGCCGAAATGCCATCCCCTATCCTTTTCAGCGACAGCGCTGCAGCCAAGGTTGCCGAACTGATCGAGGATGAAGGTAATCCGGATTTGAAGTTGCGCGTGTTCGTGCAGGGCGGCGGTTGCTCCGGCTTCCAGTACGGTTTCACGTTTGATGAAATCGTCAATGAAGACGACACCACGATGACCAAGAACGGCGTACAGCTGTTGATCGATTCCATGAGCTATCAATATCTGGTCGGCGCAGAAATCGATTACAAGGATGATCTGGAAGGCGCGCAATTCGTCATCAAGAATCCTAACGCAACGACAACTTGCGGTTGCGGCTCGTCCTTTACCGCTTGATATCACTCCCTCTTCGGGCCTCATGGCCTGAAACAAAAAAGCGCAGAAGATTCTGCGCTTTTTTTACGTCTGTATCGCGAGAGGAAACTCAGGCCGGATACAGCGCGCCCAGAATGCGTAAGCCGCGTGCTCCCGTTACCGAAGGCAGATTGCCCGGTTCGCGCATGTAAAAGCGCTGTGCCAGCCACGCAAAGGCCAGCGCCTCCATCTGATTCGGCGCCACGCCCAGCGCGGCAGTCGAGGCGACCTGTATCGATGGATTGTGCAGTCTGAGCGCATAGTGGATCAGCGTCATCAGATAATCGTTGTAGGCACCGCCGCCGCAGACATAGACTGCCTGGGTTTGCGGGGCATGCGTCTTGATTGCATCGCTCAAGGTGGTCGCCGTGAAAACGGCGAGTGTAGCCTGCACATCGGCGCTGTGTATCTGCGGGAAGTCGGCCAGCTTGTGCGCCAGCCAGGCTGGATGAAACAGGTCGCGCCCCGTGCTTTTTGGTGGAGGCATGCTGAAAAATGCTTCGTCACGCAGTGCTTTCAACAGCGCGGCATTTACTTTGCCGGTCTTCGCCCAGTCGCCATTGGCGTCATAAGGCTGGCCGTTGTGCTGCGCTATCCATGCATCCATCAAGACGTTGCCGGGGCCGGTATCGAAGCCAATCACAGGCGCATTGCGATCTTGCGACAAGACGCTGATATTGCAGATGCCGCCGATATTGACGAGTACGCGGTTTTCTCCGGCGTCGCTGAACAGCGCGTGATGGAAGGCCGGCACCAGCGGTGCGCCCTGGCCGCCGGCAGCAATATCGCGACTGCGGAAATCTGCCACCACATCGATACCCGTCCATTCGGCCAGCGCGGCCGGATTGTTGGTCTGACGCGTGTAGCCGGCTTCCGGCCGGTGCCGTATGGTTTGCCCGTGCACGCCGATTGCCAGTACGTTTTCCGGCCCGACTTTCGCTTCGCGCAACAGTGTACTTACGCATTCCGCATAGTATTCGGCCAACTGATGGGCCGCCAGGGCTTCGCGATGGATTTCATCCGGCCCTGCAGTTTGCAGGGCCATCAGTTCGGCGCGCAAAGAGTCTGAAAACGCGACGTAGGCAGCGGCCAGAGTTTGTTGCGGCATGCCATCGGGGGAAAATGCTGTCAGTACGCCATCGACGCCATCGAGGCTGGTGCCGGACATCAAGCCGATGAAAAGAGCGGGGCGGGTATCAGGAGTGGACATAAAAAAACCGTTCGTCGAGGAAAAGTGATTTTAAGTCACTCTGCACCGAACGAACGGTTTTTTGCTGCAGTTTTACGCAGTGGGAGTGTTTTGCTTACTTCGCCGCCAGTCGGGTATTGCTGTTTTCCGGAACCAGCAGCGCAAAGCGGTGCGACATATCGCCAGCGACGTTGCGGAAACGCTGCATTTGCGCCGCAGTCAAAGGCGCCGCATTCGGGATATCAACCGACATGGGGTCGCGTGCCTCGTTGTTGACGCGGAATTCATAATGCAAATGCGGGCCGGTCGACCAGCCGGTGGTGCCAACATAGCCGATTACCTGCCCCTGGCTGACTTTGGTGCCTTTGCGCATATTGGCGGCGAAGCGGCTCATGTGGGCGTAGGCGGTGGAATATTTCGACCAGTGCTTGATAACGACCACATTGCCGTAGCCGCCCTGTTTGCCGGCGAAATCGATGACGCCATCGCCGGAAGCGCGGATGGCGGTGCCAGTCGCGGCGGCGAAATCAACGCCCTTATGTGCTTTCCACTTGCCGGAAATCGGATGTTTGCGCAGCGAGAAGCCGGATGAGATACGCGAAAATTCAAGCGGCGATTTCAGGAAAGCTTTTTTCAATGATTTGCCGTCGAAGCTGTAATAGCCGCCGCTTTGCGTGTTGCCTGGCTCTTCAAACCAGACCGATTGATACGTTGCCGGGCCGTTCATGAATTCGCCCGCCAGCACGCGGCCGGCGTGTACGTACTCGCCGTTTTGCCAAAAGGTTTCATAGACCACGTTGAAGCGGTCGCCGCGGCGCAGATCGGAACCGAAGTCGATGTTGGTGGAAAACATGTCAACGATTTGCGATGCAATGTTGTCGGGAATTTGCGCAGCATCGGTCGCGGCAAACAGCGAGGAGCGGATGGTGCCGGAGCGCATCTCGATGCGCTTTTCCATCGCGACCGGCATTTCGGCTGCCTTGAGGCGATTGCCTTCGCGCGTGATCACGATATTCGTGAGCGCTTCGTTGCGGCCGCCGGAAACCGTGCTGCTGAGCCAGTTCAATTCACCGTTTGCGTCGGTTTGCGCCTGCACGCGTTTGCCGGCTTTCAACTGCATGACGCTGCGGGCAATCGGGTCTGACTTGATGAAGGCGGCGGCCTCGTTGTCGTCTACACCCAGGCGATCGAGCAAGGTGGCCAACGTATCGCCGGAACGCACCCGTTCTTCGCTGATATAGTTTTGCGGCTTGGCTTCCAGCGCAGCAATTTGCTCGGCCAGATGCGGCAAGGCTAATTCCTGCGTAATGGATTTGATCGGCAAATCGTCTGCGTCGGGCGCCATAGGCGCCACGCCTGCGGCGCCAAAAGCGCATACTGCCAGCACCAGTGCGGAGCCGGAAATGACGCGTGTCTTGCGAGAGGAGCCGAGTAAAAGACTTTTGTAACGGGAGCTTGCGCTCAGGAATTTATTTAATGTGAACATGCAATAAGTTAAAATCTGCCGCTTGTTCAGTGCTCTTGCTTTTATTGTTGATGAACGGCAAGGTTATAAGTGCCTGAAAATCATATCGAAAAGCATTGTAACCACTTCTGCTTTTCTTACCTCTATTTCTTACACTTTTTTTCCAAAACATGGACGTTTCTTCAAGTAGCAAAGCGACACTATTGCCTCTCTCCGACGCAGTGCAGGAGGCCTTGACGGTCGCCAAGCGCGGTGTTGAAGAATTGTTAATCGAGACCGAGTTCGCGCAAAAACTGGCGCGCTCCGAACAGAGCGGCAAGCCTTTGCGCATCAAACTCGGTCTGGACCCTACCGCACCGGATTTGCACCTTGGGCACACTGTCGTGCTGAACAAGATGCGTCAGTTGCAGGATCTGGGCCATCAGGTGATCTTTTTGATCGGCGATTTTACCTCGATGATAGGTGACCCGTCCGGGCGCAATATCACGCGTCCGCCATTGACGAAAGAGCAGATCAGCGAGAACGCGAAAACCTATTTTGCACAAGCCAGCCTGGTGCTGGACCCGGCGCGCACCGAGATCCGTTACAACTCCGAATGGTGCGATCCGCTGGGCGCACGCGGAATGATTGAGCTGTCGGCGAAATACACGGTGGCGCGAATACTGGAGCGCGAAGATTTCACCAAGCGTTTTCAGTCGAATACGCCGATTTCACTGCATGAATTCCTGTACCCGCTGATGCAGGGCTACGATTCGGTGGCGCTGAAGTCGGATCTGGAACTGGGCGGCACCGATCAGAAATTCAATTTGCTGGTCGGTCGCGAATTGCAAAAGAGTTACGGTCAGGAGCAGCAATGCATTTTGACCATGCCTTTGCTGGAAGGTCTGGACGGCGTCGAAAAGATGTCCAAATCGAAAGGCAATTACATCGGCATCACCGAGCCGGGCAACACGATGTTCGCCAAGCTGATGAGTATTTCTGATGTGATGATGTGGCGTTATTACGAGTTGTTGTCCTTCCGTTCGCTGGCTGAGATTGCGCAGTTCAAGCAGGAAGTCGAGGGCGGCCGCAATCCGCGCGATATCAAGGTCTTGCTGGCGCAGGAAATCGTTGCGCGCTTCCACTCGGTGCAGGCCGCTGAAGATGCGCTGGCCGATTTCGTCAATCGCTCCAAGGGCGGTATTCCGGACGATATTCCCGAGCTGGCTTTGAGTGGTGCGCCGCTCGGTATCGGCCAATTGCTGAAGCAGGCGAATCTGTGCGCTTCGACGTCGGAAGCCTTGCGCATGGTCGAGCAGGGTGGTGTGCGTATCGATGGCACGGTGATTAGCGACAAGGCCTTGAAAGTGGAAGCGGGCACCGTCGTGGTGCAAGTTGGCAAGCGTAAATTTGCGCGCGTTACCTTGTCGTAATCAAACAGGTGTTCATGAACTGCTTTTGTAAAGATTCTGCATGATTGCCTTGTTGCAGCGGGTGACGTGCGCCAGCGTCGTGGTGAATGACGCCACGATAGGCGCCATCGATGCGGGTTTGATGGTGTTGCTATGCGCAGAGCGCGGCGACACGCAGAAGGAGGCAGATGCCTTGCTGGGCAAGTTGTTGGCGTATCGCGTGTTTGCCGACGATGCCGGCAAGATGAATCGCAGTGTGATGGATGTTGCCGGCGGTTTGCTGCTGGTGCCGCAATTCACACTGGCCGCCGACACCTGCTCCGGCACGCGCCCGTCTTTCACGCCGGCAGCCGCGCCGGAACTGGCGCGCAAGCTGTTTGATTATTTCGTTGCGCAGGCCGCACAAAGACATGCGCAGGTCGCGACCGGAGAGTTCGGCGCCGACATGCAGGTATCATTGACCAACGATGGGCCGGTGACATTCTGGTTGCAGGTCAAGCCGGCGATTTGACTTGCCGCTGTGTTGATGCAGCGGCCGGTAAAATAGCGTCACAGAAAACAGGTGGGCACATGATGAAGTTATGGAGTGATGATTTTGAGGACGGCGCTGCGATTCCTGGTGAGTACGCATTTTGCGTGATCGATCCGGTGACGCATGTCGCCTTGTCCACCAATAAAAATCCGCATCTGGCGTGGAGTGATGTGCCCGCTGGTACAAAATCGCTGACCTTGATCGTGCACGATCCCGATGTGCCTTCGCGCGGCGACGACGTTAATCAGGAAGGCAAAACCGTGCCGGCCGATTTGCCGCGTGTCGATTTCTTTCACTGGGTGCTGGTCGATGTGCCGCCCGGTATTGCGCAGATTGACGCCGCGTCATTCAGTGACGGCGTCACGCCGCGCGGCAAATCCGGCCCGGCGATTACTGCCTCGCCGATAGACGGCGCGCAGATTAATCCACGTCAGGGCCTCAACGATTACACCGGCTGGTTTGCGCAGGATGCACAAATGGCGGGCGATTATTTTGGTTATGATGGCCCGTGCCCGCCGTGGAACGATGCGATCGTGCATCGTTATGTATTCACCTTGTACGCACTGGATATTGCACAGGTTCCAGTCGATGGTAAGTTCACGGGTGCGCAAGTACGCGATGCGATTGCCGGACACGTGCTGGCGCAGGCCAGCCTCTGCGGATGGTATGGATTGAATCCGGCTGTGTTGCCGACAACGAAATAAAACATGACTGAAATACTGTTGATTCGCCACGGCGAAACCGATTGGAATGTCGAGAAGCGGCTGCAGGGGCATACCGATATCGATTTGAATCGTGAAGGTGTGCGGCAAGTTGCGGCGCTTGGCCGTGCTTTGCTGGATGAACCCTTGGATGCCATTTTTTCCAGCGACTTGAAACGCGCATTGGGTACGGCGCAGGGAATTGCGATACCGCGCGGCATGAGTGTGCAACTGCACAAGGATTTGCGCGAGCGCTGTTTTGGCGCCCTGGAAGGTTTGTTGCATCCGGAAATCCATGCGCGCTATCCGGACGAATATACGGCCTGGAAAGGACGCGATATCGATGCGCGTTATCCGCCAGGTGAGTTTCATGCAGAAACGCTGCGTGAATTTTCAACGCGTGCCATTGCAGCCATTGCCGGCCTGGCTAATACGCCCGGCTACCGGAAAATTGCCATCGTCACGCATGGTGGCGTGCTGGATTCCGTTTATCGTCATGCAAAGAGCATGGGTTACGAACATCCGCGCGATTTCGATGTACTTAATGCCAGCATCAATCGCGTCAGTTGGGATGGTGCGCATTTTCAGATACTGAAATGGGCTGATGTTGCACATCTTGCGCATGCCACGCTGGACGAAAGCGATAACGCGGCATAAGCAGATTGATAACAAAAGCGCCATGAAATACAACGTTTGCCCTATTTCATTGCTTTTAATCTAAAACGCGACTGGCCCGCTGGCAGATGCAGATAAAATAGCGCTTTCTCCCACTGTCAGCCTGCGTCGTGAACATCGGCCCTTATTCCCTACCGAACAATGTGTTTGTCGCCCCGATGGCGGGGGTGACCGATAGACCGTTTCGCCAATTGTGCAAGCAACTGGGCGCCGGTTATGCGGTGTCCGAGATGGCGGCCTCCAATCCGCGTTTGTGGGCGACCGACAAATCCACGCGCCGGACGAATCACGATGGCGAAGTGGAGCCGAAGGCGGTGCAGATCGCCGGTGCCGATCCGCTGATGCTGGCTGAATGTGCAAAATTCAACGTCGATCGCGGTGCGCAAATTATCGACATCAATATGGGTTGTCCGGTCAAGAAAGTCTGCAACAGCTGGTGCGGTTCTGCCTTGTTGCAACACGAATCGCTGGTGGCGGACATTCTCGAAGCCGTGGTTGCCGCAGTCGATGTACCGGTCACGCTGAAGTTTCGCACCGGTTGGGATAGGGCGCACAAGAATGCATTGAACATTGCACGTATTGCCGAGCAGAGCGGTATTGCGATGTTGACTTTGCATGGTCGCACGCGTGCCGATGGTTACAGTGGCGAAGCAGAGTACGAGATGATTACTGCGGTCAAGGCAGCGGTATCGATCCCCGTTGTGGCAAACGGCGACATTACGACGCCGGAGAAGGCGAAGTTCGTGCTGGAGGCCACGGGTGCCGATGCGATTATGATAGGTCGCGCTGCACAGGGGCGACCGTGGATATTTCGCGAGATCGTGCATTACCTGCATACAGGCACGTATTTGCCGGCGCCGCTGATTTCTGAAGTGCGGTCCCTGATGGATGAGCATTTGCGCGCACACTATGCTTTTTACGGCGAGTATCTGGGCGTACGTACGGCGCGCAAGCACATAGGCTGGTATGTGCGCGAGCTGATAGGCGGTGAAGCATTTCGCCAGCAGATGAACCGCCTGGAAGACTGTGAACAGCAACTGGCGGCCGTGAATGAATTTTTTGAGTTGCAGCTGACCCATGGCGAACGGTTACAATATCGTCCGACTGAAGAAAAGTTGGCCGCCTGATAACCGGTCCGTTATTGTCATTGACATGGCGATAGCCGGCTCCGGAAATTTATAAAAACGATTATAAAAACGCGCAATCAACGAACACATGAGCAAAGATAATATTCAAGACGTCGTCAAGAAAAGCCTGGAAAAATATTTCAGGGATCTGGGCGAGCAAATGCCATCGAATGTTTACGAGATGGTGGTATTTACTGTCGAAAAGCCGATACTGGAAGCAGTCATGGAGCGTGCCGAAGGTAATCAGTCGCACGCCGCCGACATGCTGGGCATCAATCGCAACACCCTGCGCAAGAAGTTGCAACAGCACGACATGCTGTAAGGCGCGGGTAGAATTCATTGTCAAAGTAGTGCAAACGTCTGCTGCAATACCTTTCTTCCTGTTATTCGCGCAGGAAGTAAATAAGGCAAGGGCAACAAGCCCGCGAAGATAGATTGCCTTGCGCCTTTACCTTATTTAAATTAGTCCACCTATCCCATCATGATCAAACAAGCTCTCATCTCAGTTTCCGACAAAACAGGCGTACTCGATTTTGCACGCGCCTTGTCCGCCATGGGCGTTAACATTCTGTCGACCGGCGGCACTGCAAAATTGCTGGCGGAAAACGGTATCAGCGTGACGGAAGTTGCCGATTACACCGGCTTCCCGGAAATGCTGGACGGCCGCGTCAAGACGCTGCATCCGAAAGTGCATGGCGGCATTCTGGCGCGCCGCGATTTCCCCGAGCATGTTGCTGCGCTGAGCAAACACGACATTCCCACCATCGATATGGTGGTCGTCAATCTGTATCCATTCCAGCAAACTGTTGCGCGGGCCGAATGCTCGCTGGAAGATGCAATTGAAAATATCGATATCGGCGGCCCCGCCATGCTGCGTTCGTCCGCCAAGAATCACAAGGATGTGATCGTCATTTGCGATCCTTCCGATTACAGCCTGGTGTTGCATGAATTGAACACCAACAACGGTGAAGCAACGTACGAAACCAAATTCGCGCTGGCGAAAAAAGTGTTCGCGCATACTGCGCAATACGATGGTGCGATCACCAACTATTTCACTTCGCTGGGTGCGGACAAGCAGCACGCAACGCGCAGTTCCTATCCGGCTACGCTGAACCTGCATTTTGAAAAAGTGCAGGAAATGCGCTATGGCGAAAACCCGCATCAGTCGGCAGCCTTCTATCGCGAAAGCAATCCGCAGGTCGGCGCACTGGCGAACTACACGCAATTGCAGGGCAAGGAACTGTCGTACAACAATATCGCCGATGCAGATGCTGCATGGGAATGCGTGAAGACTTTTGATGAAGCAGCTTGCGTCATCATCAAGCACGCTAATCCTTGTGGCGTGGCAGTCGGCATTACGCCGTTCGAGGCTTACAGCAAGGCATTGCAAACCGATCCGACTTCAGCCTTTGGCGGCATCATCGCCTTCAATCGCGAAGTCGATGGCAATGCGGCGGAAGCGGTTGCCAAGCAATTTGTCGAAGTGCTGATTGCGCCATCATTTACCGAACAGGCGAAGAAAATATTCGCCGCGAAACAAAACGTCCGCTTGCTGGAAATCCCGCTCGGCGATGCAGTCAACAGTCACGACTTCAAACGCGTAGGCGGCGGCTTGCTGGTGCAATCGCCGGATGCGAAAAATGTCGCGCTGGCCGAATTGAAAATCGTCAGCAAGAAGCAACCGACGCCGCAGCAATTGCAGGATCTGATGTTCGCGTGGCGCGTTGCCAAGTTCGTCAAATCGAATGCGATCGTGTTCTGCGCCAATGGCATGACGATGGGCGTGGGCGCTGGCCAGATGAGCCGTATTGATTCGGCGCGCATCGCAGCGATCAAGGCGCAAAATGCAGGTTTGTCGCTGGTCGGCACCGCTGTTGCGTCGGATGCATTCTTCCCGTTCCGCGATGGTCTGGATGTCGTGGTTGAAGCGGGTGCAACCTCGGTGATCCATCCGGGCGGTTCGATGCGCGATCAGGAAGTCATCGACGCAGCTGACGAACACGGCATCGTGATGATGCTGACCGGTACCCGGCATTTCCGTCACTAAACAATAAATTAAGCAAAAAGCTTGATGCGACCAAGGTCGCATCAACCTAACTCTACCCATATATCCCATGAAAATTCTCGGCATCGATCCCGGCTTGCGTACTACCGGTTTCGGCGTGATCGAGAAGCAGGGCAACAAGCTCAGCTACATTGCCTCGGGCACCATCAAGACGCCGGATGCCGATTTGCCGCAGCGTCTCAAAACCATACTTGTCAGTGTTGCGGAAGTAATCGCAACCTACAAACCGGATTGCGCGGCGATAGAAAAAGTTTTCGTCAACGTCAATCCCCAATCGACTCTCTTGCTTGGACAGGCACGTGGTGCTGCGATTTGCGCATTAGTGGGCGCTGACTTATTTGTGGCCGAGTACACGGCCTTGCAGGTCAAGCAGGCGGTGGTGGGGCAGGGCAAGGCGCAAAAAGCGCAGGTGCAGGATATGGTGCAACGCTTGTTGAAGCTATCCGGTTTGCCCGGCACCGATGCGGCCGATGCGCTGGGCGTGGCAATCTGTCATGCGCATAGCGGTGAAACTCTGAGTATGCTGGGCGCTCTGGCGCCGGAGCTGGCGAAAAAAGGCTTGCGCGTGCGCGGCGGCCGCCTGGTCGGATAATGCACGCTTACGCATTTAGCAATTTACAACCCTTATTACCAAGGTCGTCACGATGATAGGTCGTCTCTCTGGAACTCTGCTCGAGAAAAATCCGCCGCAATTGCTGGTTGATTGCAATGGTGTTGGTTATGAAGTCAACGTGCCTATGAGCACCTTCTACAATCTGCCCGGCCTGGGTGAAAAAGTCGCCCTGCTGACGCATCTGACGGTACGCGAAGATGCGCACATTCTGTTCGGCTTCGGCACTGCGGAAGAACGCAATGTGTTCAAACAACTGGTCAAGATCACCGGCATAGGCGCACGTACCGCCTTGTCGATTTTGTCCGGCATGTCGGTGGCCGATTTGTCGAATGCCATCACCTTGCAGGAAGCCGGACGCCTGACCAAAATTCCCGGTATAGGCAAGAAAACTGCGGAACGTCTGCTGCTGGAATTGAAAGGCAAACTCGGCGCCGATCTGGGCGCCGCCGGCGGTGCGATTCACAGCGATGCTACATCCGATATTCTGAATGCACTGCTGGCGCTGGGTTACTCCGACAAGGAAGCGCTGCTGGCGATGAAGCAGGTGCCGGCCGGTAGTGGTGTTTCCGACGGCATCAAGCTGGCGCTGAAGGCACTGTCAAAAGCCTGAGTGCAAATGCTCTGTGACTAAATTCCGCTGCCCTCACGCTACAATGCGACCATGAGTATTCAAACCGACGATTTCAGCGAACAACGCATCATTGCCGCCACGCCCGCTTCCGCCAATGAAGAGGCGATCGAGCGCGCACTGCGCCCCAAACACCTGGACGAATATGTGGGGCAGGAAAAAATCCGCGGCCAGTTGGAGATATTCATTACCGCCGCGCGGCAACGGCGCGAAGCGCTGGACCACACCTTGCTGTTCGGCCCGCCGGGTTTGGGCAAGACCACATTGGCGCACATCATCGCGCGCGAAATGGGCGTCAATCTGCGCCAGACTTCCGGCCCGGTGCTGGAACGCGCCGGCGATCTGGCTGCGCTGCTGACCAATCTCGAAGCCAACGACGTGCTGTTCATCGACGAAATCCATCGCCTGTCGCCGGTGGTCGAAGAAATTTTGTATCCTGCGCTTGAGGACTATCAGATTGACATCATGATAGGCGAAGGTCCGGCAGCTCGATCGGTGCGACTCGACCTGCAACCATTCACATTAGTCGGCGCCACGACGCGTGCCGGCATGCTGACCAATCCCTTGCGCGATCGTTTCGGCATCGTGGCGCGGCTGGAGTTTTACACGCCGCTGGAATTGACCAAGATCGTCACACGCAGCTCGTCATTGTTGAATGCACCTATCGATGAAGACGGTGCATTCGAGATCGCCAAGCGCAGTCGCGGCACGCCGCGTATTGCGAATCGCCTGCTGCGCCGCGTGCGTGATTATGCGGAAGTCAAAGGCAATGGCGACATTACCAAGGCCATGGCCGATGCTGCGCTGGTGATGCTGGATGTCGATCCGGTCGGTTTCGATGTGATGGATCGCAAGTTGCTGGAAGCGGTGCTGTTCAAATTCAACGGCGGTCCGGTCGGTCTCGACAATCTGGCTGCCGCAATCGGCGAAGAGCGCGATACCATCGAAGACGTACTGGAGCCGTATCTGATCCAGCAAGGCTTTTTGCAACGTACGCCGCGCGGCCGCATCGCAACGCCAGTGGCCTACGCGCATTTCGGTGTCACGGCGCCGCAAACCGGCCCTAACGGTGAGTTGTGGGGCGGGCAATAAGCCCGCATAGCAGCCATTCCATCTGAAAGAATTCCATGCAAATCTGGGTTGATGCCGACGCCTGTCCCAGTGTGATCAAGGATGTGCTTTTTCGCGTTGCTGACCGGCTGGAAGTGCAGGTCACACTGGTGGCGAATAAACTATTGCGCACGCCGCCCTCGCGTTTCATCCGGGCGATACAGGTACCGGCCGGCTTCGATGTGGCCGACAATGAAATCGTGCGTCTGGTGCAGGAAGGCGATCTGGTCATTACCGGCGATATCCCGCTGGCTGCCGATGTGCTGGAAAAAGGCGGCTTGCCACTGAATCCGCGCGGCGAGTTTTATACCAAGGACACGATTCAGCAACAACTGACAATGCGTACCTTTATGGATGAATTACGCAGCAGTGGCGTCGACACTGGTGGCCCGGCTGCGTTCAGCCAGAGTGACACGCGCAATTTTGCCAACCAGCTGGATCGTTTTTTGACCCGAATAGGAAAGTAATTCCTGTCGACTGGTCGAAATGGCAATATATTGCCGCCGGTATTGTTCAATGCCAGGCGCTTCCGGCAATCCCATTTTTTTATACTTGCAGATAGCTTGCAGCTTTGCAGGAGATGAACCTTATGTAAGAATGTTGCGTCGAATGCAATTCGTTTGCTTCATTTATTTCTCTGCGCGAGCCCCTCATGTTGATGTCTACCCAAGCCAACCGCTACGCGCACCAGTTACTGGCCGCCCGAGCGAGTTCGCAGCAAATTCCCTGTATCAGCAAGGAAACCGCCTTGTCGATTGCCGACGGTTACGATATTGCCAAATGCATAGTCGATATTCGCATTGCGCAGGGTGAAACGCCGATCGGTCGCAAGATCGGTTTCACCAATCGCAAAATCTGGCCCAAGTACGGTGAACAAGAACCCATCAAGGCACCGATCTGGGCGCACATCTATGACGATACCGTGCGTTATGCCGACAACAATCAGGGCGTGCAAAGTCTGACGGGAGCCGTACAGCCGCGCATCGAACCGGAGATCGTATTCAAACTGCGCCGGGCGCCGAAGAAAAATGCGACGCTGAACGATATCGCCGATTGCATAGAATGGATGGCGCATGGCTTTGAACTGGTTGACTGCCCGTTTCCCAACTGGAAATTTGAAGCCGCCGATGCCGTTGCCGCTTTCGGCTTTCACGGCAGTCTGATCGTCGGCGAACCGCATATGCTGTCAGCGGCGACGCGACGCAACCTGGCGGACATCCTGACCGCAGCCAGCGTTTCCCTGTCGTACAGCGAGGGCGCAGAGTTCACTTTGCATAGCGCGGGTTACGGCAGCAATGTACTGGATAGCCCGCTGCATGCACTGTTGAACCTGCATGAAACCCTGAAGATGCAAGCGCAGTTTGCGCCGCTGGCGGCAGGTGAAATCATTGCCACCGGCACACTGACGGATGCATATCCAGTCAAGCCCGGACAAACCTGGTCGACCGCTTTTTCCGGCGTTGCCTTGCCTGGCATGACGCTTTCGTTTGTGTAATGCATGTAGATGGATTCTTGAGATAGCGCCGTTCATTCAGCGCGCTGAATAATAAAAAACGCCTGACTTCTTTGACGAAGTCAGGCGTTTTTTCTTGCCGGTTAAATTGGCCGGCAACGTGCAGCTTGCGCGTTACAGCTTGGCAAATTGTTCGCGCAGTTTTTCCAGTGTGGCGGAGAAGTTGGCAACGCGTTCCTTCTCTTGCGCCACCACTTGCGCCGGTGCGCGGGCAACGAAACTTTCATTGCCGAGCTTGCTGTTGGCTTTGGTGATTTCGCCATCCAGACGTGCAATCTCCTTGCTCAGGCGTTCGCGTTCGGCGGCCACATCGATTTCCACTTTCAGCATCAGCTTGGCAGCACCGACGATGGACACTGGCGCCGGCGATTCCGGCAACTGCTCGGCAACATTGACTTCCGACAGTTTCGCCAATGCCTGCAGATACGGTGCGAACGATTGCAGACGCGCAGCCTGTGCGGGATCGCCGGCTTCCATGATCAGCGGCACGCGCAAGGCCGGCGACAACTGCATTTCGCCGCGCAGATTGCGGCAGGCGTCGGTCATGGATTTCAATTCCGCCATCCAGCTTTCCGCCTGCTCATCCAGCTTGCCGGGCTGTGCTTCCGGATAAGGCTGCATCATGATGGAATCACCCGCCGGATTCATTTTGTGACCGGCCAGCGGTGCCACGGTTTGCCACAGCTGTTCGGTGATGAATGGAATGATCGGATGCGCCAGACGCAAGATGGTTTCCAGTACGCGCAATAGCGTACGGCGTGTCGCGCGTTGCTGCGCTTCGGTGCCGGTCTGGATCTGCACTTTCGCCACTTCCAGATACCAGTCGCAATATTCATCCCAGATGAACTGGTACAGCGATGACGCAATATTGTCGAAGCGATAGTCGGCAAAGCCCTTGGCGATATCCGCCTCGGTGCGTTGCAGCTTGGAGACGATCCAGCGATCCGCTTGCGAGAAATCGGTATAGCCGCCCGCTTCTCCGTTCGTTGGGCAATCGCCGGGTGCGCATGGTCCCGCTTTGTCGAAGCCGCAATCCTGGCCTTCGCAATTCATCAGCACGAAGCGGGTGGCATTCCACAGCTTGTTGCAGAAATTGCGATAGCCTTCGCAGCGATGCAAATCGAAATTGATGTTGCGACCCAGCGAGGCATAGCTCGCCATCGTGAAGCGCAGTGCATCGGTGCCGTAGGCGGCAATGCCGTTCGGATATTCCTTGCGCGTGGCTTTTTCGATACTCGCAGCCTGCTTCGGATTCATCAGGCCGACCGTGCGTTTGGCGACCAGGTCTTCGACGCTGATGCCGTCGATCAGATCGATAGGATCGAGCGTGTTGCCTTTCGACTTCGACATTTTCTGCCCGCTGCTGTCGCGGATCAGGCCATGCACATACACGGTGTTGAATGGCACCTTGCCGGTGAAGTGCGTGGTCATCATGACCATGCGTGCAACCCAGAAGAAAATGATGTCGAAACCGGTGACAAGTACCGACGATGGCAGGAAGTTTTTGAAGTCCGGCGTTTCTTCCGGCCAGCCCAGTGTGGAAAACGGCACCAGTGCGGAAGAGAACCAGGTATCGAGTACGTCTTCGTCGCGTGTCAGCGGGCCGTTATAGCCCAGTGCTGCAGCCTTGGCCTTGGCTTCTTCTTCATTGCGTGCGACGTAGACTTTTCCTTCGCTGTCGTACCATGCCGGGATCTGATGGCCCCACCACAATTGTCGTGAAATACACCAGTCCTGAATATTGTTGAGCCACTGGTTGTAGGTATTGGCCCAGTTTTCCGGCAGCAGTTTTACTTCGCCGCTGGCGACTTTTTCCAGTGCCACTTCTGTAATCGATTTGCCCGGGAAGTGCGTGCCTTCCGGTGCGGGTTTGCTCATCGCCACAAACCATTGATCGGTCAGCATTGGTTCGATCACGGCATTCGTGCGATCGCCGCGCGGCACCATCAGTTTGTGCGGCTTGACCAGCTCCAGCAAACCTTGCGCATCGAGATCGGCGACGATCTGTTTGCGTGCGACGTAACGGTCCATGCCTTGATACGCGACTGGTGCGAATTCATTGATCTTGGCATCCAGCGTCAGGATGCCGATCTTGTCGAGGTTGTGGCGCTGGCCGACAGCGTAATCGTTGAAGTCATGCGCAGGCGTGATCTTCACGCAGCCGGTGCCGAATTCCTTGTCGACGTAATCGTCGGCAATGATGGGAATGGCGCGATCGCACAGCGGCAAGGTCAGCAGCTTGCCGACCAGATGTGTATAACGTTCGTCGTCAGGATCAACGGCAACCGCGACGTCGCCCAGCATTGTTTCCGGACGCGTGGTGGCGACGACGATGAAGTTGCGTTCTTCCCATTCGGTCGCATTGCCGGCTTCGTCGTATGCAATCGGGAACTTGTAGCTGGAACCGTCCGCCAATGGATAGCGGATATTCCACATATGGCCGTCTTCTTCTTCCGAGATGACTTCCAGATCCGAGACGGCAGTGCCGAGCACCGGATCCCAGTTGACCAGACGTTTGCCGCGATAGATCAAGCCTTGTTCGACCAGACGCACGAATACTTCCGTCACCACTTTCGAGCGCGGTTCATCCATCGTGAAGTATTCACGGCTCCAGTCCGGCGAGGTGCCGAGGCGGCGCATCTGGCCGGTAATGATGGAGCCTGATTTTTCCTTCCACTCCCAGACTTTCTCGATGAATTTTTCGCGGCCCAGATCGTGGCGCGTAATTTTTTGTGCATCGAGCTGGCGTTCCACCACGATTTGCGTGGCGATGCCGGCATGATCCGTGCCGGGTATCCATGCCGTGTTGAAGTTGCGCATGCGATGGTAGCGCGTCAAACCATCCATGATGGTCTGATTGAAACCGTGCCCCAGATGCAGGGTGCCGGTTACGTTAGGCGGCGGTAACTGTATGCTGAAGGATGGTTTGTCGGCGTCGGTGGTGGCGGTGTAATATCCGCGTTTTTCCCATTCTGTGCGCCAGAACGCTTCTATATCGGCAGGATCGAAAGACTTGGCTAATTCCATGATTTTGAAAGAATTGAATCGAATCAAGCATTATAAGTGACGATGCGCCATGCATCGCCCGGGATGCAGGTAAATGGTAGAATTCTGACTCCTCCGATGGATACCAGCCTTGATTTTTATGCAAGAGATGGCTGTTCCTGCAGGATGGCGATTGCCCTGCAAGGCAAAACGGGCGGCGCAGACGGACATTGCGGACGTTGCTGTGCGGCGGAATACAATTTTTTGCTCCGATTTGTTTCAAGTCAGGCGAGCAGCATGCACCCCATTGGAAATAGTGAAGCGATGATGGAAATCGAACTAAACGGAGCTGCGCATCAGTTGCCAGCGAACCAGAACGTGGAAGAGTTGATTGCCGGCTTGTCGCTGGCCGGTAAGGCTGTGGCGGTAGCGATCAACCGTGAAATCGTGCCACGCAGCGCCTGGGCGCAACGACAGTTGCAGGCAGCCGATCGCGTCGATGTTGTACGCGCTATCGGTGGCGGTTGATTGCATGGGCGCAGTCCAGGGTTTTCATCCGCGCTGAAATGAATATGGGGAACAACTGTTCCTGCAATATTTAAGATTGTTTACTTTAATTTGAATGCGGTTTGCGTCGCTCTGCACGACGCTCGACCGCCTCGGCATCCCGATATCAGAAATCCCCATGACCACATCAACATTCACTGACGCACCATTCGTCATCGCCGGCACCACCTATCGCTCACGCCTGCTGGTCGGCAGCGGCAAATACAAAGACCTGACGCAAACGCGTGAAGCCAGTCTGGCCAGCGGTGCACAAATCGTCACCGTCGCGATCCGTCGCGTCAATATCGGGCAAGACCCAAATGCACCGAGTTTGCTCGATGTCTTGCCGCCATCCGAATTCACCCTGTTGCCCAACTCTGCCGGCTGCTACAACGCCGCCGATGCGGTCTATACACTGCAACTGGGCCGTGAAATCCTCGGCGGTCACAAACTCTGCAAGCTGGAAGTGCTGGGCGATGAAAAGACTTTATTCCCGAACATGCCGGAAACCCTGAAAGCGGCAGAAACGCTGGTCAAGGATGGCTTCGACGTGATGGTCTATTGCAGCGACGATCCGATCCAGGCCCGCATGCTGGAAGACATAGGCTGTGCCGCCATCATGCCGCTGGCTTCGCTGATCGGCTCCGGCATGGGCATACTCAATCCGTGGAATCTGTCGCTGATCATCGAACAATCCAAGGTGCCTGTCATCGTCGATGCCGGCGTCGGTACCGCATCAGATGCGGCGATCGCCATGGAGCTGGGTTGCGATGGCGTCTTGATGAACACCGCGATTGCCGGTGCGCAAGATCCGGTACGCATGGCGCATGCGATGAAGCTGGGTATCGATGCCGGCCGCAACGCCTATCTGGCGGGCCGTATCGCCAAACGCTTTTCTGCTTCGCCGTCCTCGCCTATGGCGGGACGCGTGGTTAAGTAAACATTCAATAGAATTCATCAGGAAGAATAGTATGCAAGGTTTGTATCTCGTCACCCCGGATTGGGACGACACCCGCAAGTTGCTGGAAATCACCGAACTGGCGCTGAAAGGCGGCGTCACGCTGCTGCAATATCGCCATAAAACGGCCGATGCCGTTTTGCGTCGTGAACAGGCTGAATGTCTGCAGGCACTCGCGAAAAGTTATCAATGCCCGTTCATCATCAATGACTATATCGATCTGTGCATGGAGCTCGATGCCGACGGCATCCATGTCGGCGGTACCGATATGGCGGTGGCCGATGTACGCAAGGCGATCGGCCCGCAAAAGATACTCGGCGCATCCTGTTACGGCAGCCTCGAAATGGCGCATGCAGCAGAAGCGGCAGGCGCCAGCTATGTGGCTTTCGGCGGCTTCTATCCATCGAAAGTGAAGAAATATCCGGTCACGACAGACCCCATGATCGTCGCGCACTGGAAAGAGCAAGGCAAGGTGCCTAGTTGCGTGATTGGCGGCATGACGAAAGAAAATGCGGCACCGCTGGTCAAGAATGGTGCGGATATGGTGGCCGCCATCAGCAGCATCTATCTCGCTGGCGATCCGCAGGCTGCGGCGCGCGCTTTCGTCAATTTATTTGCCGAGTAATTTTTATCTCCGTGCGCATGCGTCGCACGGCAAGCATGCAGATTGCCGGTCTTTCTTCGACATAGTGTGTCGGTTGAGGGGCCGGCAATTTTTTTGCGTCAAGAATGTTGCTTGTCTGCAGAGTGAGTGCGTTATTACTAACAGTGTGACTGCATGTAATCAGCGGCGCATCAGCACCTCGCGACAGCTATAATCGACAGATGCAAAATCTTCTTCACAATCTCAATCCCGAACAACTCGCCGCTGTTACCTTACCCGCTCAACCCGCTCTGATTCTGGCCGGTGCCGGATCGGGCAAGACGCGCGTACTGACGACGCGTATCGCATGGCTGATTCAAACCGGGCAGGTATCGCCAGCCGGCATACTCGCGGTGACTTTTACCAACAAGGCGGCGAAGGAAATGATGACGCGCCTGTCGGCAATGATGCCGATCAACACGCGCGGCATGTGGATAGGGACGTTTCACGGTTTGTGCAATCGCCTGTTGCGCGCGCATTACCGCGATGCGGCTTTGCCGCAGACTTTCCAGATTCTGGATTCGCAGGATCAACTGTCGATGATCAAGCGTTTGCTGAAGGCGAACAATATCGACGATGAAAAATATCCGCCGCGCAATCTGATGTACTTCATCAATGGTGCCAAGGATAACGGCTTGCGTGCGCAGGATGTCGAAGCGCACGACGATTACAACCGCAAGATGGTCGAGTTGTATGAGATCTACGATCAGCAATGCCAGCGCGAAGGCGTGGTCGATTTTGCCGAACTGTTGTTGCGCACCTATGAATTGCTGAGCCGGAATCAGCCCTTGCGCGAACATTATCAGTCGCGCTTCAAGCATATTCTGGTCGATGAATTTCAGGATACGAATAACCTGCAATACAACTGGCTCAAGTTGATGGCCGGCACGCAAGGCGCAGTGTTTGCCGTCGGTGACGACGATCAAAGCATCTACGCTTTCCGCGGTGCGAACGTGGGCAATATGAGTGCCTTCGAGCGCGAGTTCAAGGTGGAAAACCTGATCAAGCTGGAGCAGAACTATCGCTCGCACGGTCATATACTCGATACCGCCAATACGCTGATCGCCAACAACACCAAGCGCCTGGGCAAGAATCTGCATACCGATGCAGGTCATGGCGAACAGGTAAGAATTTTTGAGTCCACCAGCGATCTGCAGGAAGCGCAATGGATCATCGAAGAAACGAAAAGCCTGATTGCAGAAGGCGGCACGCGTAGCGAGATTGCCGTGCTGTATCGCTCGAATGCGCAATCGCGCGTGATCGAGCATGCATTGTTCTCGGCCGGCATTCCGTATCGCGTATATGGCGGGCAGCGCTTTTTCGAGCGTGCCGAAGTCAAGCATGCGATCGCGTATCTGCAGTTGATGGACAATCTGCACAACGACTCTGCTTTTTTGCGTGTGGTGAACTTTCCGACCCGGGGTATAGGCTTGCGTTCGCTGGAGCAATTGCAGGATGCGTCCAAGCAGTATGGCATTTCACTGTATGCCGCCGTGCCGTATGTCTCGGGCAAGGCGGGCACTTCGCTCGGCGCCTTCGTTAAATTGATAGAGGGCGCGCGCTTTGAAACGCAGCATCTACCCTTGCCGGAAATGGTGCAGGTGGTGCTCGATGCCAGCGGCTTGATCACGCATTATCAGAAGGAAAAAGAAGGTGCCGACCGGATAGAAAATCTGGAGCAGCTGGTCAGCGCGGCAACCTTGTTTGTTTCGGAAGAAGGTTTCGGTCACGATGCGCCCGCATTGATGGGGCCGACCAGCGAACAGATGGCTGGTCCGGCCATTACCACGCAGGACGACATTGAAGTACTGGATGCGGATGCGCCCTTGCCGGCGGTGATGTCGCCTTTGTCGGCCTTCCTCTCGCATGCGTCGCTGGAAGCGGGCGACAACCAGGCGCAGGCCGGGCAGGATGCATTGCAATTGATGACCGTGCATTCGGCCAAGGGTCTGGAATTCGATGCGGTGTTCATCACCGGGCTTGAAGAAGGTTTGTTCCCGCACGAAAATTCGCAGAAGGAAGAGGGCGGAGTCGAGGAAGAACGGCGTTTGATGTATGTAGCCATCACGCGTGCCAAGCGCAGGCTGTACATCAGTTTTTCACAAACGCGCATGCTGCACGGCCAGATGCGTTACAACATGAAATCGCGCTTCTTCGATGAAATGCCGGAAGATTCATTGAAATGGCTGTCGCCCAAAGTGCAGCCGCCGGCGCATCAATGGTATGCGCATCCCAAGGCGGCGTGGGAAGATGCGCTCGGTGCAGGTTCCAACAGGATTGCGCAAAACATCGTCAAGAGCGATATCGGCTGGCGCATAGGCGAGTCGGTTGCGCATGCCAAGTTTGGCGAAGGAGTGATCGTCAATATAGAAGGGAGCGGCGGCAGTGCCCGTGCGCATATCAACTTCGGACGGCACGGAATGAAATTGCTGGATTTGAGTATCGCCAAGCTGGATAAAGTACCTGGCTAAAAACAAAAAACCTGCGCAGGAATTGCAATTCGGCGCAGGTTTTTTTCGAGTAGAGCGGAAAACGCGTGCTTGCTGCTCTCAAGCTTTCAAGTACAGTGTTTTTTATGGCAGCGGTTCCGGTGCGGGGCCGAACAGGTGCGTATAGGTGGGATAAAACGAGCAGTACATGATGACCGTCAGCACCAGCGACATCGGCAACAAGAGAAAAATGGAAGCGGTGGACGAGTTCAGCAGCATGCCGATGAGAGAGCTCACGATCACCGGTAAAATCATGCCGATGGTCACCCAGGCCAGACCGTAAACCAGAAACGCCTTGCCGGCCCGACGCACAGCGAAGAAGCTGTAAAAAATCGCCTTTCCCACCCCCATGTTTTGCCATGCGATCAGCGGCGCGGCGTACCAGAATGCCATCGCAGCCGGCGTGTACACTGCCGCCGAAAAAAGCATCGCCAGCGTCATGTTGGAGTCTCGCACGGTTTCCGTATCCAGCGCGATCTGTCCGGTGATTGCCTGCCAGAATACGCCACCATCAATCAGGCTGGAAGCGCCGACTGCAATGATCGCCGCCACCAGATACAGCGTACCGAGTTTGATCAGATTGCGTACAGCCGGCGAACGGAAGCCGACCAGCAGCAGATTCGGATACACGCGTTTGCCGGTTTCTATATGCACGCAGGCATGCATGAAGGTCATGGAAAATAGCGGCACCAGAATCAGCGGCAGCAATTGGCCGATGACCGGGATGATGCCGAGCGCCAGCATCAGAAACATGTAGCCGAAGAACAGCGTAGACAGTTCGGCCGGTTGCTTGCGGAACAGGGCAAAACCTTCCTTGACCCATAACCAACCGGTGCTTGCAGGTAGTTTTTCCATCATCCAGCCGTTGTGAAAAGTGCAGGTGCAGTCTGTGCGATGCGCAGGCGCAGTATGCGTTCAAAGTGTGCGGGATCGTGCGCCGTCAGCATTTCGGCATCGCGCGGCATATGGAAATCATACAGGCGCGACAGCCAGAAGCGCAATGCACTGGCCCGCAACATGGTTTGCCATGCACCTTGCTCTTCTGCCGTAAATGGGCGTATCTCGTGATAAGCATCCAGCATGGCGCGTACCCGGTCCTGATCCAGTTCTCCGCTTTCTACATCGATGCACCAGTCGTTGACGGTGACGGCGACGTCGAACAGCCAGGTATCGCAACCGGCGAAATAAAAATCGAAGAATCCGGTCAGTTGCTCGCCCTCGAACATGACATTGTTGCGGAACAGATCGGCATGGATAGGGCCGTTAGGCAACTCCCTGAAAACATCGCTATCGGCAAATGCATTCTGGAAAATGATTTCTGTCGCCAGCAACTGCTTGTTGCTATCGGAAAGGTAAGGCATGACGATAGGCGTGGCTTCGTTCCACCACTCCAGCCCGCGCAGATTCGGCTGGCGTATCTCGAAATCTTCTGCCGCCAGATGCATGCAGGCGAGCATGGCGCCGACTGCAGCGCAATGCACAGGCTGCGGCGCAAGCTGGCAATGCCCTTCCAGTTTGGTCACAATCGAGGCGGGTTTGCCATGCAGCGCATTGACGATGGAGCCGCTGCGATTGGCGACAGGTGCCGGTACCGCGACGCCGCCTTCGGCCAGATGACGCATCAGGTTCAGATAAAACGGCAGTTGTTCAAACGTGAGTTTTTCAAACACTGTCAGCACATATTCGCCGCGCTCGGTGGTGATGAAAAAGTTGCTGTTTTCGATGCCGGATGAAATGCCCTTGATCGCCAGCGCGCGGCCGAGATCAAATTGCGCTATCCACGTAGTGAGGTCATCCAGACTGACCGGAGTAAATACTGCCATGAGGAAATAAGAGAAAAATACCTGTGATCAAAAAACAAAAAATAACGCAGCTGCGTTATTTTTGAACGGATTGTATGCAAAAACTTACTTGGCGGGTGCCGGTGCGGGCTGCAAAGTCTGCACGGGATCGGCTGCTGGAATGCTTTTCGGTGGGCCGAATTCGCCGATTTGAAATTGCACCGGACGCGTGGTGTCGCTTTGTCCGTCGCCACGCATCGCGCTGCCGGCGGGATCATTCGGTTTTGCGTAGTAGGTGGTGCGGCCGGTTTGCACTTTCACTTCAGTGACTTTGCCCTGCGATTTTTTTTCGGTGATTTTCTTTTGCGTGTCTGGCTGACGTATCGTCACTGCAGGCGCTTCGCCTTCTTCCAGGCGCTCCATTTGCGGCGGTGCTGGCGCGAAAGCCTTGTTTGGCGGCGTGCTTTGTGCGCTGACAATCAGAGGCATTGCGATTGCCGCTGCGGAAATCGTAACAAGAGACCAAAGTTTGGATGTGCGCATGATGTTTTATAGAAGCCGACGTTGAAAGGAAACCAATGTAGTTCATTGTAGCAAACCGGCCCATACCTGTAGAAAATAGTTCTGTCTGCATGTCGCCATCCATCGGGATTGCGCAGGCATGTTCATAATGCCAATCTTCTCGAGACAGGCGCTTGCTCATTGTGCCGCATCCGAAATGGCGAGGCTGAATATTCGGCCGCACAAACTCTGCCATAATCGTAGCCGTTTGCCATGAACACTCCTGTTTCAGTCGGCCGCCCTTCTTATCGAACTACCGAATTCCTATGAATAAAACCCTGTTGTTAGTCGATGGTTCCAGCTATTTGTATCGCGCCTTCCATGCGATGCCGGATTTACGCGGGCCCCAAGGGGCCCCAACGGGCGCCATCTACGGCATGATCAATATGCTGCGCCGCCTGCGCAAGGATTATCCGGATGCCGAATATATGGCGTGCGTATTCGATGCCAAGGGCAAGACCTTTCGCGACGACCTGTACGCTGAATACAAGGCGCAGCGCGCCTCGATGCCGGACGACCTGGTGCGGCAGATCGAGCCGATACACGAAGCGGTGCGCGCGATGGGTTGGCCCATCCTGATGGTGGACGGTATCGAGGCCGATGATGTGATCGCCACACTGGCGGTGGCGGCGGTCGGGCACGGCATGAATACGGTAATCTCGACCGGCGACAAGGATCTGGCGCAACTCGTCAATGAGCATGTGACGCTGGTCAATACGATGAGCGGTGAAATACTCGATCGTGACGGCGTGCTGAGCAAATTCGGCGTGCCGCCGGAACGCATCGTCGATTACCTGACCCTGATAGGCGATACCGTCGATAACGTGCCAGGTGTGGAAAAAGTCGGGCCGAAAACGGCAGTCAAATGGCTGACGCAATACGGTACGCTGGACGGCATCGTCGAACACGCGGCGGAAATCAAGGGCGTGGTGGGTGAAAATCTGCGACGCGCGCTGGATTGGCTGCCGCAAGCCAAGGTCTTGATCACCGTCAAGACCGATTGCGACTTGTCCGCGCACATGACGGACATCCCGGAATCCCTGACGCAAAAACCGGAAGACATCGAAGCCATGGTCGCCTTCTTCAAACGCAATGGTTTCAAGAGCTGGTTGCGCGAGTTGACGGAAACAGGCGACGCGCCCGCGCTGGCAAGCGCAACGGCGCCGCAAGGCGCACTGTTCGGCGAAGATACGCCTGAAGTAGAGAAGCACTACGAAACAGTATGGACGGAAGCCGACCTGGATCGCTGGCTGCAGAAAATCAATGCTGCCGAACTGACCGCCATCGATACCGAAACGACATCGCTGGAGCCTATGCAGGCGCAGCTGGTGGGTATTTCATTGTGTTGCGAGCCGGGTGTCGCCGCATACATCCCGGTGGCGCATCGCTATCAGGATGTGCCATTGCAATTGTCGCGCGCATCAGTGCTGGAAAAGTTGCGCTCCTGGCTGGAAGACGACAGCAAACCGAAAGTCGGGCAAAACCTCAAATACGACAGCCATATCTTCGCCAATCACGGTGTGACTTTGTGCGGCATCGTGCATGACACCTTGCTGCAGTCGTATGTATTTGAATCGCACCGCAGTCACGACATGGACAGTCTCGCCCTGCGTCACTTGAATCGCAAGACGATTACGTTCCAGGACGTGTGCGGCAAGGGCGCATCGCAACTGTGTTTCGATCAGGTCGACATTGCGCGCGCAAGCGAGTACGCGGCTGAAGATGCGGACATTACGTTGCAACTGCATCAGCGCATGTTCCCGCATGTGGCGGAAGATGCAGGCCTGCGTTTCGTTTATGAAAAAATAGAATTGCCGACGGCAGTCGTGTTGCAGAAGGTGGAGCGCAATGGCGTACTGATCGATCCGGCCTTGCTCGCCACGCAATCGCATGAACTCGGCAAGCGCATGCTGGAGATCGAACAGCAGGCATATGAACTGGCAGGCCAGCCTTTCAATCTGAGCTCGCCCAAACAGATAGGTGAAATTTTCTTTGAAAAGATGAAGCTGCCGGTCGTCAAGAAAACGCCATCCGGCTCCCCGTCCACCGATGAGGAAGTGCTGCAAAAGCTGGCGGAAGATTACCCCTTGCCCAAGCTCTTGCTCGAGTATCGCGGTTTGTCGAAATTGAAATCGACTTATACCGACAAGCTGCCGAAAATGATCGATCCGACTACCGGTCGCGTGCATACGAATTATGCGCAGGCGGTGGCAGTGACCGGACGCTTGTCATCGAACGATCCCAATCTGCAAAACATCCCTATCCGCAATGCGGAAGGGCGCCGCATACGCGAGGCATTTATCGCGCCGCCCGGCAGTGTGATCGTATCTGCCGATTATTCGCAAATCGAATTGCGCATCATGGCGCATATATCGGAAGATGAAAACATGCTGCGCGCGTTTGCCGAAGGCGAAGATATTCATCGCGCGACTGCCGCCGAAATTTTTGGCGTTGCACGTGGTGATGTCAGCAGCGAGCAACGCCGCTATGCAAAGGTGATCAATTTCGGTTTGATCTATGGCATGAGTGCATTCGGGCTGGCCGGCAATCTCGGTATCGAACGTTCGGCGGCGCAAAGTTACATCGAAAAATATTTTTATCGTTTTTCCGGCGTCAAGCGTTACATGGATGACACGCGGCTGGAAGCAAAAGCGCGCGGTTATGTGCAGACGGTATTCGGCCGTCGTTTGTGGCTGCCGGAAATCAATTCGCCCAACGGCCCGCGTCGCCAGGGGGCCGAACGCGCTGCGATCAACGCGCCCATGCAGGGCACGGCAGCCGATTTGATCAAGCTGGCAATGATCGCCGTGCAGGATTGGCTGGAGACAGAAAAGCTGCAGACTAAAATGATCATGCAGGTACACGATGAACTGGTGCTCGAAGTACCGGAAACAGAATTGGCTTTGGTGCGTGGGAAGTTACCGGAGTTGATGCGCAATGTCGCGCAACTGAAAGTGCCTTTGATTGCCGAGGTGGGTGTCGGGAAGAATTGGGATGAAGCACATTGATTTCACGATATGCATGTGGGCCGCAGCCAATATTGTTGATTGAACCGTAACGATGCACAGGAGATTTCCATGAAAAACTTGCAGGAAGATTTCGATAGTCTGGTTGCCAAAACCCCTTTGTCCGATGGCGTGAACAGACGCGGATTTATCAAGACGGCATTGGGTACCGGCTTTGCTGCGGCAGTGCTGCCGGTCAGTGCGCAACATGTTGTCAAGACCGATGACGCCGGTTTGACTGCGGGTGAAATTACCGTCAACGTCAATGGTCAGGCAGTGCCGGTGTACCGTGCGCAGCCCAAGGGGAAAACCAATCTTCCGGTGATTCTGGTCATCTCGGAAATTTTCGGCGTACATGAGTACATAGCCGATGTGACGCGCCGTTTTGCCAAGCTAGGCTATCTGGCGCTGGCGCCTGAATTGTTTGTGCGTCAGGGCGACCCGAGTTCCTACGGCACTATAGCGGAACTGCAGAAGGAAATCATTTCCAAGGTGCCGGATGCGCAGGTCATGACGGATCTGGATGCGGTCGTGGCATGGGCCAAAGCCAATGGCGGCAATACGAACAAGCTCGGCATCACGGGCTTTTGCTGGGGCGGTCGCATTACCTGGCTGTACGCTGCGCACAATGCGCAGGTCAAGGCCGGCGTGGCGTGGTACGGTCGTCTGGTTGGTGACAGCACACCGCTGACGCCGAAAAATCCGATCGACATTGCGGCAAAACTGAAAGCGCCGGTACTCGGTTTGTACGGCGCGCAGGATGGTGGCATCCCGGTTTCCACCGTGGTGCAGATGAAAGATGCCTTGGCCAAAGGCAGCAGCAAATCGGAATTCATCGTGTTCAAGAATTCCGGCCATGCATTCCATGCCGATTATCGTTCGAGCTATGTCGAGGCGGATGCGAAGGAAGGCTGGCAGCATGCGCTGGCCTGGTTCAAGACGCACGGCGTGGGCTGACGCGTTTTAGCCTTGCCAAAAACGCGATAGTGCGTGTCACTATCGCGTTTTTTATTGCTCAATTGGATTCGATATGTTCTAATTTGCAACCTTGTTGCATCTAATCGAGATTCAAAATTAATTCCACGCTCGTTTCCATTTTGCTGACTACCGCCATTTCGGGGGTGTTCAGCATTTCCGCTGCAGCGCTGTTTTCCTTTTCGCTGTTGTCGAAACTGGTCGATCGCATGGTCAGCCTGTCGGTAGGCATTCTGCTGGCGACCTCCCTGTTGCACGCCTTGCCGGAGGCATTTGAGTCTGAGGCCAATACGCACACGCTGTTTGCCGTCTTGCTGGGTGGTTTGCTGGCTTTTTTCCTGCTTGAAAAACTGGCGATTCTGCGTCACTCGCATCATCACGAACATGACGGTCATGGCCATCATCACGGGCATGATGCACATGAAGCCGGTACGGCAGGCTGGATGATACTGGTGGGCGACAGCCTGCACAATTTCACCGATGGCATTCTGATCGCAGCTGCTTTCCTGGCTGACCCGCATCTCGGCATCATGACTGGGCTGGCAATTATTGCGCATGAAATTCCGCAGGAAATCGGCGATTTCATCGTGCTGTTAAACGCCGGTTTTACGCGCCGGCGCGCTTATGCGTACAACCTTATTTCCGGCTTGATGGCGATCGTGGGCGGTGTAGTCGGTTACCTGTTGCTGGACCAGGCGCAATCATGGATACCCTACGTTCTGGTATTCGCCTCATCGGGATTTATTTACATCGCGGTCAGCGATTTGATGCCGCAGATGCAGCGTCGCGCATCAATGCGCGAAACGATACCGCAAGTGCTGTTGATCGCACTTGGCGTCGGTATCGTTTTATTCCTGACGGGCAATGCGCATACGCACTGAGTTGCGACGCAGCGTTTCTAGACAGTTTGTGCGACCGGCCGGGATGGATCGGCGCACCATTCACTCCACGAACCGGGATACAGTGCCGCGCCGGGCAATCCTGCCACTTCCAGCGCCAGCAGATTGTGGCAGGCGGTAACGCCTGAGCCGCATTGCATGATTGCCTGTTCCGGATTCTTGATGAGTTCACTGAATTCGCTACGCAGTTGATCCGCAGATTTGAAGCGGCCATCGGCTTGCAGATTTTCCTTGAAGAAACGATTTTTCGCGCCCGGAATATGGCCGCCGACCGGATCGATGGTTTCATTCTCGCCGCGAAAACGATCTGCGGCACGCGCATCGACCATGGTGTGCGTGCATTCGGCCAGATTTTTCAGTACATCATCGACGCCGACCACTGCCACCAGCGATGCTTGGTCGGTCAAGGTACCCAGCATGCGCGACGTAGTTTCGGTCGAGACAAACATGCCTTGCGCCAGCCAGGCCGGCAAGCCGCCGTCGAGTACGGCGACGGCATCGTGTCCTACCCATTTCAGCATCCACCACAAGCGTGCAGCGAACATGCCGCCGTGTGCATCATAGGCGATGACTTGCGTGTCGTCGTCGATACCCCAGCGGCGCAAGGTGGCAATGAAGTTCGCGCGATCCGGCAAGGGATGGCGGCCGCGGAAAACCTTGTCCGCACCTGATTTTTCGCCGGCCAGTTCGGTATCCAGATGGGCGAATTGCGCGTTGGGAATATGGCCCTCCGCAAAAGCCTGGCGGCCGAAATCCGGATTCGCCAGATCGTGACGGCAATCAAGTACGACCCAGTTCGATGCAAAAACGTGTTCCGCCAGATCGGCGGCGGAAATCAATGTCGTATATGCCATGTTCTATCCTTGTATGTGTAGCGATGATTGTGCCATCACGCGATGGCGGCAAAGCGAGAAAAACCGATATTTAAAGCTCTGCCGCAATCGGATCAACCGGCGGCATGGTTTTGCTCGCTGTCGTGTTGCGGATATTGTAAAACGTGGCGACGATGCCGCTCGCCAGAATCATCACGATGCCGAGCCAGCCAAACCAGCCCAGCACATCGTCCCAGATCAGGATGCCCCATATGCTGGCAAACACGATGCCCGTGTATTGCAGATTGGCGGTAACCAGTGCATTGCCGAGCCGGTAGGCACGTGTCATGGCCATCTGCGCCATCGCGGCCAGCACGCCTATGCCGAGCAGCAATATCAGGCCGTAGCTGGTGTGCGGACGCAGTAGCGTGAATGTTGTTCCACCGGTCATGGCGTCGAACAGGCAGCCGGCCAGGCCGGCGACAAAGCCGGTTGCGGAAAAATAAAATACGACGCGCGATTCCGGTTCGCCCAATTGGCCCAGGTGACGTACTTGCAGGTAGGCCAGCGCCGACAGAATGCCCGAGCACAAGCCGAGCAATGCGCCTATCAATTGTTCTTCATGTATCGATGGGCGCAGCAGCAAGGTCAGGCCGGCGAAACTCATGAAGATGGCGGCGACCAGGCCCCACTCGAAGCGCCGTTTGCCGCTGCGCCAGGCAACTACGAACAGTATTCCGGAGATCCAGATCGGCGCCATGTAATTGAGCGTCATTGCGGTCGCCAGCGGCAGCAGCGCAATGGCGCAAAACCATAGCCACAATGAAGTGACGCCCACCACGCAACGCCATAGATGTTGCCACGCCAGTCGGGTTTTCAGCGTGCCGCCCTGTTGCAGGATCAGCGCATAGATGAAGATGATGCCGATGAAGCCGCGATACATGACGATTTCGGCGACGGTATAGGTTTCCGATGCGAGCTTGACACATACGCCCATGATCGAAAAGACGAAGGTGGCAAAGAGCATCCAGAGTGCTTGCATGATTGATGATGTGAGAGTGTTGCGGGTTGAGGCTGCGGCGGAATGGCGAGGTGTTCATGCGTGATGTGCGCGCCGCACGCATCACGCAGTTTTATCATGCATTTTTCAAACGTCTAGCTGGCGGCGATACCATTCATGGAAATGCTGCATGCCGTCTTCCATCGGCGACTGGTACGGGCCGACTTCATTTTCGCCGCGATCCAGCAGGATCTTGCGGCCGGCATCCATGCGCAAGGCTATCTCGTCGTCTTCTTCGCAGGTTTCCATATAGGCGGCGCGTTCGGCGGCGATGAATTCGCGCTCAAACAAAACGATTTCTTCCGGGTAGTAGAACTCGACCACGTTGCGCGTTTTCTGCGGGCCGTCCGGCCACACGGTAGAGACGACCAGTACGTGCGGATACCACTCAACCATGATGTTCGGATACAGCGTCAGCCAGATCGCTCCGTATGGCGGTGCTTCGCCTTTGCGGAATTGCAGAATCTGCTCCTGCCATTTTTGGTAAGCCGGTGAACCGTGCTTGGCCAGCGCATTGTGCACACCGACGGTTTGCACGCTGTACTGATCGCCGAATTCCCATTTCAGATCGTCGCAACTGACGAAGCTGCCGAGGCCGGGATGGAAAGGTTCGACGTGATAATCCTCCAGATAAACCTCGATGAAGGTTTTCCAGTTGTAGTTGCAGTCGTGCACTTCGATGTGATCCAGCATGTAGCCGCTGAAATCGAGATCTTTGGTGACGCCGAGATTGCCGAGGATTTTTGCGACGTCGACGCCATTGCGTTCGAACAGCAAGCCGTTCCAGTTTTGCAGCGGTGTATTCGACAGGTTCAGGCAAGGCGTTTCGCCGAAATGCGGCGCGCCTATCAATTCACCCTTGAGATCGTACGTCCAGCGGTGCAGCGGGCAGACGATGTTGCTCGCATGGCCGCGGCCATTGAACATTTTCGCCTGGCGATGACGGCAGACGTTGGACAGTAATTCGATACCTTGCGGATTGCGCACCAGCATGCGGCCTTCGTTTTCCCACGCGAGCGTGGCAAAGTCGCCGACATTCGGCACCATCAATTCATGCCCCGCATAACGCGGGCCATCGCGGAACAATTGCTGAATTTCCTGCTTCAACAGCGCTTCGTCAAAATAGACGTTGACTGGAAGTTGCGCGTTTGAACGCGCGAGTTTGGCGAGATTAGCCAGATCGGACATCCCCACCCCCAAATTAATTTGCACCCCCTGTGTCCCTATAGGGAGGGAGCATCCGCTTGCAGGCGGATGCTGTTACGCAGGCTATGAGCTTTGCTCATCGCATTCCCTGCTGCACCCTAAGAGGAAAGAATCCGCAAAAACCTTAATCAAACGAGATAAAGAGGCAATTTTGGACAGAACCGAGGATTATACCCCAGAGTCCCGCCTCCGACGAGCCGCCAAACCACCAGTGCGCGCCATATTTCGATGATTAATAAAAAGAAAATGTTTCTCGCCCGTGCCGCTATGGAGCGATAAAAAGCTGGGGAACAGGCGTCATTTGCGCTTTTTTTCGATAAAAATCGGGTTTTCCGTATTTGAAACGGGTGGATATTCTGCGTTTATCAACAGTGCAGGGTGGTTTGCTCTAAAATAACGGGCTAAACCTTTTACCAGTTCTTATGTCAAAAAAATCTACCTCTGCCGCCTTGCCTTCGTCGTTTGAAGAAGCGATGGCAGAACTCGAACAGTTGGTCGCGCGCATGGAAGCGGGCGAGCTGCCATTGGAAGCATCGGTGGCGGCCTACAAGCGCGGCTCCGAGCTGGTGAAGTATTGCGCCGCGCAACTCGAAAAAGTCGACAGTCAGGTCAAGGTACTGGAAGGCGATATGCTCAAACCATTCAACGCCGATCGTGCAATCGAGGCGGATGAATGACGACTATGCAATCGTTTGACGGCTGGATGAAAGCTACGCAGGCAGAAATGGAATTGGCACTGGTGCAGCATTTGCCGCCGGTGGCACTAACGCCCGCTCGCCTGCATGAAGCCATGCATTACGCAGTACTGGATGGCGGCAAGCGTGTACGGCCTTTGCTGGTGTATGCGGCCGGTGCCTTGTTCGATGCGGATGCCGCTGAACTGGCGCGTGCTGCGGCTGCGGTTGAAATGATTCATGCGTATTCGCTGGTGCATGACGATATGCCGTGCATGGATGACGATGCCCTGCGTCGCGGCAAACCGACCGTGCATGTGAAATACGACGAAGCATGTGCCTTGCTGGTCGGTGACGCCTTGCAATCGCAGGCGTTTGACGTATTGGCAGATGGCGGACTTGATCCTGTACGGCAATTGGCGATGGTGCGCCTGCTGGCCAAAGCTTCCGGTTCGCTCGGCATGTGTGGCGGGCAGGCAATCGATCTGGCGAGTGTGGGTTTGAATTTGTCGCTGGAAGAATTAGAGCAAATGCATCGCTTGAAAACCGGTGCCTTGCTGCGCGTATCGGTATTGCTGGGCGCGCTCGCCGGCAAATCTTTATCCGCAGAAGAAACACAGGCGCTGGATAGTTATGCGGCTGCCATCGGTCTGGCATTTCAGGTGGTGGATGACGTGCTGGATGCGACTGCAGATTCAGCCACGCTGGGTAAAACCGCGGGCAAGGATGCGGCAGACAACAAGCCGACTTACGTATCTATTTTGGGTCTGGAACAATCGCGGACCCTGGCAGAAAAATTGCGCAACGATGCTCATCGTGCGCTGGAGCAGTTTGGAGAAAAAGCACGACGCTTGCGAGAACTCGCAGATTTGATCGTGCAGCGGAAGGCCTAGGATGAATTTGCTTGAAACAATTAATGACCCTGCCGATATGCGGCATTTCACACGCCAGCAGCTCAAGCAGTTGGCGGATGAATTGCGCGCGTTCGTGCTGGAATCCGTGTCGGCAACCGGCGGTCACTTGTCGTCCAATCTCGGCACTGTCGAATTGACGATTGCCTTGCACAATGTGTTCAATACACCGGAAGACCGCATCGTCTGGGACGTCGGTCATCAAACCTATCCGCACAAGATATTGACCGGACGGCGCGACCAGATGCACAGCTTGCGTCAGCGCGATGGCATCTCGGGTTTCCCGCGGCGCGATGAAAGTCCTTACGACACCTTCGGTACCGCGCATTCGTCGACTTCGATTTCCGCTGCATTGGGGATGGCGCTGGCCGCCAAAACCAAGGGTGAAAACCGGCACGCGATTGCCGTCATTGGTGATGGCGCGATGACCGCCGGCATGGCGTTTGAAGCGTTGAACAACGCCGGCATCCACGATGACATCAATTTGCTGGTGATATTGAACGATAACGATATGTCGATCTCGCCGCCGGTCGGCGCCTTGAATCGCTATCTGGCGCGTTTGATGTCGGGGCAGTTTTATGCGGCCGCAAAAAACGTCGGCAAAACCGTATTGCCTGCTCCTGTGCGCGAGTTGGCAAAACGCTTTGAAGAGCATGCGAAGGGCATGATCGTGCCTGCCACCATGTTTGAAGAATTCGGTTTCAACTATATCGGGCCTATCGACGGCCACGATCTGGATTCGCTGATCCCGACCTTGCAGAATTTGAAGAATCTGAAGGGCCCGCAGTTCCTGCACGTGGTGACCAAAAAAGGGCAGGGCTACAAACTGGCGGAGGCCGATCCGGTGCTGTATCACGGCCCCGGCAAGTTCGATCCGGCGGAAGGCATCAAGCCCGCCGCGGCATCCAAAGTGACCTACACTAGCGTCTTCGGCGACTGGCTGTGCGATATGGCGGCGGCCGATGACAAGTTGATCGGCATTACGCCGGCGATGCGCGAAGGTTCCGGCATGGTCGAGTTCGAGCGTCGTTTCCCTGGCCGTTATTACGATGTGGGCATTGCCGAACAGCATGCAGTGACCTTTGCCGCCGGCATGGCATGCGAAGGCCTGAAACCGGTAGTGGCGATTTATTCGACTTTCCTGCAGCGCGCTTACGATCAGCTGATCCATGATGTGGCGTTGCAAAATCTGGATGTGACCTTTGCGCTGGATCGCGCCGGCCTGGTCGGTGCCGATGGCGCCACCCACGCCGGAAATTACGATATCGCCTATTTGCGTTGCATTCCCAACATGGTGGTAATGGCGGCATCGGACGAAAACGAGTGCCGTCAGATGCTCTCCACCGGTTTCCACTACAATGGGCCTGCTGCAGTGCGATATCCGCGTGGTGGCGGCATCGGCGTCAAGGTAGAAAAGAATCTGGCAACGATACCGCTCGGCACTGGCGAGATTCGGCGCGAAGGTAAACGAATCGCAATCCTGGCGTTTGGCTCCATGGTCGCACCTAGTTTGCGCGCTGGTGAAGAACTGGATGCAACAGTGGCCAATATGCGTTTCGTCAAGCCGCTGGATGTTGATTTGCTGAAACGTCTGGCCGCCACGCATGAAGCTATCGTGACGGTGGAAGAAGGTTCCATCATGGGCGGTGCGGGTGCCGCAGTGGCAGAAGCACTGGCCGCAGCCGGCATCGTCAAGCCGCTATTGAATCTGGGTTTGCCGGATCAATTTATCGATCATGGCGACGCACAGCAGTTGCTGGCCATGTGCGGTCTGGATGCCGCCGGTATAGCGGCGACGATACGCCAGCGTTTCGGCAAGGGCGAACCGCGCCTGGTGGTCAATAACTGACCGTAAGTTTTTTTAGCGGCGGCATATGCAGATGTGCGCCGCCCACTTTATAGGTTTTGCAATGAATACTCGCGATCTCGGTATGAGCGCCATTCCCGATGTACAAAGCACGCCGGACACCCGGAACATCGTCATTCAACGCGTAGGCGTCAAGGGTGTGCGCTATCCGATCACGGTTAAAACACCGTCGGGTGTGCAGCCGTCGGTGGGCAGCTGGAATATGTATGTCCGTCTGACCGAAGAACAAAAAGGCACGCACATGTCGCGCTTCATCGCGCTGCTGGAAGAAAACAATCAGCCGCTGGATGTAGCCGTATTTAGCGCCTTGATGCGCAAGATGCTGGCCTTGCTGGATGCCGATGCCGGTCGTATAGAAGTGTCTTTCCCGTATTTCATCAACAAGACGGCGCCGGTGTCGGGTGTACAAAGTCTGATGGATTACGAAGTCGGCCTGACTGGAGAAATGAAAAACGGCGAGCTGGAAGTGACCTTGAAGGTCCTGGTGCCGGTTACCAGCCTGTGCCCATGCTCGAAAAAAATATCTGCCTACGGCGCGCACAATCAACGCTCGCACATTACCGTGCATGCGGTATTGAATGGCGATCTTGTGGTGGAAGAGTTGATTGCGAAAATCGAAGAGCAGGCTTCATGTGAGCTGTACGGTTTGCTGAAGCGGCCGGATGAGAAATACGTGACGGAACGTGCGTATGACAATCCTAAATTTGTCGAAGATCTGGTGCGCGATGTGGCTGGGATGCTGAACAAGGATGAGCGGGTGCTGGCGTATACGCTGGAGGCCGAGAACTTTGAGTCGATCCATAATCATTCGGCTTATGCGTTGATTGAGAGTGATAAGCGGGTGAAGTAGGTTTTTTTTACCTGTTTGAATGAGGAGCCGTTCAGTGTTTGCTGGGCGGCTTTTTTATTTGTGTTTTTGTTTTCTGTAATTGATGTTGTTTTTTCTTCGATGAAGCCCAGTTGCCGGGAGTGGCCCGGCGGCCACCTTCTTTCTTTGCTTCGCCAAAGAAAGAAGGCAAAGAAAGGCGACCGCACAGCCGCTGGCCCTGCGGGCTCCCCAGTGCTGCGCCGCCAAAAATGGGGAGTGAACGAAACTCGCTGCGCTCAGACAACGTTCACTTCTTGATCCATTTTCGGCATCGCATCACTGGCAGCGTCACAGCGGGACGACACGCTTCCTCGCCTGCGGCATCGGGCGCTTGATGCACGGGTGCTGAAGAATAAGCCAATATTTTTTAACTCTTAAAACTCCACCATCTATTAATTCATTGCCATCACGACTTTGGTTCGGCAATGCCGAAGGCGAGCCGGACCTGCCCCTCCGCTGTGACGCTGCCGTTTGTGACGCGCAGAAAATGGAATGAGAAATGGGCGCTGTTTGAGGTGAGGCAGGGGTTTCGCGGAGCACTGCTCCGCGCCTGCTGAACGGTAGCCGCTTGCAAGCGGCGGGGCGCCCTGCAAGGGGAGCGAGTTTCGCCCGTTTCCCATTTTTTGCGTGGCATAAACGGGAACCCGAAGGGCAGCGGCTGTGCGGTCGCCTTTTTTGGATTACCTTTTTTGGCGAAGCAAAAAAGGTAACTGGCTGCCGGGCCACTCCCGGCAACTGAGCTTCATCGAAGAAAACCCAGTATCAATAAAACCCAAAATAAAAACCTATCAGGATTCAATATCCCGAACCCTATCCTTCTCCCACAACACATCCCCACCACCACCCGCATGCCGATTCAACACCCGCGATAAAACAAACAGCAAATCCGACAGGCGATTCATGTACTGGCGCGGATTGTCATTCATTTTCTCTGCCTTGCCGAGACTGACGATCGTGCGTTCCGCACGCCGGCATACGGTACGGCACACATGCGATTGCGATGCCGCGCGCGAGCCGGCCGGCAGGATGAATTCTTTCAGCGGCGGCAAGTCTGCGTTGTATTTCGCCAGCAGCGCATCCAGGCGCGCAACCTGCGCGTCGTGGATCATCGTGTAGCCGGGGATGCACAGCTCGCCGCCCATATCGAACAGGTCATGCTGGATGGAGATCAGTTCTTCGCGCAATGCCGGCGGCAAGTCTTCGCACAGCAGCAAGCCGATATGCGAATTCAATTCATCAACGTCGCCCATTGCGTGTACGCGTAGCGCGTCCTTGTCGATGCGGCTGCCGTCGCCCAAGCCTGTGGTGCCGTTATCGCCGGTACGGGTGGCGATTTTTGAGAGTCTGTTGCCCATGGAAGTATTGAAAATAAAGAGGGTGGAGAAGTAGCGAGGATACGACAAAACAGTTCGGCCGTCGCGATGCGGCCGAACCCGGTAAAATCACGGCTTGATAACGGACGATAGATTGATGCAATGGCAAGTAGACTCCCCCCTGTGCACGCCCTTTCCGCCTTTGAGGCCGCTGCGCGTCATGGCTCGTTCGCGGTTGCAGCGGAGGAGCTATGTATTACGCCATCGGCGTTTTCGCACCGTATTCGCCTGCTGGAGGATTTTGTCGGCGAGCGCCTGTTTTTGCGTGACGGGCGCAGCGTCAGCCTGACTGAATTCGGCCGTCGTTATCTGGATGTGGTGCGCGGTGCGCTGAGCTCGCTGGCCGATTTCCCCTTGCCGCATCGATATGCGTCTACCCAGTTGAAGGTCAAGGTGACGGTGCCGCCCACTTTTGCGCGCTATCTGTTTTTGCCGCATTTGCATGAATTCATGGCCTTGCATCCGGAGATATCGATTGAAACCTATCTGTCGGTGCCGCTGTATGACATGAGCCTGTCGGAAACCGATATTGAAGTGCGTTTCGGCGCCGGCAAATATCCGGACATCGTTACCGAAAAATTGTTCAGGGAACCGGTATTCCCGGTCGCCAGCCCCGCCTATCTGGAGCGGATAGGCAAATTGAATGTGCCGGCCGATTTGCAAAAAGCGCAATTGTTGCGTTCCGCGCTGGAGCCGTGGCAGCCGTGGTTTGAAATGGCGGGACTGGATTGGCAGGAACCGTCAACCGGCCTGCGTATCGATGATCTGGGTTTGTTGCTGGAGGCGGTAAAACATGGTTATGGGGTGGCATTGACGCGGCAGCATTTTGCCGCCGACATGATCGCCAAGGGGGAGATTGTTCCCTTGTTCGATCTGCAATTGACGACGCCGCAACATGCGTATTACCTGGTATATGACCGCCATGTGCGCGAACGGCCTGAGGTCGCGCTGATGCTGGACTGGATGATGGAGCGTTTCAGTACGCAGCGACTCAGCCTGTAAGTCAGATACATTTTCTTGAAAAGCGTATAAATATCGTTGTTTTGACGGTAGTTATACGCTTTTTGCATATCAGTTGAATATTTTTCACGGGCAAGGGGAAAGCTTTCAGTCTTAGGGGCGCCGGTATTGGCTACACTGTGCTTAAACGATATAAGTGTTATTCGATAGTGCAATGGACGCAGGATTGATAATGAATACGATTTCGGCAGCACCCGCTTCTACAGCGCCTTTTACAGCAGCGCATCAACGCACGGTGGTGAACGCCTTGCGCGCCGTACTCCCGGAGCAGTGCGTGCTCTTCAATGAGGAAGATACGCGTCCCTACGAATGCGACGGCTTGGCAGCGTATGCCCAGTTGCCCATGGTGGTGGTGTTGCCCCTGAATGAAGCGCATGTCATTGCCGTGCTTAAAGTCTGCCGCGATCTGAGCGTGCGTGTCGTACCGCGCGGCGCCGGCACCGGTTTGTCCGGCGGTGCCCTGCCGATTGCCGATGGCATCGTATTGTCGACCGCAAGACTGAACAAGATCGTCAAGGTGGATGCCTATGCGCGCACGGCGGTGGTACAGCCGGGCGTACGCAATCTGGCTATCTCCGAAGCGGTCGCTTCCCTCGGGCTGTATTACGCTCCCGATCCTTCTTCGCAGATTGCCTGCACGATAGGCGGCAACGTTGCTGAAAACTCCGGCGGCGTGCACTGTCTCAAATATGGTTTGACCGTACATAACGTGATGCGCGTACGCGTGGTCACGATAGAAGGCGATGTGATCGAGCTTGGCAACGCCGCTCTCGATGCGCCCGGACTGGACTTGCTGTCGGTATTCGTCGGCTCGGAAGGCATGCTCGGAATCGTGACTGAAGTCACCGTCAAGCTGATTCCGAAACCGAAACTGGCACGCGTGATTCTGGCTTCCTTCGACGACGTGGTCAAAGGCGGCAATGCGGTGGCCAGCGTGATCGCCGCGGGCATTATTCCTGCCGGACTGGAAATGATGGACAAGACGTCCACCCGCATGGTCGAGCCCTTCGTCAAAGCCGGCTACGACATCGATGCCGAAGCGATCCTGCTGTGCGAGTCGGATGGCATTCCGGAGGAAGTCGAGGAAGAAATCGCACGCATGACGGAAGTATTGAAACATTCCGGCGCAACGGCGATTGCCGTTTCGCAGGATGAGGCGGAGCGCCTGAAATTCTGGTCGGGACGCAAGAATGCATTCCCGGCAGCCGGTCGCATTTCTCCTGATTATTACTGCATCGATGGCACGATTCCGCGTCGTCGTCTGGCAGAAGTGTTGCAGGGTATTGCGCAAATGGAAGTCAAATACGGTTTGCGTTGCGCCAACGTGTTTCATGCTGGCGACGGCAATCTGCATCCCTTGATTTTGTTCGATGCCAATCAGGAAGGCGAATTTCACCGTGCCGAATTGTTCGGCGCTGAAATTCTGGAAATGTGCGTAGCCTTCGGCGGCACGATTACCGGCGAGCACGGCGTAGGTCTGGAAAAAATCAACCAGATGTGCGTACAGTTTTCACGCGCGGAAATGGATGCATTTCTCAGCGTCAAGCGCGCTTTCGATCCGCTGTCGTTGCTGAATCCGGACAAGGCCATTCCCACGCTGCAGCGCTGTGCCGAGTACGGCAAGATGCACGTCAAGCGCGGCATGCTGAAATTCCCGGATTTACCACGCTTCTAATATTTTTCAGGATGAACATGGAAGAAGTAGTCGAACAATTCAAGGAAACCATTCTTGCTGCCGGACGTCAGCGGCAGGCCCTGTGCATACGCGGCGGCGGTACCAAGGACTGGTACGGCCAGACGCCGCGCGGCGATATTCTCGATACCCGCGTTTATAGCGGCGTGGTGGAATACGACCCGACCGAGCTGGTGATTACCGTGCGTGCCGGTACGCCGCTGGCAGAAGTGGAAGAAGTGCTGGCGCAGCAAAACCAGGCGCTGGCATTCGAGCCGCCGCATTTCGGCCCCGGCGCAACGATAGGCGGCATGGTGGCTTGCGGCCTGTCCGGCCCGCGTCGTGCGGCCGTCGGTGCGGCGCGCGATTTTGTGCTGGGCGCCGTGCTGATGGATGGCAAGGGTGAAGCGCTGCATTTCGGCGGGCAGGTGATGAAGAACGTCGCCGGCTACGACGTATCGCGTCTGCTGACCGGTTCGCTGGGCACGCTGGGTTTGTTGCTGGAAGTATCGCTGAAGGTATTGCCGAAACCATACGCGGAAACAACCCTGCGGCTGGAAATGCCGGAAGAAGAAGCGATACGCCGTTTGAATGAATGGGGCGGCCAGCCTTTGCCGATTTCAGCCAGCGCATGGTGCGATGACACGCTGGTGTTGCGACTGTCGGGCGCGAAAGCGGCCGTTGCCGCTGCGCAGCAAACCATAGGCGGCGAAGAGGTTGAAGGCAGCGATTTCTGGCTCGCGATGCGCGAACAGAGCAATGAATTTTTCACGCAATCGAATGTGCTGTGGCGTTTGTCCGTGCCTTCCACCGCGCCATCGCTTGCACTGGGCGAACAATTGATCGAGTGGGGCGGTGCGCAACGCTGGCTGCGTTCGGATGCTAGCGCAGAAAGCATACGTGCAGCTGCTGTCGAGGCGGGCGGTCATGCAACGCTGTTCCGCGGCGGCGACAAGAATGTCGGTGTATTCCAGCCATTGGCGCCTGCGCTTGGCAAGATTCATCAAAACATGAAGAAGGCCTTCGATCCTGATGGCATCTTCAATCCGGGCCGGATGTACCCACAGTATTGATGCGCAGGCATTCATTGCCGCTAATGCAGTAAAGACTTCAGAGATTATTCATGCAAACCAATTTAGCTGATTTCATCAAGGACACGCGCGAAGGTCGGGAGGCAGATGCCATTCTGCGCAGCTGCGTGCATTGCGGATTTTGCACGGCGACTTGTCCGACCTATCAATTGCTGGGCGATGAGCTCGATGGGCCGCGCGGCCGCATCTATTTGATCAAGCAGGTGCTGGAAGGAAAAACGCCGACCGCAAAAACCCAGTTGCATCTGGATCGCTGCCTGACGTGCCGCAATTGCGAAACGACTTGCCCTTCCGGTGTGCAGTATGGCCGCCTGATCGATATCGGCCGCAAGGTGGTGGAAGAGCGCGTGCCGTATTCGTTTGCGACCAATCTGAAACGTACGGTATTGAGAGAACTGCTGCCGCGCAAGTGGCTGTTCACCCCCGCCATGAAAACCGGCCAGCTGTTCCGTCCGCTGTTGCCGAAGTCGCTGCAAAACAAGGTGCCGCGCAAGGAAAATGCAGGCGCCTGGCCGACACGTGCGCATGCGCGCAAGATGCTGCTGCTCGACGGTTGCGCGCAGCCGGCGATGTCGCCCAATATCAATGCTGCAACGGCGCGCGTGTTCGATGCGCTGGGGGTGCAGCTGGTCGTCGCATCCAAGGCCGGTTGCTGCGGCGCGATTCGTCATCACTTGAACGATCACGATGGTGCACTGGACGATATGCGGCGCAATATCGATGCATGGTGGCCGTTGGTGGAGGCCGGTGCGGAAGCGATTGTGATGACGGCGTCCGGTTGCGGCGTGATGGTCAAGGATTACGGACATTTGCTGGCGCACGATGCGACGTATGCAGAAAAAGCGCAGCGGATTTCCGACCTGACCAAAGACCTGAGTGAAATCCTGCCGGCGTTTGAGCTTGAACTGCAAAACCGTCTGCATGGAAAAATCAGCAAACGTGTCGTCTATCATCCGCCTTGCACTTTGCAGCACGGTCAGCAGATACGCGGCAAGGTTGAAGGCGTATTGCGCGCTGTCGGCGTGGATGTGCAATTGTGCAAGGACAGTCATTTGTGCTGCGGTTCGGCCGGCACTTATTCGGTCTTGCAGCCTGAACTGTCGTATCAGTTGCGCGACCAAAAGCTGGCGAATCTGGAAGCCAGTCAGCCGGAGATGATTGTCTCCGCCAATATCGGTTGTCTGACGCACCTGCAATCAGGTACCGATACACCGGTGAAGCACTGGATAGAACTGATAGACAAGGCTTTGTCCGCCGCGCATTAAGTAAATCACTCTCGAAAAAAACGCTGGCGTACTTTCAGGTACGGCCAGCGTTTTTTTCTGCTGCGAATTTATTCGGCCAGCAGTGTGTTGATGTCCCCGATCAGTTCTTCCGGTTTGGTTTGCGGTGCATAGCGCTTGTAGACGGTGCCGTTTTTTCTGATCAGGAATTTTGTGAAATTCCATTTGATCGCTTCGCTGCCGAGCAGGCCGGGCGCAGCATGTTTCAGATATTGGTAGAGCGGATCGGCATGGTCGCCATTCACATTGATCTTGGCGAAGAGCGGAAATGTCACGGCGTAATTTTTTTCGCAGAATGCCCCGATGGCTTCTGCGTCGCCGGGTTCCTGTCTGCCGAACTGATTGCAGGGGAAGCCAAGCACTTCCACGCCCTGCTCGCGGAATTGTCTATACACTGCTTCCAGTCCTTCGTACTGCGGCGTGAAGCCGCATTTGCTCGCGGTATTGACGATCAACAAGACCTTGCCGCGATACTGTGCCAGATCGACAGCCGCACCGCCCAGACTGTGCGTCTTGAAATCGTAAACGGTCTGCGCACTCATCTTTATACGATGCCGAGATGCTCGGTGCCCTTGCTCAAATCGCGGTTTTTCGCTTCATTGCCATGCAGCTTGATGGACAGGCGCAGATCGTTGACCGAATCGGCGTTGCGCAAGGCATCTTCGTAGGAAATTTTTCCTGCCTCATACAAATCGAACAGCGCCTGGTCGAAAGTCTGCATGCCGAGCTCGCGCGACTTCTTCATGATTTCCTTGATCTCATGCACATCACCCTTGAAGATCAAATCGGATATCAGCGGTGAATTCAGCATGACTTCCACGGCCACACAGCGGCCTTTGGTATCTTTCAGCGGAATCAGGCGCTGCGAAATCATGCCCTTCAAATTCAGCGACAAATCCATCAGCAGTTGCTGACGACGTTCTTCGGGGAAGAAGTTGACGATACGGTCCAGCGCCTGATTCGAGCTGTTTGCATGCATGGTGGCCAGGCACAAGTGGCCGGTCTCGGCAAAGGCGATCGCGTAATCCATGGTTTCGCGGTCGCGGATTTCGCCGATGAAAATGACATCCGGCGCCTGGCGCAGGGTGTTCTTCAGTGCGACACCCCAGCTCTCTGTATCGACGCCGATTTCACGTTGCGTGATGACGCAGTTCTTGTGTGGATGTACGTACTCGACCGGATCTTCGATCGTGATGATGTGGCCGTGACTATGTTCATTACGGTAGCCGAGCATGGCTGCCAGCGTGGTCGATTTGCCCGAGCCGGTGGCGCCGACCATGATGACCAGCCCGCGCTTGGTCATCACGACATCCTTCAATGTTTCCGGCACGCCCAGATCTTCGATTTTTGGAATCGCGGTGGTGATGGTACGCAGCACCATGCCGACGCGTCCCTGCTGTATGAATGCCGAGACGCGGAAGCGGCCGATGCCACCGGGACTGATTGCAAAGTTGCATTCCTTCGTCGCCTCGAATTCTGCCGCCTGCTTGTCGCTCATGATGGCGCGCGCCAGTTCGATCGTATGCGTGGCATTCAGCGGCTGGTTCGAGACTTGCGTCATCTTGCCGTCGATCTTGAACGCGGGCGGAAAATCGGCAGTGATGAAAAGGTCGGAGCCGTTCTTGCTGAGCATCAGGCGCAGCAAGTCGTACATGAATTTGGTGGCCTGATCGCGTTCCATGCTTTTCCTTTGTTTATTCGATTCTTTTAGCCGTATGGGCTATCGTGCATTCTTCAACTCGCGGCGCACCTTGCGGCTTGCAAGCTGCCCGGATTCATCCCCGCCGTTCATCCCGGGAAATTATCCGGCGTCTTGGCGGCCGAACGTGCCGTTGCATTTGAAATCACATTGCGTTTTACCAGCTCGGTCAGATTGCTGTCCAGCGTCTGCATGCCGACATTGGAGCCGGTCTGAATGGCCGAATACATTTGTGCAATTTTTGCTTCACGTATCAGATTGCGAATTGCCGGTGTGCCGAGCATGATTTCATGTGCGGCCACGCGACCGCTGCCATCCTTGGTTTTCAGCAGCGTTTGCGAAATGACGGCCTGCAGTGATTCGGACAGCATCGCACGCACCATTTCCTTTTCATCGCCAGGGAAGACGTCGATGATACGGTCTATGGTTTTTGCGGCAGAGGAGGTGTGCAGGGTGCCGAACACCAGATGGCCGGTTTCCGCTGCAGACAGCGCCAGGCGTATGGTTTCCAGATCGCGCAACTCGCCGACCAGCACCACGTCTGGATCTTCACGTAGCGCCGAGCGCAATGCGTTCTCGAAGGAGTGCGTATGCGGTCCCACTTCGCGCTGGTTGATCAGGCATTTTTTCGAGTCGTGCACGAATTCGATCGGATCTTCAATCGTCAGGATGTGTGCGTATTCGTTTTCATTGACGTGATTGACCATCGCTGCCAGCGTGGTTGATTTGCCGGAACCGGTCGGGCCGGTCACCAGCACCAGGCCGCGCGGTTTGAGCGAGAGCTCGGCAAAAATCTTTGGCGCATGCAGATCTTCCAGACTCAGGATTTTGGATGGAATGGTACGCAGCACCGCCGCGGCACCGCGATCCTGATTGAAGGCATTGACACGAAACCGCGCCAGGCCGGGAATGGCGAAGGAAAAATCGATTTCCAGACGTTCTTCATACACCTTGCGCTGACCGTCGTTCATGATGTCATAGATCATGCTGTGCACATCCTTGTGCTCCAGCGGCGGCAGGTTGATGCGGCGCACGTCGCCGTGCACGCGTATCATCGGCGGCAGGCCGGCCGACAGATGTAAATCGGAAGCTTTATTCTTGACCGAGAACGCGAGTAGTTCTGAAATGTCCATTTATAATCCCTGAGCCTGCAAAATAAAAGGTGAAGCAAGAGGTGGAGCAAAAAGGTCTGGCACCGATGCACGCGACCGAAAGGTGGCGTGAATGTTAAATAATGTCTTAAAGAACTTTGATTATGTCTGTAATAAGGCAAAACTTGCAAGCTGTGCGTCAGCGTATTACCGACGCTGCGAACAGCGCGCAACGCGACGTGCACGAGGTCGAACTGCTGGCGGTATCCAAGACGTTTGGCGCGGATGCGGTGCTGGCTGCGGCAGAGGCCGGGCAGCGTGCATTCGGTGAAAATTATTTGCAGGAAGCGTTGGATAAAATGGACGCTGTCCGTGCGATGCGGCCCGATCTGACGCTGGAATGGCATTTCATCGGACCGATACAGAGCAACAAGACGCGGCCGATTGCCGAGCATTTCGATTGGGTGCATGCGGTCGATCGTGAAAAGATCGCACACAGGCTGTCCGAACAAAGGCCGGCCATGCTGCCGCCCTTGAATATCTGCCTGCAAGTCAACATCAGCGGTGAAGCGAGCAAGAGCGGTGTGCTGCCTGCCGATGCGGCAGAGGTGGCGAAGGCCATCGCCAAGCTGCCGCAATTGCGCTTGCGCGGCTTGATGGCGATTCCCGAGCCGGAAGACGATGAGGTGCGGCAGCGTCTGTCTTTTCATCAGCTGCGTGTTCTGTATGAACAATTGCGTGCTGAAGGTTTGCCGCTGGATACCCTGTCTATGGGTATGTCGGCCGATATGCCGGCGGCGATTGCCGAGGGCGCTACAATCGTGCGGATAGGCTCCGCCATATTTGGAACAAGGAATTATGCAAAATAATCTGAAAATATGCTTTATAGGCGGCGGCAATATGGCTGCTGCACTGATCGGCGGCCTGGCCGGGAAACTGACTGCGGCACAGAATATTCATGTGGTCGATATCAGTGCCGATGCGCTGGCCAAATTGCATGCGCAATTCGGCGTCACGACTGCGACGGAGATCGATGCAAGGATAGTCGACAGCGATGTGGTCGTGCTGGCAGTCAAGCCGCAGCAAATGAAAGGTGTGGCGACGCAAATTCTGCCGCATATCGGCACGCAACTGGTGCTGTCTATCGCCGCCGGCATACGCGCAGCCGATTTGTCGCGCTGGTTGAATGGTCATCAGGCTATCGTGCGCACGATGCCGAATACGCCGGCCCTGATCGGCAAGGGCATCACCGGCATGGTGGCGACTGCCGGCGTAAGCGATGCGCAGCGTGCGGCCGCAGATGCCATCCTGCGCGCGGTGGGCGAGACGGTATGGCTGGACGATGAAAAACTGATCGATCCAGTGACAGCGGTCTCCGGCAGCGGCCCGGCCTATGTGTTTTACTTTATCGAAGCGATGCAGCAGGCCGCGCAGGAAATGGGTTTGACCGCAGAGCAGGGCAATGCGCTGGCAGTTTCCACCTTCGTCGGCGCCGCACAGCTGGCGGCACAGGCGTCCGATCCGGTTTCTGTCTTGCGCGAACGGGTGACATCCAAAGGCGGTACTACTTATGCTGCGCTGACCAGCATGGAAGAGAGTGGTGTCAAGCAGGCCATCATCAACGCAATGAAAGCCGCCGCCGCACGCGGACAAGCGCTGGGTGAGGAATTCGGACGCGACTGATCTGTTCCTGCGATAGCGAGCCAGCGATTGCAGTGCATCGCAGGCAGGCGTAAAAGTAGGAAGAAAAACGATAAAGGCCGAATGTTCTTCTGGAACATTCGGCCTTTAGGCTATCTGGAAACGCAAGTCGTCTAGTTGCCGAGAATTATCTGCGCAATGATGCCTGTGGCGACCGCGATCAGTACATAATCGGGGCCGGTCTGCACCCATTGATAACCGCGTGGAGGTGCGTGCAGATGATGGCCGCGCCAGTCGTTCACCACATATTGCCTGCTGCGATATTCATATGGAATACGGCTGCCTTTGTAGAAATCGTGGCGCGGACCTGCGCCGCGGCCATTATGTTTTCCATTGTCATGTGCGCCAACATGGTTGTTGCGATTGTTGCGATGATCGTTGCGACTGTCATGTCCTCTGTTGCCGCCTTTTCCGTCGCGCTGACCGTGTGCATTGTGACCACGATCATTGCGGTGATCGTCACGTTGTGCGAAAGCGGAACCGCCGGCCAGCAGGCTGACTGCCATGATGGTGGAAATAACGATTTTCTTGTTCATATGTGCTCCTTGTGACAGTGAAACTGCATGACATGCTGTTAATCAGCTTAGTCATTCCTTCAGCGTTTGGTAGCAGTATCTTTCGTGTTGCTGAACGATAATCTCATTACATACGAAATAAGTTTTCAGAACCAGCCTGATTTGGTAAGGCGCGTAACCAGATGTATCCACACGGAAAACATTTCAAATCGCGGATGCGATCTGGGGAGATTACTCCACAGAATGAGTCTTGTGGAGATATGCGTGGAATATGAGCGCTAGCTCAAATCAATTTCAATCCGATTGCGTCCTGCTTGTTTGGCGCGATAAAGCGCCGCGTCGCTACGGCATAGCGATACGTCGATGTTTGCATCGCTTGCATGCATCATGGCAATGCCGATGCTCACGGTCACATTGATATCCTGATTGAGTGCAATGAGTGGTATTTCAGCGAGTTGGGAGCGAACGCGTTGCGCAAAAATTTCTGCCTCGGCGATACCTGCATCGAATAGCACGACGGCAAACTCTTCACCTCCGACGCGACCTACCGTATCGTTTCTGCGCAATGCGTTGCGCAGAATCACGGCGAAATGCTTGAGCACCAGATCGCCTATGGCATGACCGTAACTGTCATTGATTACCTTAAAATGATCAAGGTCGCACATCAGAACGGCTGTCCGCGCACCAGCGACGCGCCGGGTACGCGCCAGCTCTTCGTCCATGCGCGTCATGAAATAGCGTCGATTCGGCAGTTGCGTCAAAAAGTCGATGGTGGCAAATCCCTGCAATTCAATTTCGATGCGTTTGCGCTCGGTGATGTCCGTGATGAAGCCGTGCCACAGTGTGCTGCCATCCGGCAATCTGCGTGGCCGCGCCTCGCCTTGTCGCCAGCGCAAACCTTGCCGGGGCAAGACGACACGATATTCGAGATGCCAGGGCAGCAGGCTGCTGGCGGACGCATTGAGTGAAGCGCTGTAATTTGCAACATCATCCGGATGAATGATTTGATGCACGGGAGTGCTTGTGCTGGCGACCTGGTCCGGCGTGAGCTCGTAAATGTCCTTGATTCCCTCGCTGGCATACGGGAAAAATGCCTGGCCATCCGGCAGCACCTGATACTGATACACCAGCCCAGGTACTTCATTCGTCAGGGAGGTGATCAGATCGACGCTTTGCTGAAGCTGCTCGGACAGAGAATGCATGGACGTGATGTCTGTCGTTGTGCCTAGCATGCGCAGCGGATTGCCTTGCGCGTCGCGACTGACAACCTTGCCGCGGCTCGATATCCATTTGTAGCTGTTGTCCTTGCAGCGGATGCGGTGTTCCACTGCATAGCTTTCTGTTTTCTGATCGAAGTGATCCTGTATCGCGGCCTGGACATAAGCAAGGTCATCAGGATGAACGCGCGTGTAACTGTCGGTGATCCGATTGCCAATTTCCGCATCCGTGTAACCCAGAATGGCCTTCCAGCCAGATGAGTAGCTGATTTCTCCGGTAGGGACATTGCGATCCCAGATACCTGTTCCACTTCCCTCGATGGCGAGCGCCAGGGTTGCCTTGCTATGGAGTAGCGTATCTTCGGCTTTCCTGATTCTGGCTTCAGCGTCATGGCGTACGATGGCAATGGATGCCATGACCGCAAAGTCGGCAATTGCTTGCTGACACTCATCACTTGCAGTGCCTTCTTTTCGTGAATAGGCAACGAACATTCCGGACATGCAGTTTGCCGTAGACCGGATCGGCGTCATTGAACATACATGCAAGTCATGTTGCAGGGCCAGATGGTGAAGGCGGGAGCAAAATCGATTTGCTTCGATATCCTCTGCAGTGATTTGCAGTTTGCTGTCCATCGTCATGCCGTCAATTGCGCGACAGTAGTCGGGAGGCAGGCTGGGTGCTGCACCCAGACGTAGACAGTTGCCTGCTTCCAGCAGCAGAACGGCAATCATGATTCCGGGATTCTGAGTCTCAATGTCGCAGGCAATGCAGTTGAGCGTCTGGGTCAAAGGCGCATCGTGTGCAATATGCGCCAGCGTCAAATTATTCACTTTCAACGATCTTTGATGCAAATTGAAATCCATGGCGGTCGCAGAAATATTAATATTTGTTCGTACACATGATTGTCCGCACAAGGATAATCATGTGAAGCGATGATGGGTGATTGAAAGCCAAGACAGCCAGCGTTACTTATTATTGCATCAAACATCTGGATGATGCCTGAATGGCAATGTTAAATTTATCTGGATGTCCTGCCATGGCAGTGGCCGTTTGTCGCGCTGAATCTTTGCACATGTCGGCTGAAAATCGTTGCCGAATCAAGGATGAAAACAAGAGAGCACAGCGCAATATGATCGATACGATTTGTATCGCTTACACAGAGGGATGATTTGTGTCGACTACCTCGATCACCTTTTTGCTTGTGATCCCTTTGCTGACGGTTTCGCCATCATTGGCTCGCAAGGCCCAGAACGACAGTGACGATAGAATCGTCAAGCCGCCCAGTGTGAGAAAAGCATGATGCAATGCGCCGACAACTGCGGTGCGATCGGATTGCGGTAAATCGCCCAGATACCAGGCTGCGATAAGCGAGCCGAACGCCAGCCCGAAACTCATGGACATCTGCTGCATCGAACTGGCAATGGTGCTGGCCATGCTGGAATCTTCCGTCTTGACATCCGCGTACGCCATCGAATTCATGCTGGAAAATTGCAGCGAGTTGAAGAAGCCTTGCGCCAGTCCGAGCAGCAGGATTACCCAGATCGGTGTTGTTGACGTAATGATGGAGAACAGGCAGATGGTGATGCCTATCATGACTGTATTGACGATCAATACCTTGCGGTAACCGAAGCGCCGCAGTACCTGGACTGAAATCAGCTTCATCACCATCGCCGCGGCTGCAGTCGGCATCATCAGCAATCCTGATTGCCAAGCCGGCAGACCCAATCCTAGTTGGTAAAGCAGTGGCAACAGGAAAGGCAGACCGCCTACACCCAGGCGTGTGATGAAACCGCCGGCGACAGAAATACGAAATGTGCGTGTTTTGAATAGCGCAAGCTGCAGCAACGGATGCATCGCATGTCGCGCATGCCATACATAGGCAGCCAGCAGGCCCAGTGACAGCAGGAACAGAATGGCGGTCGATGTCACATCGAGATAGTGTTCGCCGAATATTTCCAGTATCCATGAAAGCAAGGCGACGCCTGAGCCGAACAATGCCAGTCCGACGACATCCAGCGGTCGCGCTACATCCGAGCGATAGTCGGGCATGTGGCGATGAATCAGCCATTGCGCGATCAGACCGATCGGCACGTTGACGAAAAAAATCGCCTGCCATGGCAACCAGTGCACGATCAGGCCGCCGAGGGTCGGACCCAGCAAAGGGCCGATCAATGCAGGGATGATGACGAAGTTCATCGCCGCCAGTAATTCCGATTTGGGGAAAGTGCGTATCACGGTCAGTCGTCCAACCGGCATCATCATCGCGGCACTGAAGCCCTGCAGCGTGCGCGCCGCCACCAGCATCGGAACATTGACGGACAGGCCGCACAAGATGGATGAAAAAGTGAACAGGCCGACGGCCGTGCTGAAGACGCGTCGGGTGCCGAAACGATCCGCCATCCAGCCGCTGATCGGAATCGACACGGCCAGGCTCAGAATGTAGCAGCTGACAACTGCCTTCAGGCTTAATGGCGTGACGTTGAGACTGGCTGCCATCGAAGGGATGGCGGTGTTGATGATGGTTGAGTCCAACTGCTCCATGAACAGTGCAATCGCCACCACCCACGGCAAGTATCGTTTGACCTTAGGATTGTCGGCCTGGATGAGGGGTGAATGTGGTGAAGACATTTCCCTTCCTTGGAGTCATGTATCAGCGCAGCAGATAATCGAGCACAACGCCGCCGAAAATCGCGGCTCCCAGCCAGTTATTATGCAGGAAGGCTGCAAAGCAGCCGCCGCGTTCGCGCTTGCGTATCAGCGTGTAGTGATAAATCGCGCAAGCTGCTGCAATCAGCATGCCGATCGTGAACCATGTACGCAGGCCGAGCTGCCAGCCGACGATAAAGATCAGTCCCAGCGTCACCGCATAGCAAAACATCACGGCGGCGACATCGTAGCGGCCGAAGGTGATGGCTGAAGTTTTCATGCCCAGCTTCAAATCGTCTTCGCGATCGACCATCGCGTATTCGGTATCGTAGGCAACCGCCCAGAACACATTCGCCACCAGCAGCCACCACGCGGCTGCCGGTACCGTGTTTTGTACCGCAGCAAATCCCATCGGAATACCGAAACCGAAAGCGATGCCGAGATAGGCTTGCGGGATCGCAAAGAAGCGTTTGAAGTAAGGATAAGTGCCGGCGATGATGACGGCCGCAATCGATAGCTGTTTGGTCAGCGTATTGAGCGGCCAGATCAATGCAAAAGAAAGCAGCGCCAGCGCCAGTGCCACCAGCAATGCTTCGCGCGGCTGGATTTTGCCGCTGGTAACCGGGCGATCTACCGTGCGTTGTACATACTTGTCGAAATCGCGATCAGCGTAGTCGTTGATGGCGCAACCGGCCGAGCGCATCAAGATCGTGCCCAGGGTGAAAATCGCGACCAGCGTCCAGTCTGGTTTGCCGTCCGACGCCAGCCAAAAGGCCCACAAGGTGGGCCATAGCAGCAGCAATATGCCTATGGGTTTGTTGAGACGAACGAGCCGGAAATACAGTTGCAGACGATTCATGAGGCGATGTTTATTGTGTAATGGAGCAGGGCATGGTTGATTGCGCAGGAGATCAGCCTTCAGACAGCGGTTCGTCGGGCAGCATCGTCACGCCGGACAAATCGCAGGACAGCAAGGCTTGTCTCACTTCCTCGATGGCGACGCCGCGCGTAAAACTTTTACGCCATACCAGCACCACGCGACGCGACGGACCCGGCTGTACAAACGGGATGTAACGCAGCATGCCATCTGTCGTATGCATGTCCGGTACCGATGCCTGCGGCAAGACAGTGATGCCGATGCCGGAGGCGACCATGTGACGTATCGTCTCCAGCGACGAGCCTTCAAAGGTGCGCGCGATACCGTCGCCACTGGTCGAGAAGCGTGACATCTCCGGACATACTTCCAGCACCTGGTCGCGGAAGCAGTGACCGTTGCCGAGCAGGAGCATGGTTTCGGATTTCAAGCTGTCGGTCGTGATACTGCTGCGAGATGCCCATGCATGCGATTTGGGTACGGCGACGACAAACGGTTCGTCGTACACAGGCTGCACCAGCAAACCCTGGTCGGGGAAAGGCAGAGCGACAATCGCTGCATCGATTTCGCCCTGACGTAACTGCTCAAGCAATTTGACGGTGAAATTTTCCTGCAGCACCAGCGGCATTTGCGGCACGCGCTCTATCATCGCCTTGACCAGGGGCGGCAGTAGATAGGGGGCGATGGTGTAAATGATGCCGAGGCGGAACGGGCCGACCAGCGGGTCCTTGTTCTGCTTGGCGATTTCCTTGATGGCGGCGGTTTGTTCCAGCACGCGTTCGGCCTGCGCAACGATTTGCACACCCAGCGGCGTCATCGATATTTCGCTGCCGCCACGTTCAAACAGCGTGACGCCCAGTTCATCTTCCAGTTTCTTGATGGCGACCGACAAGGTTGGTTGTGCGACGTGACAGGCTTCGGCGGCATGGCCGAAATGTTTTTCACGGGCGACAGCGACGATGTATTTGAGTTCGGTAAGAGTCATGTTCTGGCCAGGCTGATGCAGTGGACTTGCGAAGCGTTCATTCTATACCTTCAGGTAATCTTCGCGCGCCCCCAGCCAGCGCGCCAGATGCGCCCCTACTGTGGCCGGATCGTCGCGCAACAATGTCTGCGCTACATCGCGTGCACGATCAACCAGCCACTGATCGGTTTCCAAGTCGGCAAAACGCAGCATCGCCTGACCGGACTGGCGTGCACCGAGAAATTCGCCGGGACCGCGTATTTCCAGATCCTTGCGCGCAATTTCAAAACCGTCGGTCGATTCGCGCATGATGCGCAGGCGCTGCCCGGCGATCATGCCGAGCGGGCCCTGATACAGCAGCAGGCAGACGCTGGCTGCGCTGCCGCGCCCGACCCGTCCGCGCAATTGATGCAATTGCGACAGGCCGAAACGTTCTGCATGTTCGATCACCATCAGCGATGCATTCGGGACATCGACGCCGACTTCGATCACGGTCGTGGCGACCAGCACGTGCACTTCGCCGCGCGTGAATGCGTCCATCACTTCCTGTTTTTCCATCGACTTCATGCGGCCATGCACCAGACCGACGTTCAGATCAGGCAAGGCTGCGACCAGAGTCTGATGCGTATCGGTGGCGGTTTGCAGTTGCAGCGCTTCCGATTCTTCAATCAAGGGACAGACCCAGTACACCTGCCGTCCTTCGAGTGCGGCGGCGTGTACGCGCGCGATGACTTCATCGCGACGATTCTGATCGATTACGCGTGTGACGATGGGGGTGCGTCCCGGCGGTAGTTCGTCGATGACGGATACTTCCAGATCGGCGTAGTAGGTCATCGCCAGCGTGCGCGGAATCGGCGTGGCCGACATCATCAGTTGATGCGGGATCGTTTGTTTGGTCGACGCAAGATTATTGTCCAAACCCTTGTTGCGTAATACCAGTCGCTGGCCGACGCCGAAGCGATGCTGTTCATCGACGATGACCAACCCCAGCTTTGAAAACTGCACGTCTTCCTGTATCAATGCATGCGTGCCGATGATCAATTGCGCTGCGCCTGATTCGATGCGCGCCTTGGCTTCCAGCTTTTCTTTTTTCTTCAGACTGCCGGTCAGCCAGGCAACGTTCACGCCCAGCGGTTCCATCCAGCCGGCAATCTTGCGGAAATGCTGATCGGCCAGAATTTCTGTCGGCGCCATCAACACAGCCTGAAAGCCGCTGTCGATTGCCTGCGCTGCGGCAAGTGCGGCGACCACGGTTTTGCCGCTACCTACGTCACCCTGCAACAGTCTTTGCATGGGGAAGGATTGCTGCAGGTCGGCGCGAATTTCTTCAAGCACGCGCTGTTGCGCACCTGTGAGTGCAAACGGCAGCTGTTTTAAAAAGGCCTTGGACAGTTTGCCTATTGTGGGCAAGACCGCCGCACCTTTTTCGCGGCGCGCGATTTGCGCGCGCTTCATCGACAATTGCTGCGCCAGCAATTCGTCGAATTTCATGCGCACCCAGGCCGCATGCGAGCGGTCGGCCAATGCGCTTTCATCGATATCGGGTGGCGGATTGTGCAACAGGCGCACTGCCGGTTCGAAGGGCATCAGATCGAGCGAGGCGCGCAATGGTTCCGATAATGTATCGCGCCATTCGATGCGCGCCATCGCATCGATGATGGTTTTGCGCAGCAGGGTTTGTGACAGGCCTTCACCGGCCGGATAAACCGGTGTCAATGCCGATGGCAAGGGTGCGCCTTCTGTCACCATTTTGTAGGAAGGATGTACCATCTCTGCACCGAAGAAACCATGTCGTACTTCGCCGCGTGCACGCACGCGATTGCCTTCGGCCATCTGCTTGACCTGGCTGCCGTAAAAATTCAGGAAGCGCATCACCAGTTGGCCGGAGTCGTCCGCAATCGTCACGACCAACTGGCGACGCGGGCGGAAAGCGACTTCGCAGGAGGTGACTATGCCTTCTACCTGCACTGCGCGACCGAAGATGAACCCGGCTTCACCGATGGTCTTGATCTCGGTTTCATCTTCATATCGCGCGGGCAGGTGCAAGACTTTATCCATGTCTGAGCGCAGGCCGAGCTTGATCAGTTTGTCGTCGATTTTGGCGGCGCGAGTGGGTGCTGCCGCCTTGCTTGATTGGGCAGTAGTTTTGGCAACGGATGCGGGCTTTTTCTTCAGTACAGGCATATCGGGCCGAAAATGGGCGGCAGGGCGTAAAATAGCGGGTTTTGTGATGACTGCGGCGATGGCTTCATGACTTGCGTATTGCATCACATGAAAGTGCCGATCCGGCAAGCTTTGCAACCATAGCAGTTCTGCCGCGCGATTGCATGCAAACAGATTAAATTTGTCTGCATCACACCTCGGACAGTAAAACCGATGTCTTCAAACTATTAAGCGCATGTATTCACTTTCCGATTTTGATTTCGAACTGCCGCAAGAGTTGATTGCGCAAACGCCGCTGGCCGAACGCAGCGCATCGCGCCTGTTGCAGGTGCTGCCGGATGCGATGATCGATCGCTCATTTGCCGATATTGTCGATTTGCTGGCGCCTGGCGATCTGCTGGTCTTCAACGATACCCGTGTATTGAAAGCGCGTTTCTTCGGCGTCAAGGAAACCGGCGGCAAGGTCGAAGTATTGATCGAGCGCGTGATCGACTCGCGTCATGTGCATGCACAAATCCGCGCCTCGAAGTCGCCGGTCGCCGGCATGTCCATTCGTCTGGCCGATGCCTTCGATGTGATCGTCGGTGCACGCGTTGGAGAATTTTACGAACTGCAATTCCCAGGCGATGTATTCGAGCTGATAGAAGCACACGGCCGCCTGCCTTTGCCGCCATATATTGAACATGCGGCCGATGCCTACGACGAAACGCGTTATCAAACTGTGTACGCCAAAACGCCGGGCGCGGTTGCGGCGCCGACCGCAGGTTTGCATTTCGATCAGACCTTGCTCGATATCTTGAAAGCCAAGGGTGTGCAGTTTGCGTATGTAACCTTGCACGTAGGTGCCGGCACTTTCCAGCCGGTGCGGAATGAGAATCTGGCCGAGCATAATATGCATAGCGAGTGGTATACGATTTCGCAACAGACGGTGGATGCGGTGCGCGCCACGCAGGCCGCAGGTCACAATATTGTTGCAGTCGGCACCACCAGCATGCGCGCACTGGAATCGGCATCACAAAGCGGCAGCCTGCAGGCAGGCAGCGCTGATACGCGTTTGTTTATTACTCCCGGCTACACCTTCAAGACGGTGACGCGCCTGATCACCAATTTCCATTTGCCGAAATCCACGCTGCTGATGCTGGTGTCGGCCTTTGCCGGTTACGATGCAATCCGCGCCGCTTATCAACACGCCATTTCACAACGCTATCGCTTCTTCAGTTACGGCGATGCGATGTTTTTAACCAGAATGCCACCATGCTGAATTTCAAATTACTTAATACCGATGGCAATGCGCGACGCGGCCAACTGACCGTCAATCATGGCGTGATTGAAACGCCTATCTTTATGCCGGTCGGTACCTACGGTTCGGTCAAGGCGATGTCGCCGCTGGAATTGAAAGAGATCGATGCGCAGATCATTCTCGGCAATACCTTCCATCTGTGGCTGCGTCCGGGCAATGACATCATCGCCAAATTTGGCGGCCTGCATGAGTTCATGGGTTGGGACAAACCTATCCTGACTGACTCCGGCGGCTTCCAGGTATTTTCGCTTGGTGAAATGCGCAAGATTACCGAAGAGGGCGTGCATTTTTCCTCGCCTATCAATGGTGATAAATTATTCCTGTCGCCGGAAGTATCGATGCAGATTCAGCGCGTATTGAATTCCGATATCGTCATGCAGTTCGATGAATGCACACCGTATGAAATCGATGGTCGCCCTGCGACTGCCGATGAAGCGGCCAAGTCCATGCGCATGTCCCTGCGCTGGGCCCGGCGTTCGCTGGATGAGTTCAACCGGGAAGAAAATCCGAATGCGTTGTTCGGCATCGTGCAGGGCGGCATGTTCGAACATTTGCGCGACGAGTCGCTGGCCGGGCTGGAAGAGATCGACTTCCACGGCGTCGCTATCGGCGGCTTGTCGGTAGGCGAACCGAAAGAAGACATGATGCGCGTGCTGGAACACGTCGGCCCGCGCCTGCCTGCCAATAAGCCTCATTACCTGATGGGCGTCGGTACGCCGGAAGATCTGGTGGCGGGCGTATCCAACGGCATCGACATGTTCGATTGCGTGATGCCGACGCGGAATGCGCGCAACGGCTGGTTATTTACGCGCTTTGGCGATATCAAGATCAAGAATGCGCGTTACAAGGATGACAAGCAGCCGCTGGATGCAAGTTGCGGCTGTTACGCCTGCCGCAACTTTTCGCGTGCTTATCTGCATCATTTGCATCGCACCGGCGAAATTCTGGGTGCGCGCCTGAACACGATACACAATCTGCACTACTATCTGGACCTGATGCGTGAAATGCGGGAAGCCATCAGCGAAGGGCGTTTCCAGCTGTTTGTGAGGCAATTCCATGCGGATCGTGCACGCGGCACCTAGACCGTATTTCGCTAATTCCCATGGAGCACTGGAAACTATTCTTCCAATGCTAGAATAACCGACTTATTTATTACAACTACCTGGAGCATTCCGTGTTTATTTCCAACGCATACGCAGCAGCACCAGCCGCCAGCGGCATCATGGGCAGCCTGACTCAGTTCGTACCTATTCTTTTGATGTTTGTCGCACTGTACTTCCTGATGATACGTCCTCAGATGAAACGTCAGAAAGAACACAAGCTGATGGTAGAAGCGGTCACGCGCGGCGATGAAGTCGTTACCTCCGGCGGCGTACTGGGCAAAGTTACCAAGGTATCGGATGTCTACGTGTCGATCGAAGTCCAGGAAGGCACCGAATTGGTCCTGCAAAAAAGCGCGATCACGACTCTGTTGCCAAAAGGTACGATCAAATCGCTGTAATGGGTTAACTGCCCCACCTCCGCTCGCCGGATGTGGGGTTGATTTTTGTCTGACGTTCCACCCTGAACCCTGAAACAATATGAATCGCTATCCCCTCTGGAAGTACATTACGATCGTCATCGCTCTGCTATTGGGCGCGTTGTACACGATACCGAACTTCTTCGGCGAGTCGCCGGCTGTGCAAATCAGCAGCGCCAAAGCCACTGTCAAGGTAGACAGCTCCCTGATGACGCAGGTTGAGCAAGTGCTGCAAAAGGCCGGTCTCCAGTCCGATGGGATGGTGTACGAAACGATAGGCACGCAAGGCACGGTGCGTGTGCGTTTCCCGAATACCGATGTCCAGTTCAAGGCCAAGGGTCTGCTGGAAGCCAATCTGAATCTCGATCCGGCCGATCCAACCTATCTGGTCGCGTTCAATCTGTTGCCGAATACGCCTGCATGGCTGCAAAGCCTGCACGCAGCGCCCATGTATCTGGGTCTCGATCTGCGCGGTGGCGTGCATTTCCTGATGCAGGTCGATACCAAGGCTGTCATGAACAAGCGCGTACTCGGCTTGCAGGCCAGCGCGCGCGCCATCCTGCGTGACAAGAACGTACGTCATGCCGGCATTGCCCGCAATGGCGACAACATCGAAATATCGTTCCGCGATGCCGAAACCCGCTCCAAGGCGCGTACTGCGCTGGGCGACGAGTTGCGCGAGTTGCTGCTGACCGATGCCGGTAGTGGCGATGAGCTCAAACTGGTAGGCGCGCTGCAACCGGCGGCGTTGAAACAGACGGTGGAAGACGCAGTACAGCAAAACATCACCACCTTGTCCAAGCGGGTGAATGAACTGGGTGTGGCCGAGCCATTGATCCAGCGTCAGGGCGCCGACCGCATCGTGGTGCAGCTGCCTGGCGTGCAGGACGTTTCGCGCGCCAAGGACATCATCGGTAAAACAGCAACGCTGGAAGTGCGTCTGGTCGATGAAACCGTCACCCGCGGTACCGAAGACACGGCGACGATTTCATTCGGTTCCGAACTCTTCAAGGTCGGCAAGAATGCGCCGGTGGTTCTGTACAAAGACCCTATCATTACTGGCGAATACATCTCCAGCGCCTCTGCCAGCTTTGATCAGAATCAGCAGCCTTCTGTCAGTATCGATTTGAACGGCGACGGTGGTCGCCGTATGCGTGAAGCGACCCGCTCGCGCGTCGGCAAGGCTATGGCAATTGTACTGTTCGAGAAAAACAAGGGTGAAGTGCTGACGGTCGCGACGATACGCGACGAGTTGGGCGCACGCTTCCAGATTACCGGCATGGGTTCATCCGAAGCCGCCAGCGATCTGGCCTTGCTGTTGCGTGCCGGCTCGCTGGCGGCGCCGATGGAAATCATCGAAGAACGTACGATCGGGCCGCAACTCGGTGCAGAAAACATCGAGAAGGGTTTTGATTCAACGCTGTATGGTTTTATCGGCATCGCGATTTTCATGATTCTGTATTACCGCGCCTTCGGCTTCTTCAGCGTGTTTGCACTGGCTGTCAACGTGATGCTGCTGATCGCCTTGCTGTCCATGTTGCAGGCGACGCTGACGCTGCCGGGTATTGCCGCGATTGCGCTGACGCTGGGTATGGCGATCGATGCCAACGTGCTGATCAATGAACGGATACGGGAAGAATTGCGTGCCGGGCATTCGCCGCAGACTGCCATTGCGATGGGTTTCGAGCGTGCATGGGCGACGATTCTCGATTCCAACGTCACGACCTTGATTGCCGGCCTGGCCTTGCTGATTTTCGGCTCCGGTGCAGTGCGCGGTTTTGCCGTCGTGCATTGTCTCGGTATTCTGACCTCGATTTTCTCTGCCGTATTTGTATCGCGCGGCGTCGTTAATCTCTGGTACGGCCGCAAGAAAAAACTGACATCGATCTCTATCGGCCAGGTCTGGAAACCCACCGACTGATAGCGCAGGACGGCGTGGCAATATGCATGCCGTCACGCATACGATTTAGCAAATAGAGCAAGACTTAGCATTTAGACAGACCGCTGGCACGACGCATAAAGTGCGACACCATGCAGCGGTCGCCATGAGAGGAAAGTGATGGAGTTTTTCCGCATCAAAAAAGATATCCCGTTCATGCGCCATGCGCTGATTTTCAACGTGATTTCAGTGCTGACATTCGTTGCCGCCGTGTTTTTCCTGGCGCACAAGGGCTTGCATCTGTCGATCGAATTTACCGGCGGTACGGTGATGGAAATCACTTATCCGAAGCCGGCCAATATTGAGGGCGTACGCACCAAGCTCGGCGAGCTGGGTTACACCGATATGCAGGTGCAGAGTTTCGGTACCGCGCAAGACGTATTGATACGGTTGCCGGTACAGAAGAATGTGAACACCGCACAGGTCAGCGAGCGAGTGATGGGGGCACTGAAAGCGCAGGATGAAACGGTTTCCCTGAAGCGGGTCGAGTTTGTCGGACCGCAGGTTGGTGAAGAGTTGACGCATGATGGCTTGATGGCGATGGGCATGCTGGTAATCGGGGTCATGATTTACCTGGCGATTCGTTTTGAATGGAAATATGCGGTAGCAGCGATCTTTGCCAACTTGCATGACGTCGTGATCATCCTGGGCTTCTTTGCCTTCTTCCAGTGGGAATTTTCGCTGACGGTGCTGGCAGGCATATTGGCGGTGCTTGGCTATTCGGTGAATGAATCAGTGATCGTGTTCGATCGCGTGCGTGAAACCTTCCGTGATCGCAAGCACGGCAAGATGGCCGTGGCCGACGTGATGAACCACGCGATCACCGGCACGATTTCGCGTACCCTGATTACGCACGGTTCAACCCAACTGATGGTGTTGTCGATGTTCTTTCTCGGCGGCCCGACCTTGCATTACTTTGCACTCGCATTGACGATCGGCATCTGCTTCGGTATCTATTCATCGGTATTCGTCGCGGCTGCGCTGGCAATGTGGCTGGGCGTCAAACGCGAAGACCTGATCAAACCGATCAAGGAAAAAGACGAACACGATGGCGCGGTAGTGTAAATAGCGCAGACAGCAAAAAGCCGGCAATTGCCGGCTTTTTTATTATGCATGCGGCGTAGCGCCGGATCCGTATCTTCCCTCAGTACTTTTCTTTCGGTGCGCGTCCAGTCAGGTTCGCGTGCAGCTTGGCCAATTCCTTGTCCAGCGTATCGAAGTCCTGCTCGGCATAGTTGGCGAAGGATTGCTTGCCGAATGCGATTTGCGGTGCAAACACGCGCTTGAATTCGGCCTCTCCCTTGGCAGTCAAGCGCACCAGCGTACTGCGCCGGTCTGCCGGGTGTGTCACGCGCGTCACCAGCCCTTTTTCTTCCAGCCGGTCGATCACGCCAGTGAGCGTGCCTTTGGTGATCAGCGTTCTTTCACCCAATTCCTTGAATGTCATACCCGCCGTATTGCCCAGCGTTGCCACGATATCGAACTGCGATGGCGTCAAGCCGGTTCTGTTGCGGATGTTTGCACCCGACTGGCGCTCGAATGCATGAAAGCATTCGGCCAGCAAACGGATGCTGCGGAGATATCGTTCAGCCATGAATATTAATCTCGAGTCAAAATAAAAAGCCGGGCCACGATAGCGCCGGCTTTTTTCGGATTGCCGATTTCCTCTTAGTCTGCCTTGATAGCTTCAACCTGGATCGCCAGCTTGACCTCAGGCGAGAAACCATAATTGATGCCATAGGTCAGGCCGAAATCAGCACGGTTGAAGGTAGTCGATACGTCAGCGCCACATACTTCGCGTTTCAACATTGGATGTTGAATACATTTGAATTTATTGATCGCCAGAGTCACAGGTTTAGTGACGCCGAGCATGGTCAATTCACCGTCTACTGAAACAGGCTTGTCGCCATCAAACTTGATAGCTTTGCTTTTGTAGGTCGCGGTAGGGAATTTCTCGACATTGAACAGATCCTTGCTCTTTGCATGTTCATTCATTTTGGCATGGCCGAAATCGATGGAGCTGGCATCGATAGTGATATCCAGCGAACCGGTTTTTGCAGCGCGATCCAGCACGACATTGCCGCTGGTTTTATCAAACTTGCCGCGCCATACCGAGATGCCCATGTGATCGGCTTCAAAGCTTGGGTAAGTATGACTAGGATCGATCGTGTAGGTTTGTGCAAAAGCGGAGGTCGCGCTGGCGGCCAGCAAACAGATCAGTGCAATTTTGGATTTCATTCAATAACTCCTGTGAGATTTAAATAATATAAGGCGGTTTTACTGCAAAGCTTGTTGCGTTGTACTGCTATTGCGCCGCAACGACGCGAAACTTGATCGTGACTTCATCGGCCACCATGCTGGTGTCTTTCCATTCGCCATCGCCGATAGCATAGGTCAAACGCTTGATCGGCAATACGCCTTCAAACACCTGATTGGCACCGTCTTTTTTCACCGTCAGCGGGAAACTGACATCGGTGGTTTTTCCCTTGATGGTCAGCTTGCCCGTGACATCGAGCTTGCCGGCGGCACCGGCCTTGATCTGGCTGGAGACGAAGCTGGCTTTCGGGAATTGCGCGGCATTAAACCATTCCTTCTTCATGACTTCCTGGTTGTACTCGGGATCGCCCAGATCGAAGCTGGCGATATCGATATCGACGTTGGCTTTCGATGTTTCCGGTTTGGCGCTGTCGTACGAAATCTGCGCATTGAATTTTTTGAACTTCGCATCGACCGGCACATTCAATTGCTTGAAGGTGATCGTGACGCTGCTTTTTGCAGCATCGGTTTTCAGTGCGGTGGCGGCGATGGCCGGCAGCGCGACGCAAACAGTCGCGATTGCAATCCAGCGACTTGTCTTGCCAGAAATGGAGTGGAGGAACATGGACTATCCTTTCGAGTAAATGTGTTTACGGAAGCATGCGTTGCAGCGTGCGATCGCGATCGATGAATTGATGCTTGAGTGCGCCCAGCACATGCAGACAGAAGACGATCAGCAGTGTGACATTGAACGCATAATGAACCTGTTTGAGCAGGGGCTTCAGTGCGGGATCGGGAGCAATGAATGCCGGCAAAGGCAGGATGCCCAGATACACCACCGGCACGCCGGCGGCCAGAGTATAAAAATAGCCGGATAAGGGCACTGCAAAGATCAGCAGATACAGCAGGCCGTGCGCTGTGTTCGCCATCTTTTTCTGCCAGGCCGACATGCCGGGAGCGTAAGCCGGCGGCGTATGGGTCAGGCGCCACAGCAGGCGCAGGCAGGCGAGGCCGAAGACGGTCACGCCCAGCCATTTATGCCAGGAAAAATATTTGAGTTTGGTTGGCGTCAGGCCGGGAATGTCGACCATCGTCAGTCCGAGCAGGAAGGTGGCAATGATCAGGATAGCCATCAGCCAGTGTAGTGTGATGGCGGTAAGGGTATAGCGGCGCATAGTTTTATTTTGATAAATAGTCCGAACTAGAACTAATATAGCAAAATAAATAGAAGTCTGCTGGCAACCGGATTTTCACTGGCGCCAGCGCGCTTCTATTGGATGCGGCTTAAATTTCCTTGGCCAGCTTGCTTGCGTAACCAATGTAGTTGGCAGGCGTCATGGCCAGCAGCAGATCCTTGGCTTCCTGCGGGATTGCCAGCGTGAGGATGAACTCCTGCAACGCATCTTTCGAAATGCCCTTGCCGCGCGTCAGATCTTTCAACTGCTCGTACGGATTTTCGATGCCGTAGCGGCGCATCACGGTTTGCACCGGCTCAGCCAATACTTCCCATGTTTCATCCAGATCTTGTGCGATGCGCACAGGATTGACTTCGAGCTTGTTCAAGCCGCGCAGGCAGCTGTCGTAAGCCAGCAAGGCGTAACCGAAGCCGACACCGATATTGCGCAACACGGTGGAGTCGGTCAGATCGCGCTGCCAGCGCGAGATCGGCAATTTTTCCGCCATGTGCTTGAGCACCGCGTTGGCCATGCCGAGGTTGCCTTCGGAGTTTTCAAAGTCGATCGGGTTGACCTTGTGTGGCATCGTCGAAGAACCGATTTCGCCAGCCTTGGTCGATTGCTTGAAATAGCCGAGCGAGATGTAGCCCCAGATATCGCGGTTCAAATCCAGCAGGATGGTGTTGGTGCGTGCAATCGCATCGAACAGTTCCGCCATGTAGTCATGCGGTTCGATTTGAATCGTGTATGGATTGAAAGTCAGACCGAGGCGGTTTTCAATGACGCCCTTCGAGAATGCTTGCCAATCGGTATTCGGGTATGCGGACAAATGCGCATTGAAGTTGCCGACTGCGCCATTCATCTTGCCGAGTATCTGTACATCGGCGATGCGGTCGATGGCGCGCTTCAGACGTGCCACGACATTGGCCATTTCCTTGCCGAGCGTGGTTGGGCTGGCAGGCTGGCCGTGCGTACGCGACATCATGGGCAGTGCTGCATTGTCGTGCGCGAGTTGCGTCAGTTTTGCGACCAGCGCCTGCAGTGCCGGCAACATCACCGTGTCGCGCGCAGCCTTGAGCATCATGCCGTGCGACGTATTGTTAATGTCTTCCGAGGTGCAGGCGAAGTGAATGAACTCGGTGGCGGCAACCAGTTCGGGCACGTCCTTGACCTGTTCCTTCAGCCAGTATTCGACGGCCTTGACGTCATGGTTGGTGACGGCTTCGATATCCTTGATGCGTTGTGCATCGGCTTCGGTGAAGTCGGTGGTCAGCTTGTTCAGCAGAGAGTTGGCGCTGGCCGAAAACGGTTTGATTTCGGCAAAACCGGCAGTCGACAAGGCTTGCAGCCAAGCAATTTCTACTTTGACGCGGTGATGCATGAAGCCGGCCTCGGACAGGATAGGGCGGAGTTTGTCGGTTTTGGCAGCGTAACGGCCGTCCAGCGGCGAAAGAGCAGAGAGTGCGGAAAGTGGCATGATGATGGGCGACAAGCGCAATGACGTGAAAGAAAAAGCTGCCGAAAATACAAAAACGGCGCACATACGGAATTCGCCATTTTACCACCCGTATCGGTACGCGAAGCCGCTTGCCGGATCTGCGGAGAATGGCGGGCTTCTCCGTGGCGTCGATGTTATAATCGCCTTCCAATTTTCGATCTAAAGCGTCTATGAAACTGATTGGTTCTCTCTCCAGCCCGTACGTGCGCAAAGTACGTGTTGTCATGTTGGAAAAAAAGATCGATTACGATTTTGTTCTGGAAAATGTGTGGTCACCTGACACCATGATTCAGGAATCCAATCCGCTCGGCAAAGTGCCTTGCCTGGTTATGGAAGATAGCGGCGCGATGTTCGATTCGCGCGTGATCGTCGAATATCTGGATACTCTGACACCGGTCGGCAAGCTGATTCCGGCACACGGTCGCGAACGCGCCGAAGTCAAATGCTGGGAGGCGCTGGCGGACGGTGTGTGCGATGCCGCCATGCTGCTGCGTTTGGAGCATACGCTGCGTCCTGCCGAACAACGCAGCCAGAGCTGGATAGATCGTCAGACGGCGAAGGTGAATGACGGTTTGAAGGCGATGTCGGTGGGTTTGAAAGAAACTACTGCATTCTGCGCCGGCAACCAGTACACGCTGGCTGACGTGGCGGTTGGCTGTGCGCTGGAGTGGCTGACCTTCCGTTTCCCGGAAATTTCCTGGCGTACCGACTATCCGAATCTGGAAAAACTGCTGGAGAAATTGTCCGAGCGGCCATCGTTCAAGGAAACTTCGCCTAAGTAAATGCCGTAACTAAGTGACGGATCATATGAATAAAAAAGGGACGCAATCTGCGTCCCTTTTTTTATTTCGCAATCGCCGTTGATGCGGCAACTGAGTTGGTAACAAAACTGGAGAAATTACTCGCCAGCCATTTGCGATTGCAGGTAATTCTGGATGCCGACTTTTTCAATCAGATCGAGTTGCGTTTCCAGCCAGTCTATGTGTTCTTCTGTATCGTCGAGGATGTACTGGAACAGTTCGCGCGATACATAATCGCCGCTGGCTTCGCATGCCGCAATACCTTCTTTCACGGTCTTCTGCGCCATCGTTTCCAGTTTCAAATCACAGGTCAGCATTTCCTGCGTGTGTTCACCTATCATCAATTTATGCAGCGCCTGCAGATTCGGCAAGCCATCGAGCATCAGGATGCGGTCTATCAGTTTGTCGGCGTGTTTCATCTCGCCAATGGATTCTTCGTACTCCTTCTTGGCGATTTTTTCAAAACCCCAGTGCTTGTACATGCGTGCATGTAAAAAGTATTGATTGATAGCGCTGAGTTCGTTGGTGAGCTGCGCGTTGAGCAGCTTGATGATATTGCTGTCACCTTTCATGGGAGCCTCGAAAGTGATGTGGAAAATGGGCTGGCTGACAGGCGACCGTTTCGGTTGCGCGATCTGCTCAGGAGAGAGAGGACATGATAGCGCATGAAGTGCGACTCATGGCATTTTGACTGCATTTCGTTAGCTGGAATCATTCGTGTTTCGATTGCAAAAGCAAGCTTGGGCAATGCTGCCGGAAAGAAAGGCAGAACAAATAAAAACGCGCTGCAGCGTAGAGCTGAGCGCGTTTTTTGTATTGCACAGTGCAAGTTTCAGGCTTGCACGCGGGATCTTATTTTTTTGGCGCTTCTGTTACAAATCCCATTTTTGTCAAGCCACCGGATTGCGCTGCAGCCATGACTTGCGCGACTTTTTCATATGGTGTCGTACGTTCGGCGCGCAGATGCAACTCAGGTTGTGGCGTGACCTTGGCGGCGTCAGCGACGCGGGCTGCCAGCTGGCTTTCATCCAGTACTTCATTGTTCCAGTAAACCTGGCCTGCCGCATCGATGGAGAGATTGATGGTTTCAGGTTTGACTTCGTTCGGCTGATTGGCTGCACGCGGCAAATCGAGTTTGACGGCGTGATTCATCACTGGAATGGTCATGATGAAGATGATCAGCAAAACCAGCATCACGTCGACCAGCGGCGTGGTATTGATTTCCGGATTGAAGTCATCTTCATCCGATAGAGAGCCCATGGCCATCATGCACCTCCGACGGCAACCAGTTTGGCGCCGCTTGCGCCTTGCGTATTGTTGTCTTTGGCACGCGCACCGGTGACAAACAATGCATGCAGATCGAAACCGAATTTATTCATCTTGGCGATTACCGATTTGTTGCCGCGTACCAGCGCGTTATAACCGAAGGTCGCAGGAATGGCCACAGCCAGACCGAGTGCAGTCATGATCAGTGCCTCGCCTACCGGGCCCGCAACCTTATCGATGCTCGCCTGACCGGAGGTGCCGATTGCGACCAGCGCATGATAGATGCCCCACACGGTGCCGAATAGGCCGACAAATGGTGCAGTCGAGCCGACCGATGCCAATACGGCCATGCCGGTCTGCAGTTTTGCCGACATTTCGTCAATGGCCTGGCGCAGAGATAGCGTAATCCAGTCGCTGACCGACAACTCATCGTGCAAATGTCCTTTGTGCGCTTCGTGATGAAGCATGGCGGTGACGCCTGCTTCAGCGATCGAGGCAAATGGATTGCCGCTGCCCAGTGTTGCCGTGCCTGCAGACAGGCTGGTGGCATCCCAGAATTCATGGCCTGCCGCGTGCGCAGCACGGCGATATTGCATTAACTGCAGCGCCTTGGTGACGATGACGTACCACGATGCGATCGACATTGCGACCAGCAGAATGGCGACGCCTTTGGTGACGAAATCACCTTGCGACCACAAACTTTCTAAACCGTATGGGCTGACTTCCATGATGATTCCTTCTTATCTATTTAGTGTGAAATTAATTGGGACAATGGCAAATGCAGGAGCCGGTCGCCCGTCTTCCAGGTAGGGTTTGAACAGTGCACGCATCACCGCATCGCGTGCTGCATCGTCCATGCGCAGGGAGCCTGATGATTTTTGCACTTCGACTCTTTCGGCGCGGCCTTTTTCATTGATCAGCACGCGCAGTGTCACCGTTCCTTCGTTACCCATACGTGCATCCAGTGGTGGATAAACCGGACGCGGTGCATTGATGTAGGAAACGCCTGAAATCAATTTCGGCGTTGCCGGCGCAGAGGGCGCTGCAGGTGCCGATGGCGCGGCGACTGCAGGCGGCTCTTTTGATTCCTGCGGCGGCGTAGCGGTTTCGGTAATGGCTTGCGGCGATGGTGCTTCGGTGACGACCGGACGCGGTGTTGGTCGCGTGACCTGTTTTTTTACCACTGGCACCGTCTTCGGTTCGTCCGGTTGTGGTTTGGGTTGCGGCGCTGCCTGTTCGGTGATGAAGCTGGCGAAAATTTCGGTCGGCAATGCTCTGGTGACTTGATGTACCAGGCCGCTGCGCAAGGCGTAAAACAAGCCAATGTGCAGGACCACTATGATGATGAGTGGACCGTATTTCTTGAGTGTTTGTGACAGGAGCGGCGGAAGTCGCGGAGCTGACGACGGAATCGATGTTGCGTTCATAACATTGCTTATGCGGCCATTGCGTTTGGATGGAACATTATAGTTTGAGTTGAGCGCACATCGGCAAGGGACTCGCGCAAGACACGTTTCGCGCAGGCATGACATTTTCCGCAGCAGGTGCCGACTTCCAGCTCGTCGCGCAGCTCTGCCATCGACGTCATGCCGCTATCGACCGCCATGCGGATTTTCCGTTCAGAAACGTTGTTGCATACACAGACAATCATCGATGCCTCTAGCCACTTTCTTCGTAGGTGAAAAACACAAAACCCAAAGTTTTTTCAATTCCATTCTTTTGCTGCCTGCCGGCTGTACCTCAGTTGACGCGCGACCCCGTCATCAGGCGCGCGAACAACTTGAATTTCTCCGGCTGCGGCATGGTTCGCTCCACTACTGCCGCCCACTGTTCAGATAACTGCTGGCAGGTTGCGCGCAATACCGGCGCCAGTTCGGGTAACTCAGCCAGCGCTTTCAAATGCCGCTCGATCACCGAGGCCAGCTTGATGCAGGAACTGCTTTCCTGATTGTTCGCGGTGTAATGCGACATCAAATGCAATACGGCGGAAACGAGCAACTCTGGTTGCGCCGGCGCTGCATTTGGTTCCTGCAATGCCTGATCCGTTTTTTCGATAGCCATCAAACTCTCCTTGTCGGTTGGTTTGGCTTGCTGGCGCAACATGTATCGCTGTGCGTGGCTGGCTAGCGTGTGAATCGATATTTCTGTTTCTGGATTTCTGTTACTTATGCCGTCAAAATCAGTTTATTCAATTGCGTCAGGCGCAAGCGGTATATACGGCCTTCGTGTGCGATTTCCACTTCTCGCATTTGCCGAAATAAATCACGACTGTTAATGCGTGTGACGGCTTGTTCCGCAGCCTTGTTGCATGCGGCTGGAATAGTTGTGTCTTGTGCTTTGCGTGATGCCGGGATCGTCATGATCTGCCTTTTTCTCGTAAATGAGAACAATTCGTGTTTAGATTATTGGGTATTTGCGGCAGGATTGCAAGTTTTTTCGTGCGGGAAGGTGGCTTGCAGGCGAAATAAATCGCCGGCCCGCTGATGCGGGCTTGAGAAATTGCCGAAAAATTATTTTTATCCGGCTAAATTGCTGCTTGCAGGCAATACGGCCGCAGACAACAGCCGCTAATAGGCAAGAGTGAGCTTATGCAGGATGGATGTGTGGCGTCAGCGTATTGGGTGAAACGATTCTGCCTGCGCAATCGGCCAGTATTTGGCAAATACTTCAGGCAATTCGCTGGTCGCCTGCGCTTCGCTGAGCAACTGGCCGGATTCGAGGTAAGGCAGCAAGGCCGAAGCCAGTTTGACTTGATTGGCCGATACGCGTCGCACCAGATGATGTGGCTTCAGTTCGGATGGATGGTGCAATCCTGCAGCGGCAATCAATTCTGCCAGTGCTTTCAATGTGTTTTTATGAAAGTTGGCGACGCGTTCGGCCTTGTCCGGCACGACAAGTGCGCGTTGACGCAAGGCATCCTGCGTGGCGATGCCGGTCGGGCAGCGATCGGTATGGCAGCTTTGCGACTGGATGCAGCCGAGCGCAAACATGAAGCCGCGCGCCGAGTTGCACCAGTCTGCACCGAGTGCGATGGTGCGGACAATATCGAATGCAGTAATGATTTTGCCGGACGCGCCTATCTTCACCTTGTCGCGCAGCTTGGCGCCGACCAGCGTGTTGTGCGCGAGCAGTAGTGCTTCCTGCAGCGGTACGCCGACATGATCAGTGAACTCGACGGGTGCGGCACCAGTGCCGCCTTCGCCGCCGTCAATGACAATGAAGTCGGGGGTGATGCCGGTGTGCAGCATCGCCTTCACGATGCCGAAAAATTCCCACGGATGGCCGATTGCCAGCTTGAAGCCGGTCGGTTTTCCGCCTGACAGATTGCGCAATTGCTCAATGAATTGCAGCAAACCTGTCGGTGTATCGAAAGCGGAATGCGACGACGGTGAAATACAGTCCATGCCTACCGGTATGCCGCGTGCAGTAGCGATTTCAATGGAAACCTTGGCGCCCGGCAGCATGCCGCCGTGGCCAGGTTTGGCACCTTGCGAGAGTTTTACCTCTATCATTTTTACTTGCGGAAGATTGGCGTTGACGGCGAATTTTTCTGCGGAAAAACTGCCATCTTCATTGCGACAGCCAAAATAGCCGGAACCGATTTCCCACATCAGATCGCCGCCGGCATCGCTTGCATTTTCTGGCTGATGGTAGCGACTGATGCTGCCTTCGCCGGTGTCGTGCATGAAGCCGCCTTTTTGCGCTCCCTGATTCAAGGCGCGGATGGCATTGGCCGACAAGGCACCGAAACTCATGGCGGATATATTGAACACGCTGGCCGAATAGGGTTGCGCGCGTTCGGCGCCTATCGTGATGCGGAAATCATGCGAGGCCAGTTTGGCCGGCACGATCGAGTGATTGATCCATTCGTAATTGTCTTGATACACGTCCATCTGCGTGCCGAATGGGCGTTTGTCGATGGCTTGCTTGGCGCGTTGATACACCAGCGAACGCTGATTGCGTGAAAACGGATTGGGTGCCGCATCGTCCTCAAGAAAATACTGGCGTATTTCAGGGCGTACCGACTCGAACAGATAACGAAAGTGCGCGAGGATAGGGTAATTGCGCAGCAGCGCGCGTTTGCTCTGGCTGAGATCGGCAATGCCGACCGCCGTCAACGCGCCTGACAGTATCACCAGCCACCAGCCGCGATCGAACTGCAAGGCCACCATCAAAGACACTGCGAACACACATCCGGCAACCATCAGTGCCAGATAACGTACAGGGAACTCGCGCATTTTTTCTCCAGACCGCATCTCTGCCGACGAGCAGAGCAATCGCGGCACAGTGTACAACGGGGGAAAGAAATTTTCTGATTGGGTGGCTGAGGCCGGTTCCCCGATTGCATGCAGGGCCGGAAAAGCGGCAGACTTGTATAAGCAGTCGTTCGTAAAGGAAATAGCGTTGGCCGCTGCTTACTTCATGGTCGATGTCGTAATGATGCCGCCACCCAGGCATACATCACCTTGGTACAGAACAGCGGATTGTCCTGGTGTGACAGCCCATTGCGGCGTGTCGAAGGCGAGAGCAAAGCTGTCGGCTGCGACGTGCTGCGTGCATGCGACATCGGCTTGCCGATAACGCGTCTTGGCGGCGACCAATTCTTCGCTTGGCGCACTGCCGGCCACCCAGCTCATTTGGCCTGCGTTTAATGCAGACGACAGCAGCCAGGGATGATCGTGACCTTGCACTATATACAGCGTGTTGCTTGCGACGTCCTTGCGTGCAACATACCAGGGGTCGCTATTGCCATCGGAGTTTTTGTGCGTCTTCATGCCGCCCAGGCCTATGCCTTTGCGCTGACCCAGCGTGTAAAAACTCAGGCCCACGTGTTCGCCGACGATAGTGCCGTCCGGTGTTTTCATCGGGCCCGGTTGATAGGACAGATAGCGATTCAGAAATTCGCGGAATGGACGTTCGCCGATGAAGCAGATGCCGGTGGAGTCTTTTTTGCTCGCGTTTGGCAGTTGCAGCTGTTCGGCGATCTTGCGCACTTCCGTTTTGCGGATTTCGCCGAGAGGGAACAAGGTCTTTGACAACTGCGCCTGGTTCAGGCGGTGCAGGAAGTAGCTTTGATCCTTGCTGGCATCGACTGCTTTTAATAACTGAACCTGGCCCGCATCCGGTCCAGACGTCACTTCGCGCACGCGCGCATAGTGTCCGGTGGCGATCATGTCGGCGCCCAATAGCATGGCGTGATCGAGGAAGGCCTTGAACTTGATTTCGGCATTGCACAGCACATCGGGGTTCGGCGTGCGGCCGGCTTCGTACTCGCGCAGAAATTCGGCGAACACGCGATCCTTGTATTCGGCTGCGAAATTGACGGCTTCGATGTCGACGCCGACGACATCGGCGACGCTGGCGGCATCGATCCAGTCCTGACGGGTCGAGCAGTATTCGGAATCGTCGTCATCTTCCCAGTTTTTCATGAACAGGCCGATGACTTCATAACCCTGTTCTTTCAAGAGCCAGGCGGAGACCGACGAATCGACACCGCCGGACATGCCGATGACGACACGCTTTTTAGCCATTGTTCATGACCTCGTAGACCGAAGGGTCCGTCTGCAGCAACGATAGAGGCGCGCGCTTGCCGTCCAGATAATCGATGACGCGTTGCAATACCGATGGGCTGCGGTGTTTATCCTTGCAGGCGACCAGCTCGTCATAACTCATCCACACGGCGCGCAAGATGCCGACATCCAGCGGTTGATCGTACTTGGCGCCGACTTCGCCGCAAAAGCTGAAGCTTAAATAAGTGACATCGTGGCCGGTGCGCGCGGAAACGTAGCGCGACATGTACATGCCGACCAGAGCGGTAGGGGTGAAATCATGGGCGGTTTCTTCCAGAGTTTCGCGGACGACAGCCTGCTCCAGCGACTCATGGGGATCCAGATGGCCGGCAGGCTGATTGAAACGAACTCCCTCGCTGGTTTCTTCCTCGACCAGCAGGAAAAGGCCATCACGCTCTATGATGGCAGCAACAGTAACAGATGGTTTCCAGACGTCGGGCATAGTGGCTCTCGGAATAACCCGCTATTTTAGCGCGCACCAGAAAAAGTTGCCCGCAATGTTTCCCTGGCTGAAAATGTTGTAATAAAATGAGTAAGGTCAAGATTGCTCATCTTTGCCTTTGCTATGGCGGACATTTAGCTTTATCCTTATCGGTTCGTTGCCCTAACGGAAGTCGATGAAAGCTGTATCTATCCTGGTTAAGCTGGGAGATGGCGGCTCTCGATCAGGGCGAATTTCCCCCCTGTTATTGCCATTCAGGGGTGACAGACATACTGCTTATGGTTGGTGGAAGCGGTTGTCCAAAGACAATACACAATGAATCGATTTGTCTTCGCCATGGTTTGGCGTCGAGACAAAGGTTTGAATAACGGAACGGAATAAACATGCAACGCATCATGCTCAGAGCAAAAATTCATCGCGCCAAGGTGACGCAAGCGGACCTGCATTACGAGGGATCGTGCGGGATCGACGCGGATTTGCTGGAAGCCGCAGATATCAAGGTTGGTGAAAAAATCGAGCTGTACAACATCAATAACGGCGAGCGCTTTTCTACCTATGCGATCCAGGGTGCAAGAGGAAGTGGCGAGATTTCGTTAAACGGAGCTGCCGCACGTTGTGCTCACCTCGGTGACTTGATGATCATCTGTACTTATGGACCGATGACGGATGAAGAAATCGCGACCTATACTCCGAAGATAGTCTTCGTCGACGAAGACAATCATTTCGCCGGACTGAAAAAATAATACTAAGCAGCGTTAGTTAGACTGGGAAATCCCGCTCGCGCCATTGCGTGCCGCTTGAGCCGGGTTATTCGTGTGCTTACCCGTGGTTTCTAATGCTGCTTGATCAAGAATTTAAACAAACTATGAGAGATGTTATATGTCTTTAGTTATAGGAGTGCCGCGGGAATCATTCCCCGGGGAAACACGGGTTGCAACAGTGCCCGAAGTCGTGCAGAAACTGATCAAGCAAGGCTTTTCGATCACAGTGGAAACCGGCGCAGGTAATCTGGCCAATATCAGCGACGATGACTATCGTGCCGCTGGTGCGCAGATCGTGGCTACCGCTGCGGAAATCTGGGCTAATAGCGATATCATTTTCAAATTGCGTGGCCCTAACGCAGAAGAAGTTGGTCTGCTTAAAGAAGGCGGCACTCTGGTCAGCTACATCTGGCCGGCGCAAAATCCGGAATTGATGCAACAGCTGGCCGCCAAAAAAGCGACCGTGCTGGCTATGGACTCTGTGCCGCGTATTTCGCGTGCGCAGAAGATGGACGCCTTGTCGTCGATGTCCAACATCTCCGGCTACCGTGCCGTGATCGAAGCAGCCAATGCATTCGGTCGTTTCTTCACTGGTCAGATCACTGCTGCGGGCAAGGTTCCTCCAGCCAAAGTATTCATCATCGGTGCTGGTGTGGCTGGTCTGGCGGCTATCGGTACCGCTGCCAACCTTGGCGCCATCGTGCGCGCCAATGACACGCGTCCTGGTGTTGAGGATCAAATTACCTCGCTGGGCGGCGAATTCGTCGGCGTCGATTATGAGGAAGACGGTGCAGGCTCCGGCGGTTATGCCAAGGTCATGTCCGAAGGCTTCCAGAAGGCCCAGGCTGCAGTGTTTGCCAAGCAGGCAGCTGAAGTCGACATCATCATTACTACCGCACTGATTCCTGGTAAACCAGCGCCGAAGCTGATCACCGCTGACATGGTTAAATCCATGAAAGCCGGTAGCGTCATTGTCGATCTGGCTGCCGAACAAGGCGGTAACTGTGAACTGACCGTTCCGGGCGAAGTGACTGTTGTGCACGGCGTGACCATCATTGGTTACAAAGATTTGCCGACACGTTTGCCTAAACAGGCATCAACGCTGTACGCAACCAATCTGTTCCGTTTGTCGGAAGATTTGATCAAAACCAATAGTGTGGAACCAGCGGGCGAAGGTGTTGCTGCTATTCACATGAATATGGAAGATGAAGTCATTCGTGGCACGACCGTGGTTGATCAAGGTAATGTTACGTGGCCGCCGCCGGCACCGAAGCTTTCGGCTGCGCCTGCGCAAGCCAAGCCGGCTGTGGCTCCAACGCCATCACATGGTCATGGTCCTAGCACCAAAGTATCGTCGCCAACCCGCGTCGCGACCATGTTCGCGTTCGCTATTCTGTTGTTTGGTTTGATTGGCTATGGTGCGCCAACGGCCTTCCTCGGTCACTTGACTGTGTTTGTACTGGGTTGCTTCATTGGTTACATGGTGGTCTGGAATGTTACTCCGGCATTGCATACGCCTCTGATGAGCGTTACCAACTCCATCTCGTCGATCATCGTGATCGGTGCCTTGGTGCAGGTTGCTCCTCCGTTGGCTGATGGCATGGCGCGTCCCGAGTTGCTGATCAAGTGCCTCGCCGCTGCTGGCATCGCTTTGACCGCAATCAACATGTTCGGTGGCTTTGCTGTCACCCGTCGCATGCTTGATATGTTCCGTAAGAATTAAGGAGACCACTATGTCTGCAAATCTGGCTACTGTCTCCTACATCGGAGCAACCATTCTTTTTATCCTCAGTCTGGGCGGCTTGTCGCACCCAGAAACCTCGCGTCGCGGCAACCTGTACGGCATGATCGGTATGGGCATTGCGGTGCTCGCTACGATCTTTGGGCCTCGCGTAACTGCTGACGGCTATGCATGGATTATTGCCGCGCTTGTCGTCGGTGGTGCCATCGGCCTGTACGCCGCCAAGAAGGTCAAGATGACCGAAATGCCGGAACTGGTCGCATTGATGCACAGTTTCGTCGGTTTGGCCGCAGCCTTGGTTGGTTTCGCCAGCTATATTGATCCGTCGATACACCTGGAAGGTGCTGAGAAAGCGATTCATCAAGTTGAAATCTACGTCGGTATCTTTATCGGTGCAGTGACCTTCTCTGGTTCGCTGATCGCATTCGGCAAACTGAACGGCAAAATTGGCGGCAAGCCATTGCTGTTACCTGGTCGTCACGTCATCAATCTGATTGGTCTGCTGCTCGTGATCTGGTTCGGTCGCGAATTCATGAATGCCCCTGACGTGGCTAGCGGCATGACACCACTGATCGTCATGACTGTGATTGCCTTGCTGTTCGGCGTTCACATGGTGATGGCAATTGGCGGTGCCGATATGCCGGTCGTGGTGTCTATGCTGAACAGCTACTCCGGCTGGGCTGCTTCGGCGACCGGCTTCATGCTCGGCAATGATTTGCTGATCGTGACGGGTGCGCTGGTTGGTTCCTCCGGTGCGATTCTGTCGTATATCATGTGCCAGGCGATGAACCGCAATTTCTTCAGCGTGATCGCCGGCGGTTTCGGTGGCGGTGCGCCGAAGGCGGGCGGCGCTGCTAAAGAGCAGGAGGGTGAAGCGACCCCTGTTTCTGCGCAAGAAACAGCCGAATTGCTGCGTGAAGCAAAAAGCGTCGTCATCGTGCCGGGTTACGGCATGGCAGTGGCGCAAGCTCAGCACACGGTGAATGACATCACCAAATTCCTGCGTGCCAAGGGTACCAAGGTGCGTTTCGCGATCCACCCTGTTGCCGGTCGTATGCCTGGCCATATGAACGTGTTGTTGGCTGAAGCTAAAGTGCCTTACGATATCGTGATGGAAATGGACGAGATCAACGAAGACTTCCCGGATACTGATGTCGTCATGGTGATTGGTGCGAATGACATCGTGAATCCGGACGCGCAGGAAGATCCGAACAGCCCGATCGCCGGTATGCCGGTGCTTGAGGTCTGGAAGGCTGAAACCTCGATCGTCATGAAGCGTTCGATGGCTTCCGGTTATGCCGGCGTCGACAATCCCTTGTTCTATAAAGAAAACAATCGGATGTTGTTTGGTGATGCCAAGAAGATGCTGGATGAAGTTTTGACGACTCTCGAGTCCAGAAGCTAATCCGCATGATTTAATGAAAAAAGCCCGCTGATGCGGGCTTTTTTATTGGGCTCTGCAGAACTGATTCCCTCCGAGAGAGCGAACACTTACCTGCTCCAATAACCAGGCTGGCTATACATGGCTTTTAAATGCGAGATGAACAGGCGTACCTTAGCCGGGACATTTCTTTGTTGCGGGTAAACCGCCATGATGTCGTATTCCGGAATTGCATAATCGTCGAGCACCGTTTCCAGCGTGCCGCTTTCCAGCTGGCTTTGAATTTCCCAGACGGAGCGCCAGGCAATGCCCAGGCCTTCGCTCATCCAGCGATGCAGCAGCTCACCGTCATTGCAATCCAGGCTGCCTTGTGCGCGCACTGAAACGGTTTTGCCGCGGTGATTGAAATACCAGCCGCGCTGTTGTCCACCTTGAAGATTGAAGGATAGGCAATTATGCTTAGCGAGGTCGTCCAGCGTTTTGGGTTTGCCATTTTTTTTGAAGTAGTCGGGCGTGCCGCATACGACCCGTTTGTTAGCGGCAAGTTTGATGGCAACGAAATTCGGATCGATGTTGCCGCCAATGCGGATACCCATGTCATACCCTTCCTGCACTAGGTCTACGACGCGGTCGGTCAGATTGAACGACATTTTCAGGCCGGGATGTTGTTCGAGAAAGTTTTGCGCATAGGGTGCAACGTGCTGGCGGCCAAAGGATGCCGGGGCGGAAACGATCAAATGACCGCTGACTTTATTGTGGCCGGCAGAGAGCGTGCTTTCGGCCTGATCGAGTTCGCTGAGCATCTTGCGGCAGTGTTCCAGATAGACCGAGCCTTCTTCGGTCAAGGCCAGACGGCGGGTGGAGCGGTGCAATAAGCGGACGCCAAGACGTTTCTCTAATGCATCAATACGTCTGCCGACCATGACGGGCGTGACTTGCAGGGCTAGAGCCGCCGCTGCGAAGCTGCTATGCTCGACCGCCATCACAAATGCTTCAATCTGTTTGAGTTTGTCCATTCGATACCTGAAGTATTTAATTGGTTAATTAATTGTCCTATTCTAAATTTAATGGATAAGAATTACTATACGTCGTAGGAAACTTTCATTTCAATGGAGATTATGTAATGGCAAAGATGACAGCAGCCCAAGCAGCGGTTTGGGTAATGCAGAAAGAGGGCATTGATCAGGCTTTCGGCGTACCAGGCGCAGCGATCAATCCGTTTTACTCCGCCATGCAAAAGCAAGGCACGATCAAACACATTCTGGCGCGTCACGTAGAAGGCGCGACACACATGGCTGAGGGTTACACCCGCGCCAAAACTGGCAATATCGGTGTTGCCCTCGCAACTTCGGGCCCTGGCGGCACAGACATGATCACCGGTCTGTACTCGGCAATCGCTGATTCGATTCCAATCTTGTGTATCACTGGTCAAGCGCCACGTGCACGTTTGCACAAAGAAGATTTCCAGGCTGTTGATATCGAAACGATTTCGAAACCAGTAACCAAATGGTCGGTTATGGTTCGCGAGCCAGCATTGGTTCCACAAGTGTTCCAACAAGCTTTCCACATCATGCGTTCAGGCCGTCCAGGTCCAGTTCTGATCGATTTGCCGTTCGACGTGCAAGTTGCTGAAATCGAATTCGATCCAGATCTGTACGAGCCATTGCCGGTGTATCGCCCAACCGCGACCCGCAAACAAATCGTAGCTGCGATCAACATGTTGAACGCTGCAGAACGTCCATTGCTGATTTCCGGCGGCGGCGTGATCAATTCGAACGCAACTCCGTTGATGCTCGAATTCGCTGAGCTGGTGAACGTTCCTGTTGTTCCAACCCTGATGGGCTGGGGCACGGTACCTGATGATCATCCACTGATGGTCGGTATGGTTGGTCTGCAAACATCGCACCGTTACGGTAACGCGACGATGCTGGCTTCGGACTTTGCATTCGGTATCGGTAACCGTTGGGCGAACCGCTTCACCGGTTCGATCGACGTTTTCACCAAAGATCGTAAATTCGTACACATCGATATCGAACCGACACAAATCGGTCGCGTGTTCGGCCCAGACCTCGGCATCACTTCCGACGCTGGCGCAGCACTGAAATTGATGATCGAAGTAGCGAAAGAATTGAAAGCTGCCGGCAAACTGAAAAACCGTGATGCATGGTTGGCTGAGTGCCAAGAACGCAAACGCACGATGTTGCGTAAAACGGATTTCGACGTAACGCCTATCAAACCACAACGTGTTTACCAGGAAATGAACACAGTGTTTGGCAAAACAGCGCGCTATGTTTCGAACATCGGTTTGTCGCAAATCGCTGCGGGTCAATTCCTGCACGTGTACAAAGAACGTAACTGGATCAACTGCGGTCAAGCAGGTCCATTGGGCTGGACTATCCCAGCTGCTCTGGGTGTCCGGGCTGCCGATCCAACCAGCGAAATCGTTGCTATCACAGGCGATTATGACTTCCAGTTCTTGATCGAAGAATTGGCAGCTGGTGCGCAGTTCAACCTGCCATACATCCACGTGTTGGTGAACAACTCGTACCTGGGTCTGATCCGTCAAGCACAACGTATGTTCACAATGGACTACTGTGTATCGCTGGCATTCGACAACATCAACTCGACCGAAAATGCTTCGTACGGTGTTGATCACGTTAAAGTTACCGAAGGTTTGGGCTGCAAAGCAATTCGCGTCTACAACCCGGACGATATCCAACCAGCTCTGCGCAAAGCGCAAGAGTGGATCAAAGAATTCAAAGTACCAGTCGTTGTTGAAATCATCCTTGAGCGCGTAACCAATATCGCGATGGGTACAGAAATCAACGCGATCAACGAATTCGAAGAAATCCTCGACGTTAAGGGTGCTTAAGATGACGAAACTTGCTGCTAATCTGACGATGCTGTTCAACGAGGTTCCATTCATGGACCGCTTTGAACAAGCTGCAAAGAATGGCTTCAAAGGCGTTGAATTCTTGTTCCCATACGATTTCCCTGCGGCTGATGTCGCAGCGAAATTGAAAGAGAACAATCTGGAAATGGTTTTGCACAATCTGCCAGCCGGTAACTGGGCTGGTGGTGAGCGCGGTATCGCTTGCCACCCGGATCGCGTAGAAGAATTCAAAGCTGGCGTAGACAAAGCAATCGAATACGTCAAAGTGCTCGGCACCAAACAGGTCAACATCCTGTCCGGTATCGTGCCTGCTGGCGTAACGCATGAACAAGCAGAAGCGACTCTGGTTGCCAACTTGAAATATGCAGCTGCCAAATTGAAAGCAGAAGGTATCCCATTGTTGATCGAAGCGATCAACACATTCGATATCCCTGGCTTCTTCTTGACCGGTACCAAACAGACTCTGGACATCATTGCCAAAGTCGGTTCGGACAACCTGTTCTTCCAATATGACATCTATCACATGCAACGCATGGAAGGTGAGCTGGCGAATACGATGAAGAACAACCTCGCGGTTATTCCTCATCTGCAACTGGCAGACAATCCAGGTCGTTTTGAACCAGGCACAGGTGAAATCAACTACACCTTCCTGTTCAAGTTCCTGGATGAAATCGGTTACAAGGGTTGGATCGGTTGTGAGTACAAGCCTAAAGCTGGTACGGTAGAAGGATTGGGCTGGCGCGCAGCGCACGGCCTATAATGTAGCGTCTCTAAGCATACTGAGCGGTCCGACATCGGGCCGCTTGGTATTTTTACTGGGTACGTTTATTACACTTAAATAATCAGGAGTCAGTCATGGCAAAAGTTGGATTTATTGGTTTGGGAATCATGGGCGCACCAATGGCGCTGAACCTGCAAAAGGGTGGTCACCAACTGTTTTTGCATGATCAAAAAGCACCAGCACAAGAATTAGTCGATGGTGGCGCAACTGTTTGCGCATCGGGTGCTGAAGTTGCTAAAAATGCAGACATCATCATCACCATGGTGCCGGATACCCCGCACGTGGACGCAGTGTTGTTCAGCGAAAACGGCGTTGCAGCTGGTTTGACCAAAGGCAAAATCGTGGTCGACATGAGCTCGATCTCGCCTATCGCTACTAAAGAATTCGCGAAAAAAATCAACGCTCTGGGTTGCGAATACCTGGATGCACCAGTATCTGGTGGCGAAGTCGGTGCTAAAGCAGCATCGTTGACCATCATGATCGGTGGTTCGGAAGCAGCATTTGCAACCGTTAAGCCATTGTTCGAATTGATGGGCAAAAACATCACTCTGGTTGGCGGTAACGGCGATGGCCAAACCACCAAAGTTGCTAACCAAATCATCGTTGCATTGAACATTCAAGCTGTTGCCGAAGCTCTGTTGTTCGCTTCGAAAGCTGGCGCAGATCCTGCAAAAGTTCGTCAAGCATTGATGGGCGGTTTCGCTAACTCGCGCATTCTGGAAGTACATGGCGAGCGTATGGTTAAACGTACCTTTAACCCAGGCTTCCGTATCGAACTGCATCAGAAAGATTTGAACCTGGCATTGCAAGGTGCTAAGGCGATGGGCGTGTCTTTGCCTAACACTGCAAATACCCAGGAACTGATGAATTCATGCGCAGCAAATGGCATGAGCGGTCTCGATCACTCGGCACTGTGCCGCGCGATTGAAATCATGTCGAACCACGAAATCGCCAAGGCGTAATTTCGTTTCGATAGCATGAGTACTTCAACCGGCATTGCGCTTGTATGCAATGCCGGTTTGATTCTCGCGATGGTTACGCGCAGTGAATCAACGCAGTGAATTAAGAAAAAGCATTACATAGTTTGCATCACAAGATTTAATACGCACTTCCCCAATTCTTAGGAATATTCTCGCCACATGTCGATAGCCCCACGTCAGTTTTTAAACGACCTGTATGCAACAGCGGTAGAAGCCGTGAGCGCACAGAAGTGCATGCCCGCCTATCTGCCCAAGCAATCGGTCAAAGGTCGCACATTGGTGATTGGTGCCGGTAAAGGCGCCGCTGCAATGGCCAAGGTAGTCGAAGATACATGGCCAGGCAAAGTCGAAGGTTTGATCGTTACACGTTATGGCCACGGCGCCGACTGCAAGCAAATTGAAGTCGTTGAAGCCGCGCATCCAGTACCTGATGAAGCCGGTCGCCAGGCTGCTGGTCGCATGCTCGAACTGGTTAAAGGTTTGACCGAGGATGATCTCGTGTTGTGTCTGATTACCGGTGGCGGCTCCGCTCTGCTGAGCTTGCCGGGTGAGGGCATTTCGCTGGAGCAGAAACAAGCCTTGAACAAAGCACTGCTGAAAAGCGGCGCCACGATTTCTGAAATGAACTGCGTGCGCAAGCACCTTTCATCGATCAAGGGCGGCCGCCTTGGTTTGGCATGCGCACCGGCACGTGTCGTAACGCTGCTGATCTCCGATGTGCCTGGTGATGATCCTGGCGTGATCGCCAGCGGCCCAACCTTGCCCGATCCAACGACTTGCGCAGAATCGCTCGCGATCCTGAAAAAATACAAGATCGATATTCCAGACAACATTCTGCAGCATCTTGAGTCCGGCGCTGGTGAAACACCGAAGCCAGGCGATGCACGCTTCGCGCGCAACGAACATCATGTGATCGCAACCGCGCAACACGCGCTGGAAGCGGCTGCAGAAAAGGCACGCGCAGCGGGCATCACGCCATACATTTTGTCGAATGACCTGGAAGGCGAATCGCGCGATGTCGGTTCTGTTCATGCCGCACTGGCGAAACAGGTTGCGAAGTATGGGCAACCATTCGCTAAACCTTGCGTCATTTTGTCCGGTGGCGAAACCACGGTGACAGTGCGCGGCAAAGGTCGCGGCGGTCGCAATGCAGAATTTCTGTTGAGCCTGGCAGTTGCCTTGAACGGCGCACCGGATATTTATGCGTTGGCATGCGATACCGATGGCATCGACGGTTCGGAAGATAACGCCGGTGCGATCTATCAACCGGATTCGATCGCACGTGCTGCCGCTGCGGGACATAACGCGAAAGCGATGCTGGAAAATAATGATGGTTACGGTTTCTTCAGTGCGGTGGGCGATTTGATTGTCAGCGGCCCGACGCGCACGAATGTTAACGATTTCCGCGCCATTCTGATTTTGTAATTTATTCGCCGCTATGTGTTGAGTGCAAGCATAGCGATATTCCTTTTTTCATTTTCACTTAAGAAGAAGACCTGTCATGAGACGTAATCGCAAAGCAAAAATCGTTGCTACCCTGGGCCCAGCAAGTGGCGATCTGGAAACCATCACCGCGCTGTACGAAGCCGGTGTGGATATGTTTCGTTTCAACTTCAGCCACGGTTCGCACGAAGATCACCGCGCACGTCACGAAATCGTTCGTGGCCTGGAAAAGAAATACGGCGCGCCTATCTCTATCCTGGCTGACTTGCAAGGACCGAAAATTCGTCTTGGTACATTCGCAGGCGACTCCGCTGTTCTGAAAGTCGGCGAGCAGTTCGTACTCGATCGTGACGAAACACCTGGCGATGCAACACGCGTGTATTTGCCACATCCAGAATTGTTTGCTGCTGTTGCTGCAGGTCAAAACCTGTTGCTCGACGACGGTAAAATCCGTCTGAGCATCGTCAGCAACAAAGACAACCGTATCGTTACCACCGTTGCAGTCGGCGGCAAGATTTCGAACCGTAAAGGTGTCAACGTTCCTGACGCGATTCTGCCTATTCCTGCCATGACACCAAAAGATTTGGTTGATCTGGAATTCGCCTTGTCGTTGGGCGTGGACTGGGTTGCTCTGTCCTTTGTACAACAAGTTTCCGACATCACCGAAGCGCGCGCCATCATCGGTGACCGTGCCGGCATCATGTCGAAAATCGAAAAGCCAGCAGCAATGCTGGACATCGATGCAATCTGCAACGCATCTGATTCCGTCATGGTTGCTCGTGGTGATCTGGGTGTTGAATTGCCGGCAGAACAAGTGCCACGTGCGCAAAAAGAAATCCTGAAAGCATCGCGCAAGTACGGCAAGCCAGTCATCATCGCTACACAAATGCTGGAATCGATGACCGAATCGCCAGTACCTACCCGTGCTGAAACATCCGACGTTGCCAGCGCAGTGTACGAAGGCTCCGATGCAGTCATGTTGTCGGCTGAGTCGGCTAGTGGCAAGCATCCAGTCAAGGCTGTGGCCATGATGGATCGCATCATCAAGGAAGTGGAAGCCGATCCCGCCTATCTGAGTTTGATCGACGCGCAACAAGTACCGCCGTTGCCTACACCAGAAGATGCAATCTGCCATGCATTGCGTGAAGTAGTGAAAACGGTGAATGCAGTGGCAACCGTGACCTATACCAATTCCGGTCACACCAGCATGAGCGTCGCGCGTATGCGTCCAACCGCACCCATCCTGAGCATCACACCTAACGTCAATACGGCACGTCGTCTGGCATTGGTGTGGGGCATCCATTCGACAATCGGCAAGGATGTCGGTTCGGTTGACGAGATGGTAGCGGCAGCTGTTACGGCAGCAGTGCGTGAAGGTTTTGCCAAAACCGGCGAGCGCGTTACTGTGTCGGCTGGTTTGCCATTCGGTGAATCGGGTACGACCAATCTGTTGCACATCGCAACAGTTAAGTAATACGCGCAGTAAAAGCTGAGTTGTAAAACAGTTTCTGAAAGACGGTGTGTTTGCCGTTTTTCAGAACTGACATGTATGGTTTATTGAGTTGCATTGCAGTAAGCCATACATGTCAGATGTAAAAATCTGACATGGGTTAATTGACATAGTCGTTTTATGGCATAGACTACGAGTCGTAGTTTGATTGACCTGTTGTAGAAGTAAAAAGCTAGGGGTCCTAGGCAGATGCGTTCCGCATTTGCCGGGTGAGAAAAACCCTTGAACCTGATCTGGATAATGCCAGCGAAGGGAAGCTACCGAGAACGTGTATCGCATCCGGCATTCGAATTGTATTTATCGATGTCCAAGCTGAAACGGTACACGTTCTCGAAACCTCCTTAGCTGGCTCCAAGCCAATTTGAAGTTAGCCAAGGAGCCAAAATGAATGCCAATCCGAAATTCCTGTCCGCTACCGCCACGGTAGATGAAGCAGCGATTCAACCATTACCAAATTCCATCAAAGTTTATATTCAAGGTTCGCGTCCTGATATTCGCGTGCCTATGCGTAGGATCACGCAATCAGATACAGCAGCATCGTTCGGCTTTGAAAAAAATCCGGCGATCTATGTCTACGATACGTCCGGTCCTTACACCGATCCGGAAGCCAAGATCGATATTCGTTCCGGTCTCGATACACCGCGCCTGCCGTGGATACTGGAGCGCAAGGACACCGAAGAACTGGCCGGTCCGACATCGGCATACGGTATAGAACGCCTGAACGATCCCAAGCTCGCTGAGTTGCGTTTCAACCTGCATCGCAAACCACGCCGCGCACTTGCTGGCAAGAACGTGTCGCAGATGCATTACGCGCGTCAGGGCATCATCACGCCGGAAATGGAATTCGTTGCAATCCGTGAAAACATGAATCGTCGCGCCTATCTGGAAGAACTGAAACATTCCGGACCGAAAGGCGAAAAACTCGCCGAATTGATGGGTCGCCAACATCCGGGCCAATCGTTCGGTGCTGCGATTCCGCAAGAAATCACTGCGGAATTCGTGCGTAGTGAAATCGCTCGTGGCCGCGCGATCATCCCTGCCAACATCAATCATCCGGAAATCGAGCCGATGATCATCGGCCGAAACTTCCTGGTCAAGATCAACGCCAACATCGGCAACTCTGCAGTCACTTCTTCTATCGGTGAAGAAGTAGAAAAAATGACGTGGGCGATACGTTGGGGTGGCGACAACGTGATGGATTTGTCGACCGGCAAACACATACACGAAACGCGCGAATGGATCATCCGCAATTCGCCGGTGCCTATCGGCACCGTGCCGATTTATCAGGCGCTGGAAAAGGTTAACGGCAAGGCTGAAGACCTGACATGGGAAATCTTTCGTGACACCTTGATCGAGCAGGCCGAGCAGGGCGTCGATTACTTCACTATCCACGCCGGTGTGTTGTTGCGCTACGTGCCAATGACGGCCAAGCGCCTGACCGGCATCGTCTCGCGCGGCGGTTCTATCATGGCGAAATGGTGCCTCGCGCATCATAAGGAATCCTTCTTGTACGAACACTTCGAAGACATCTGCGGAATCATGAAAGCCTATGACGTGTCGTTCAGTCTCGGCGACGGTTTGCGTCCAGGTTCGATTTACGACGCCAACGATGAAGCGCAACTCGGCGAATTGAAAACGCTGGGTGAGCTGACGCAGATCGCTTGGAAACATGACGTGCAAGTGATGATCGAAGGCCCAGGTCATGTGCCTATGCATCTGATCAAGGAAAACATGGACCTGCAACTGGAACAGTGCCATGAAGCGCCGTTCTATACGCTAGGACCATTGACGACTGACATCGCGCCTGGCTATGACCACATCACGTCCGGCATAGGTGCTGCGCAAATCGGTTGGTACGGTACTGCGATGCTTTGCTATGTGACACCGAAGGAACATCTCGGCTTGCCGAACAAGGTCGACGTCAAGGACGGCATCATCACGTACAAGATTGCCGCACATGCTGCCGATCTGGCAAAAGGTCATATCGGTGCGCAGATACGCGACAACGCATTGTCGAAAGCGCGTTTCGAATTCCGTTGGGACGATCAATTCAACATCGGCCTCGATCCTGACAAGGCGCGTGAATTCCATGATGAAACCTTGCCGAAAGACTCCGCCAAGGTTGCGCATTTTTGTTCGATGTGCGGCCCGCATTTTTGTTCGATGAAAATTACGCAGGAAGTACGCGAGTACGCAGCTAAGCAAGGCATCACGGAAATTCAGGCTTTGAAGCAAGGTATGGAAGTGAAGGCGATCGAGTTCGTGAAAAGCGGTTCTGAAATTTATCAAAAACAGTAACGATGAAAATCGAACTGAATGGATCGCCGCATCAAATCGAAGCGCATAAAAACGTGGAAGAGTTGATTGCCGACTTGTCGCTATCCGGCGAGGCAGTCGCCGTTGCAATCAATCGCGAAATCGTGCCGCGTCATCAGTGGCAGCAACGACAGTTACAGCTTGCCGATTGCGTCGATGTCGTGCGCGCTATTGGCGGCGGCTGATCATTGAGTACGCACAAGGCAAGCACACGTTGCCTTGTGTATTTTATCTATTGCATATCACCGAAACAGGACCGCCCATGACCACATCAACATTCACTGACGCACCCTTCGTCATCGCTGGCACCACCTATCGCTCACGCCTGCTGGTCGGCAGCGGCAAATACAAAGATCTGACGCAAACGCGTGAGGCCAGTCTGGCCAGCGGTGCACAAATCGTCACCGTCGCGATCCGTCGCGTCAATATCGGGCAAGACCCAAATGCACCGAGTTTGCTCGATGTCTTGCCGCCATCCGAATTCACCCTGTTGCCCAACTCTGCCGGCTGCTACAACGCCACCGATGCGGTCTATACACTGCAACTGGGCCGTGAAATCCTCGGCGGTCACAAACTCTGCAAGCTGGAAGTGCTGGGCGATGAAAAGACTTTGTTCCCGAATATGCCGGAAACCCTGAAAGCGGCAGAAACGCTGGTCAAGGACGGCTTCGACGTCATGGTCTATTGCAGCGACGATCCGATCCAGGCCCGCATGCTGGAAGACATAGGCTGCGCCGCCATCATGCCGCTGGCTTCGCTGATCGGCTCCGGCATGGGCATACTCAATCCGTGGAATCTGTCGCTGATCATCGAACAATCCAAGGTGCCTGTCATCGTCGATGCCGGCGTCGGCACCGCATCGGATGCGGCGATCGCCATGGAACTGGGTTGCGACGGCGTGTTGATGAACACCGCGATTGCCGGTGCGCAAGATCCGGTACGCATGGCACATGCGATGAAGCTGGGTATCGATGCCGGCCGCAACGCCTATCTGGCAGGCCGTATCGCCAAACGCTTCTCTGCTTCGCCGTCCTCGCCTATGGCTGGGCGCGTGGTGTAAGAAGAGGATGCGGCGGGGCGATTCATTGCCCTGTCTGGCAGAGGAAGTGATTATCGAATATCCTTGCTGCCTTCAACGTCTTCACAATAAAGGATATACCCATGCGCGCGATCGAGATTACTCAGCCCGGCCCACCAGATGTATTGAAGCTCTGCGAGCGCCCTATGCCTGAACCCAAGGCTGGCGAGCTGCTGATCAAGGTGCATGCGGCCGGCATCAATCGTCCTGACGTGTGGCAGCGTCTGGGTAGCTATGCTGTGCCGAAAGGCGCGTCAGATATTCCAGGCCTGGAAATCGCCGGTGAAGTGGTCGGCGGCGATCTGGCAGACAGCGGTTTCAAAATCGGCGATATGGTGTGCGCGCTGGCGCAAGGCGGCGGCTATGCAGAATACTGCACCGCGCCGGTCGAACAATGTTTGCCTATTCCAAAAGGTCTGGATGTGGTGGAAGCGGCCTCGTTGCCGGAAACATTCTTCACCGTCTGGAGCAATGTTTTCGATCGCGTCGGCTTGACCGGCAACGAAACCTTGCTGGTGCAAGGCGGCACATCCGGTATCGGCGTGACGGCAATTCAGATCGCCACTGCGCTCGGCCATCGCGTATTTGCTACTGCCGGCAGCGATGAGAAATGCCGCGCCTGCGAAGTGCTGGGCGCAGAACGCGGCATCAATTACAAGACGGAAGATTTTGTCGAGGTCGTCAAGGCTGCGACCAACGGTAAGGGCGTCGATGTGATTCTCGACATCATAGGCGGCGATTATGTGGCGCGTGAAATCAATTGCCTGGCTGACGATGGCCGCCTGGTATTCATCGCGCTGGCGGGCGGCAACAAGGCGACACTCAGCCTTGGGCAAGTCATGATGCGTCGCTTGACGATCACCGGCTCGACCTTGCGCGCACGCCCGGTTGCTTTCAAGGCGGCGATTGCCGATCAATTGCGTACAAAAGTCTGGCCGCTGATTGAGGCAGGCAAGATCAAACCTGTCGTGTACCAAACTTTCGCACTGGAAGATGCGGCGCAAGCGCATGCCTTGATGGAGAGCAGTACGCATATCGGCAAGATTGTGTTGAAGGTATAAGCCGGAACAGTTTGCTTGATGAAAAAAGCCCGTTTGTCATTTGCGACAAACGGGCTTTTTTCATTCTTGCACTGAATTTATTCGGGCTTACTTCCGCTTTGACTTGGCTGGCAGATTGCTTAACTGACGGCCCGGTTTTGGATTGTAGCGGATGATGCGTTCGATCAACTCCGGCCCTTCGTTCAGCAGGAAGTTTCTGAACGCCTGTGCGACTGGCGGCAGGCGCTTGTTCTTTCTATGGACGACATACCAGTTCAGCATGACCGGAAAGCCTTCCACGTCCAGTACCGTGAGACTGCCGGCTTGCAATTCCATACTAATGGTATGCGCTGACAGGAAGCTGATGCCCATGCCGGCGATCACTGCCTGTTTGATGGTTTCAGTACTCTTGATTTCCATCGCGATGTTGAGGTCGTCGATGCGGTTGCCGAAGCCGTCTTCCATTGAGTGCCAGGTATCCGAACCTTTTTCCCTGACAACGAAAGGTTCGTGTATCAGGGTGCTCATCGGGATATTTTTCTTCGAGACCAGATGATGGTCCGGGGCCGCCACAATGACGTAGGGGTGCGGCGCAAACGGTTCGTTGATCGTATCCATATCGGTCGGCGGCCGCACCATAATTGCCAGGTCGGTCAGGTTGTTGGCGAGCTGGTTCAGCAAGCCCTCGCGGTTGTGTACGGACAGATTCAGCGTCACACCTTGATGACTGCGCGCAAATTCCACCAGCAGGCGAGGGAAGAAGTAATCGCCCGCGCTGATTACGGCGACATTCAATTTGCCGCCAGTGATGCCCTTGAATTGCGTCATCGCATCTTCGGCTTCCTGGAATTGCTGAATGATGGCCCGGCTGTAATGCAAAAGCTCGGTGCCGCCCGGCGTCAGGTAGATTTTCTTGCCCAGTTGTTCGAACAGGGCGAGGCCGGCGTGATCTTCCAGTTTTTTGACTTGCGTGGATACGGCAGGTTGCGTCAGATGCAGTTCTTCTGCTGCGCGCGAGAAGCTGAGGAGGCGGGCGACCGTCTCAAAAACCTTTAATTGCCTGAGTGTTGCATTTTTCACGGTATGAAATACCTCATGTATAAGCCAGAAGGAATCATTATGATTAAATACTTTAACTATGCCTAATAATTTTTTACCCCTAATATGCAATTCAAGTTTGGAAAACGCCTCCAAACGAGTATGAAAGTACATACAGGAGAATTACCATGTTCACAGCCGCTCTGGATCAATATTCTGCAGATGATGCAGCAGATCTTCATCGTAACGCCTACAACGCGGCGTTCTACGAACTCGGCCTGAGCTGGTACTGGGATGCGAACACAGGCGACGATCTCGCTGTCATCGCAGGCGGACGTAATCGCCTTCAACATTATCTGGAGACATGCCAGGCGCATCTCCTGAAAGTGTATGAAGCTGATTTCCTGATTGAAGCAATACAAGCTGCTAAAGCACGCTGCTATGAGAATATGACAGCGAGCGGAACCCGTGTGACCCGTCCGGTAAATTGGGCGGAAATTCAACGGGGTGAAGTCGGCGTTTGAGCACGGCATCTGTGCACGTTTCGCCATGACCTGGTGCAAGCGTGCAGGAATGCAAGGCATCTGTACTGTGTACATCAACTGATCAGTTCGATGTTGCACCGCGTATAGTATGCGGCTCACTCAATTTGTTGTCTGCAAAAAAGCGATGAAAGAATCGCTGCCCGTGCTTGCGCGGACGCTGCTTTATTAATCAATTTGCCGGATGGTAAATTGATTGGTGGGCGCGATATCGAATCTTAACCGTGGTCAAGGAGTTCGGGAGATGGTTCTCGCACAATCCCGATCACCGTTTTCATTCGACTTGGCAGCTGTTAATATAATAACTTTTGCTGGATGACATCGACGGCTTTTGCGTGGATTAAATGCAAAAAAAATTTATCGTAGCGATACGCTGCCAAAAATTGGTTATCAACAAGGACGATCATGAATATCCACGAGTATCAAGGAAAAGAAATACTGCGTAAGTACGGTGTCACGACACCAAAAGGTTTCCCCTGTTTTTCCGTAGATGAAGCTGTTCAGGCTGCTGAAAAACTTGGTGGCAAAGTCTGGGTTGTTAAGGCACAGATTCATGCTGGTGGTCGCGGCAAAGGCGGCGGCGTTAAAGTTGCGAAATCGCTGGACGAAGTGCGCAAATATGCGAACGACATTCTCGGCATGACGTTGGTGACGCACCAAACCGGCCCTGAAGGTCGTCTGGTCAAGCGCTTGCTGATCGAAGAAGGCGCTGACATCAAGAAAGAACTGTATGTCGGTATGGTCGTTGATCGTGGTAGCCAACGCGTTGCCCTGATGGCATCCAGCGAAGGCGGCATGGACATCGAACACGTCGCTGAACATACTCCTGAAAAAATCCACAAGGTATTCATCGATCCAGTCAAGGGTTTGCTCGATAGCGAGGCTGATGACATCGCCCGCAAAATCGGTGTGCCTGAAGGTTCGGTTCCACAAGCGCGCGCATTCATGCAAGGCTTGTACAAGGCATTCGACGAAACCGATGCGTCGCTGGCTGAGATCAATCCATTGATCGTTACCGGCGACGACCGTATCGTTGCACTCGACGCGAAATTCAATTTCGATTCGAATGCACTGTATCGTCATCCGGAAATCGTTGAAATGCGCGATCTGGACGAAGAAGATCCAGCTGAAATCGAAGCATCGAAATTCGACCTGACCTACATCTCGCTCGACGGCAACATCGGTTGCCTAGTTAACGGCGCAGGTTTGGCAATGGCAACGATGGACGTCATCAAATTGTACGGCGGCTCGCCAGCCAACTTCCTCGACGTCGGCGGCGGAGCCACGACTGAGAAAGTGACCGAAGCGTTCAAAATCATGTTGAAAAACCCGGACATCAAGGCGATTCTGGTCAACATCTTCGGCGGCATCATGAAGTGCGACGTGATCGCACAAGGCGTGATCGCAGCAGCGAAACAGGTTGATCTGACCGTTCCACTGGTCGTTCGCATGGCGGGCACCAACGAAGAACTGGGCAAGAAGATTCTGGCGGAATCGGGTCTTCCTATCATCACTGCAAACAACATGGCTGAAGCGGCTGAAAAAGTCGTCAACGCAGCACAGGGGAAATAAGCATGTCAATCCTGATCAATAAAGATACCAAAGTCATCACCCAAGGCATCACCGGTAAAACCGGTCAGTTCCACACCAAAATGTGTATCGAATACGCAAATGGTAAAAACTGTTTCGTTGCTGGCGTGAACCCAAAGAAACCTGGCGAATCGTTTGAAGGCGTGCCTATCTACGCAACCGTCAAGGAAGCTGCCGCAGAAACCGGCGCAACCGTTTCGGTTATTTATGTGCCGCCTCCGTTTGCTGCTGCAGCAATCGATGAAGCAGTCGATGCCGGCATGGATCTGGTGATTTGTATTACTGAAGGCATTCCAGTACGCGACATGATTCGTACCAAAGCACGCATGGAAGGTAAAAAAACCTTGCTGCTCGGACCGAACTGCCCAGGCTTGATTACACCAGATGAAATCAAGATCGGCATCATGCCAGGTCACATCCACAAGAAAGGCCGTATTGGCGTGGTTTCGCGCTCAGGCACATTGACCTATGAAGCAGCTGGTCAATTGGCTGAATTCGGTCTCGGTCAATCAACCGTGGTCGGTATCGGCGGCGATCCAGTCAGCGGCTTGAAGCACATCGATATCTTGCGTATGTTCAATGACGATCCTGATACCGATGCGGTCATCATGGTTGGCGAAATTGGCGGCGATGCAGAAGAAATGTGCGCGCGCTGGGTCAAAGACAATATGAAGAAGCCAGTGATCGGCTTCATCGCTGGCGTCACCGCACCAGAAGGCAAACGCATGGGCCACGCCGGTGCGATCATCTCTGGCGGCAAAGGTACAGCGCAAGAGAAACTGGCTGTGATGGAAGCGTGCGGCATCAAAGTCACACGTAACCCAGCTGAAATGGGCCGTTTGCTGAAATCGGTTCTGTAATAAGAAGTTCCGACACTCCCCATGCATGGGGAGTGTTATCTCTACAGGAAATACACGGTGTTTTCTGTAGAGATAGTTACTACATGCATGTGCGCCTATTGTGCACGCCGGGATGTGACCGCGCTAGAGCGCAAGTTCGCGCAGGTCTGCCTTGAAGTAACAGTACAAGTTTTTAAATCTTGAGAGAGTAAAAAATGTCACAACGTTGGGTACGCTTTAGTCACGCAGGTAACACGCAATTCGGTACGCTTGAAGGCGATAACATTCAAGTCTATACCGGCGATATGTTCGCTAATCCAGTCAAGACGGACACGGTGTTGAATATCAACGACGTGAAAGTCCTGATGCCGGCGCAGCCAACCAAAATCATCGCTATGTGGAATAACTTCCATGAATTAGCGAAGAAACTGAATCTGGCAGATCCAAAAGAACCGCTGTACCTGATCAAGGCGCCAAACTCCTATCTGAATCCAGGTGAAACCATTCAGAAGCCGCCAACAGATGACAAAGTCGTCTTCGAAGGTGAGCTCGGTATCGTGATCGGAAAAACTGCGAAGGCAGTGTCGGAAGCGGATGCAATGGATTATGTGTTCGGTTACACCGTAGCAAACGACGTTACCGTTGCGACTATCCTGAATCGCGATGAATCGTTTGCACAATGGGTACGTGCCAAAGGTCTGGACACTTTCTGCCCATTCGGCCCGACGATTGCAACCGATCTGGATCCAACCACACTGGTTGTTAAAACTGTTCTGAACGGCGATGTTCGTCAAAACTATCCAATTAGCGATATGCGTTTCTCCACGCAGCAATTGGTAAGCATGATTTCCGCCGATATGACGCTGTTCCCAGGCGACATCATCTTGTGTGGCACCTCGGTAGGTGTCGGCTCGATGAAGCCGGGTAGCGTCGTGGAAGTTGAGATTGCTGGTATCGGCAAGCTCACAAATGATTTTAAATAATAGTGGCGAGGTAAAAATTATGAAAATTGCTGTTATAGGAGCAGGCGCAATCGGTGGTTACGTGGGCGTCAAGTTGGCACTGGCTGGTGAAGATGTTACGTTCATCGTGCGCGGCGCCAATCTGGAAGCGATTCGCAAGAATGGCGCCAAGCTGATCATGCACGATGGTTCCGAGCACGTGGCATCGAATGTCAAGGCAACCAACAACTACGACGAAGCTGGTCATCAAGACATCATCGTTCTAGCAATGAAGGCGCATCAACTCGAAGCGATCGCCGACGACCTGCCAAAACTGATCGGCCCTGAAACCGTCATCGTCACAATGCAAAATGGTATTCCGTTCTGGTACTTCCACAAGCATGGCGGCAAGCTGGCTGGCACGCGTGTTGAAAGCGTCGATCCGACCGGCAAGATTACCGCTCTGATCCCTGCTGACCGCGTACTTGGTTGCGTCGTCTATCCTGCATCGGAATTGATCGCGCCAGGCGTTATCAAGCACATTGAAGGTGACCGTTTCCCTATCGGTGAACTTGATGGTTCGATCAGCGAACGCGCAACTCGCGTTTCGGAATGCTTTACCAATGCAGGATTCAAATCGCCTGTGCTGGAGAACATTCGTTCCGAAATGTGGCTCAAGCTGTGGGGCAATCTGACGTTCAACCCTATCAGCGCGCTGTCGCACTCGACCTTGCAGGATATCTGTCAATTTCCACTGTCGCGCGAACTGGCAGCCGCCATGATGACGGAAGCGCAAACCGTTGCGAACAAGCTGGGTATTGAATTCCGCGTCACGCTCGACAAGCGCATCGCCGGTGCTGAAAAAGTAGGCAAGCACAAAACCTCGATGCTGCAAGACGTTGAAGCAGGTCGCGATCCGGAAATCGACGCTCTGGTAGGGTCGGTAGTTGAACTTGGTCGTTTGACTGAAACCCCAACACCGCATATCGACACTGTCTACGCGTTGGTCAAGTTGCTGGCGAAAACCATGGAAGAAGAATCCGGTCAGGTCAAACTGCAAAAGGTTGCATAAGTACGCATGAATAAAAAGCCCGTGAAATTTTCATGGGCTTTTTTTTAAATGCTGCATACAAGCTGTAGCTGAATGTCGGGAAGTGAAATAAGTGATGACGCCTCGTGCAACATCATGAAAATACATAAGCTCAGCCGGAATATTTTTAATTGAATGATTCGGCAGTGGCAAATAAATTTCGGGTGATGGATTTTTGAGAAATTTGGAATACGTATAAATACGTACTGCTGTTTTGGCAAAGTTTTTCCCAATTTGCCTCTCAAGGATGGCACACTCGTGCAAAGCAATACGGAATACGGCAGTAAGAATAGATAGACGATGTTTCGGATTTGAGTAGAAAAAGCTGTTTGATGACGGCCACATATAAAGATGGCACATTGAATCGCTTTATTCGTTGCGTGAGCAAATGCGAGAAATGGAGCTCGTAAATGTTGCGCAATAACTTGCAAGAAGTTACTAAAGCGAAACATCGCTAATGCGATCAAACAATGACCGGAGTCCCGAAAACTTGACGCCGGTCAAGAGAATTTTCAAAGAAAAGCCACACTATCTTTGAAAATTAAAAGTAACTAGAAGTTATGTTTGAAGGCATTGGAGGGTCGCACCATGCTAGTGCTCACAAGGCACCTCGACGCGGCAAGCAGTAAAAAGTAGTCAAAATTATTATTAACAGGAGACAGCAATGATCAAGGAATTCATTTCGCATTCATCAAGTGGCATCGCAAAGGCAACCGCCGGCGCATTTGCAGCAGTTGCACTGACCGCAACCCCGGCCTTCGCTGCCTGGGAACCAACCAAACCAGTCGAATTCGTTGTGCCAGCTGGCACTGGCGGTGGCGCTGACCAAATGGCTCGTCTGATTCAAGGCGTCATCATCAAAAACAAACTGATGAAAGAACCTTTGATCGTTGTCAATCGTTCTGGCGGTGCTGGCGCTGAAGGCTTCCTTGACGTTAAAGGTTCTAAAGGCGATCCACACAAAATCATCATCACCCTGTCGAACCTGTTCACCACGCCTATGGCAACGGGTGTTCCATTCAACTGGAAAGAAATGACTCCAGTTGCAATGTTGGCGCTGGATCAATTCGTTCTGTGGACGAATGCTGAAAAGCCATACAAATCGGCAAAAGAGTACATTGATGCAGTCAAGGCAGCTGGCCCGAATAAGTTCAAAATGGGCGGCACCGGTTCCAAGCAGGAAGATCAAATCATTACTGCCGGACTGGAAAAAGCTACAGGCACCAAGTTCATCTACATTCCATACAAAGGCGGCGGTGAAGTTGCTGTTCAATTGGTTGGTAATCACATCGATTCAACCGTGAACAACCCAATTGAAGCAGTTTCGCAATGGCGTGCAGGTAAATTGAAGGCGCAATGCGTATTCGATGACCAGCGTATGCCTTACAAAGCGAAAATCACCGAAACCCAATCCTGGAATGACATTCCAACATGTAAAGAAGCGGGTATCCCAACCGACTACACCATGTTGCGTGGTATTTTCATGCCGCCAAACGTCACTGCTGATCAACTGGCTTACTACGTAGACCTGTTCACCAAAGTGCGCGCAACGCCAGAGTGGAAAGACTACATGGAAAAAGGTGCGTTCAACACTTCCTTCAAAACCGGCAATGACTTCAAAACATGGCTCGAAGCTGCAGAGAAGCAACACGCTACTTTGATGCAAGAAGCCGGCTTCATGGCCAAGAAGTAATAGACTAATCAGGGCAAATAAGAAGAGAGGCTGCACTACCGACCGGGTCGGTAGTGCCAGTTAGCTCGCGCGCCCCAACTCATTGTAAAAAATTTTCAGGAGCATTCCTCATGGATCAGAATTTGGAATCCGGCGATGGCGCTCGCACTGGCGTAGCGACGTATGTCGTAGACGCTGTGGTCGCTGCCATTCTATTGGCGCTGGGTATTACTGTTGTTATCGCAAGCTGGAAATTAGGTGCGACTTGGACCAGTGACGGTCCAGGCTCAGGTTATTTCCCATTTGGTATTGGTGTTCTGATCTGTATATCAGGCGCAGGCACATTGTTTTCATCGCTCTTTGGCAAGAACAAAAATACTGAAGTTTTCGTCGATGGCGAGCAATTCAAGCGCGTTATGCAAGTGTTCATTCCGGCAATTGTTTATGTCGGAGCAATCGAGGTATTCGGCGTTTATATTTCTTCCGCCGTTTATATCGCGTTGTTCATGATCATACTTGGCAAATTCTCTACTATTAAAGCCATTATCGCGGCGCTTGTCGTCAATGTCGTATTTTTCATGATGTTTGAAGTGTGGTTTAAAGTGCCCCTGTACAAAGGGTCTATAAATCTTTTGAGCTTCCTCGGTTATTAAGCTTGTGCATGTGATCGCAAGATCAGGTGCTAGCTAACTACTGAGTCAGATTGGAATTCAAGGAGTTTTAAGTAAAATGGACGAAATTAATTCATTATTTCACGGGTTCGCGGTCATTTTGACGCCAATGAACCTGTTGCTGATGGTAATCGGTATCACCCTGGGTGTGCTGATTGGGGTGCTGCCTGGTTTGGGTGGTGCAAACGGCGTGGCAATTCTGTTGCCACTCACATTCACGATGTCGCCGACTTCAGCGATTATCATGTTGTCGTGCCTGTATTGGGGAGCGTTGTTCGGGGGGGCTATTACTTCCATCCTGTTCAATATTCCAGGTGAGCCGTGGTCAGTTGCGACTACGTTCGACGGTTACCCAATGGCGCAAAAGGGTAATGCTGGTGAGGCGTTGACGGGTGCATTCACGTCTTCGTTTATCGGCGCGTTCGTTGCTGTTGTGATGATCACTTTCCTGGCACCACTGGTTGCTAAATTCGCGTTGCGTTTCGGCGCGCCTGAGTTCTTCTCGGTTTATCTGCTCACCTTCTGTAGTTTCGTTGGTATGGGTAAGGGTTCACCGCTGAAAATTCTTGCTTCGATGGCCCTCGGTTTCGCGTTGGCATCGGTAGGTATGGATACGGTTACCGGTCAATTGCGTATGACCTTCGGATTCGAAGAGTTGATGCGTGGTTTTGACTTCCTGATCGCGGTTATCGGTTTGTTCGGTATCGGTGAGATTCTGTTGTCGATGGAAGAAGGCCTGGCGTTCTCCGGTAAATCGGCAAAAATCGATCCTAAAATCGTGTTCCAGACCTGGAAAAAACTGCCCCAATACTGGGTTACTTCGTTGCGCAGCGCCATGGTTGGTATCTGGATGGGTATTACCCCAGGCGGTGCAACACCTGCATCGTTCATGTCTTACGGTCTGGCCAAGAAAATGTCTAAGAACGGTCATAAGTTCGGTACTGGTGAACTCGAGGGCGTGGTTGCTCCTGAAACTGCAGCGCATGCTGCTGGTACTGCAGCGTTGCTGCCTATGTTGGCTCTGGGTATTCCGGGTTCGCCAACAGCGGCTGTTCTGCTCGGCGGTCTGCTGATCTGGGGTCTGCAACCTGGTCCATTGTTGTTCACTGAGCAACATGACTTCGTTTGGGGCCTGATCGCCAGTATGTATCTGGGTAACCTGGTTGGCCTGGTAGTCGTTCTGACAACAGTCCCGCTGTTTGCATCGATCTTGCGTATTCCATTCTCGATCATTGCCCCGGTGATTATCGTAATTTGCGGTATCGGTGCTTACACCGTTAATAATGCAATGTTCGATATCTGGTTGATGCTGGTGTTTGGTGTGGTCGGCTATCTGTTCAAGAAACTGGACTATCCGTTGGCTCCATTGGTTCTGGCGCTGGTCCTGGGTCGTAATGCAGAAGATTCGTTCCGCCAAGCGATGCTGTCGTCGCAAGGTGACGTATCGGTCATGTTCTCGAACGGTCTGGTTGGCACCATTACCGCTCTGGCGCTGATTATGTTGTTCTGGCCGCTGATTTCTCGTGTGATCGCACTGGTTCGCCCTCCTAAAAAGGATGAATTCGCAGAGCACCGTGCAGCAGAATGATTTTTGCCTAATCTGATCAAGGGGTTGCTGTAATCAACGGCCTCAAGATGTGATCCAATGCCCCGCAAGGTTTTAGCCTTGTGGGGCATTGTTCTTTTCCATGCGGGAACGTTAGCAGGGTAAGTTGGTCTGATTGAGGGCTTTGAATTGTGCTATATCGATATTTTTCTTTCAGTCTTGGGCTAAAAACATCAATTCATAATTAAAGGAACCGCTATGCCAGTGATCGCAATGACGCAGGAAATGGGCTCGCTCGCCAAGGATATTGCCGTGCATTTGGCAAAAACCCAGAATCTTGCTGTGATGAAGCACGAGATAATCGATCATCTTGCGGAAAAGATGGATTTGAGCAAAAGCGTAATTCGCCGATTGCGGGAGGGGAAGGCTGGTTTTGTCGACAGGATAACGACGGATGACGAAAGTATGGCTTTGTACACGGCCGAAGAAGTTTTTGATTTGGCGCGGAAGGGCAATGTGATATTGCGTGGCTGGGGTGCGACTTGTCTGCTTAGGCCTGTGCCGCATGTGGTGACTGTTCGAGTCACGCGCTCCATGAGCAAGCGGGTTGAATGGTTAATGGCGCATTTGGAAACTGATGATGCCGACTTTGCCGAGGCGGAAATTCGTCGTAGCGATGCGGCGCATAGCGCTCGCATGCAGCAGCAGTTCGGGGTGGAGTGGGGCGATCCGATTTTATATGATCTGGTGCTCAATACCGATCGGTTGTCTATTGAAAGCTGTGCATCGCAAATTTTGAGCCTGGTGGGTCGGCCTGAATTTCAGGAGTCTGCAGCATCGCAAGCCGTGCTTGAAAACATGGCGCTTGAGACGCATGTGCGCGCTGCGTTACGGAGTAATCCGGCCAGCCATGATGTAAGAGTCACTATCGAGGCGAATGCCGGGCGTGTGGTGTTAAGCGGAATTGTGTTGCATGCGGATGAGTTGATTGCAGCAGAGAGGGTGGCCTCGGCCGTAACCGGTGTTGTCAGTGTGGACAATCAGTTGCGCCTGATGGCAAATTCAAAACTATACTCATCCGGGGCATACTAGTCTGATAATGCGATTTGGGTCTGACCTGCGGTTTTCCCGGGTCAGATTTTTCCCTGATGTTTTAGCCGGCTCAGCGTCTCTGGAGAGAGATTCAGATAGGAAGCCAATTCTTTTTTGGGAATGCGATCGAACAAATCCGAATGTTTGCGTACAAAGCGTTGCACACGGCCTGGCGCGTCGAGTAAATGCAGAGTAATGGTATGTGCCATAATCTCACTCATCAGATGCATGACATCGTATTCAAATGCCTGTTTGACATGCTCATGTTTTTCCATGAACGCAATCCATTGCAATAACGGCAGCTTTACTACGCGGGCTTTTGTCACGCAGATAATACTGTAGGGGGTTGGGGTTTTTAAGCGCCAGGCGGCGTAACTTGTCTCCATGCTGCGTTCATCCGCGAAGCGCAAGATCATTTCCTTCGCTTGCTGGTTGGTAACCACTCGCTTCAGGATGCCATCGAGTATGAAATACTGCTCCATTTCATGCACACCCTGATGCAGCAGGAAGTCGCCTTTAGGGCAATCCACGACGAGCAGGTGCGGCTCAAGCTCGGCCCACTCGCTTTCACTCATCTCTTTCAAGACGACATTTTGTTTGAGCTGAACACGAATGACATTACGCTCAGGATGATTATCTACAGTCGGCATTTACTTTGATAAAGTAACAAAAGGATCAGAGGGGAAGAGCTACTTGGATATCATGCGTTGAAAATTGACCGGGGTCAATGATAGAGGCGCCGACACATCGCTATGATACCCCCACTTGGATAGATATGCGTAAAAGCGCATATCTAAGGGTATCTCTAAAAGTCACCCGATCTGATTTTTAGAGGTGCCTTGCAAGTAAAAGGGCTGGCAAAGCGCCAGCGCGCCACGGTCTGAGCAATTGCTCAGACTAAATTAACGAAGAGAAGAATCCATTATGAAAAACGACATTCAAGCGACGACAGAAGGCGTAGAGCTGACCGATGGTTTCCATCTGTTGATGGAAGCCCTGGAGATGAACGGTATTACCAACATCTACGGTTTGCTTGGTATTCCTGTCACAGAGATCGGCCGTATGTGGCAAGCGCGTGGGAACAAGTTCTTCAGTTTCCGTAATGAGCAAAATGCGGGTTATGCGGCATCGGTTGCCGGTTACCTGACCAAGAAGCCAGGTATTTGCGTGACCGTTTCCGCGCCAGGCTTCCTGAATGGTTTGACCGCTTTGGCTAATGCCACGACCAACTGCTTCCCGATGATCCTGATCAGCGGCTCCAGCGAACGCGAAGTCGTCGATCTGCAACAAGGCGATTACGAAGAAATGGACCAGTTGAACATCGCTCGTCCGCATTGCAAAGCTTCTTTCCGTATCAACCGTACTGAAGACATCGGCGTAGCAGTTGTTCGCGCTATCCGTACAGCATTGTCGGGTCGTCCAGGCGGCGTGTATCTGGATATCCCAGCACGTCTGTTCAGCACCACGATGAGTGCAGAAGAAGGCGCGAAAACTCTGTTCGTTCCTGTTGATCCGGCTCCAGCACAGATCCCAGGTCCAGACGCTGTTGCGCGCGCTGTTGCATTGATCAAAGGCGCTAAAAAGCCATTGATCTTGCTCGGTAAAGGTGCTGCTTACGCACAATGCGACGCAGATATCAAAGCGTTGATCGAAGAAACCGGTATTCCATTTACGCCAATGTCGATGGCTAAGGGTCTGGTTTCCGATATCCATCCACAATGCGCTGCTGCAGCGCGTTCGATGGTGTTGCAAGAGTCTGACGTTGTCGTGCTGATCGGCGCGCGTCTGAACTGGTTGCTGGCCCACGGTAAAGGCAAGACATGGGGTGGTGCGAAGAAATTCGTGCAAATCGATATTCAGGCGAACGAAATGGACAGCAACGTCCCAATCGCGGCGCCGCTGGTTGGTGACGTTGAATCCTGCGTCAACGCACTGCGCGCTGGCTTGAAGGGCATGGCCAAGCCAACAGAATGGATGGACGCTATTGCTGAACGTGCGAGCGGCTCCAAAGCGAAGCTGGGCACCAAGCTGACCACCGCTACACCAGTCATGAACTACTTCAACTCGCTGGGCGCAATTCGTGATGTGTTGAAAAACCATCAGGACGTTACCTTGGTAAACGAAGGTGCAAACGCACTCGACAACGCACGTATGATTATCGATCAATATCAACCACGCAAACGCGTTGATACCGGTACTTGGGGCGTCATGGGTGTTGGTATGGGTTCGGCAGTTGCAGCCGCAGTGGAAACCGGCAAGCCAGTCGTTGCAGTTTGCGGCGATAGCGCATTTGGTTTCAGCGGTATGGAAATCGAAACCATCACTCGTTACAACCTGCCAGTAACCGTGATTATCATGAACAACGGTGGTATTTATCGTGGCGACGAAGCGAACCCGGCGCATCAGGTTTCGTGCATGACGTTCAATCCGAACACACGCTACGATTTGTTGATGCAAGCCGTCGGTGGCGAAGGCGTTCGCGTCAATACTCCGGAAGAGCTGACAAAAGCTTTGGAAGCATCCCTCAAGTCGGGTAAGCCGACCTTGATCGAAGCCATCATCGACCCAGCTGCTGGTGTTGAATCTGGCCGTATCGGCAATCTGAACATCGTTAGCACGATTGGCAAGAAGAAGTAAGACTGGTCGCGCATGGCGCAAGCCATGCGCAGGTAGTGGCGAGGCAGCATAGTTGGAAAAGTCAAGCCTGCCCCGGCTTGACACTCCCTACGGTGCAGCACTAGACTAAGCGGTTAAGAACTCCAAGTAGTATTGGAATACAGCCAGTAACATAATGGCGCGATTCCACCTGAATGTCCGGGTGGTTTTTCACTTCCTGAAACGAGAGTACATGCTTTCAGGAGTAAGTTAAACGATTGAGAAGGAAATTTACCAATCATGAGTCAAACATTACCATTAGCAGGCATTAAGATCATCGATTTCACCCACGTGCAAGCTGGTCCTGCATGTACACAGTTGCTGGCTTGGTTCGGCGCTGACGTGATCAAAGTTGAGCGTCCAGGTTCCGGTGACGTGACACGTAACCAGTTGCGTGACATTCCTGGTGCCGACGCTCTGTACTTCACGATGTTGAACAGCAACAAGCGTTCGCTGACTTTGGATACCAAAACTCCAGCAGGTAAAGAAGTTTTGGAAAAGCTGATCAAGGAATCCGACGTCATGGTTGAAAACTTCGGTCCTGGCGCTTTGGATCGTATGGGTTTCTCCTGGGCGCGTATTCAGGAACTGAATCCAGGCATGATCATGGCTTCGGTCAAGGGTTTCAGCGAAGGTCACCATTACGAAGACTTGAAAGTCTACGAAAACGTGGCGCAATGCGCTGGCGGTGCTGCTTCCACAACCGGTTTCTGGGACGGCCCACCAACTGTTTCGGCAGCTGCAATTGGCGATACCAACACTGGTATGCATCTGGCAATCGGCATTTTGACAGCCTTGATGGGTCGTCAAAAAACCGGCAAGGGTCAAAAAGTTGCAGTCGCAATGCAAGACGCCGTGTTGAACTTGTGCCGTGTCAAGCTGCGCGATCAACAACGTCTGGATAAACTCGGCGTATTGAAAGAATACCCGCAATATCCACACGGTACATTTACCGATGTTGTGCCACGTGGCGGTAACGCTGGTGGTGGCGGTCAGCCTGGTTGGGTTCTGAAATGTAAAGGTTGGGAAACTGATCCTAACGCATACATTTATTTCACAGTTCAAGATCACGCTTGGCCACCTATCGCTCATGCAATTGGTAAAGATGAATGGGCAACGGATCCGGCGTACACCACTCCAGATGCGCGTCAAGACAAGATCTTTGATATTTTCGCAACGATCGAAGAATGGCTCAAAGACAAAACCAAATTTGAAGCTGTGGATATCCTGCGCAAATTCGACATTCCATGCGCACCTGTAATGTCGATGAAAGAGATTGCTAATGATCCTTCACTGCGTGCAAGTGGTTCGATTGTTGAAGTTGAGCACAAAGGTCGTGGCGAGAAATACCTGACCGTTGGTAGCCCGATCAAATTCTCCGATCTGAAGCCAGAAATCACTGCATCGCCGCTGTTGGGTGAGCACACTGATGAAGTGTTGGCAAGCCTGGGTTATAGCAAAGAAGAAATCGCTGCATTGCATACATCCAAGGCAGTTTAAGAAATATTCGAGCTGGTTTTTAGCTTGTAAAAACGGCGCCTTAGGGCGCCGTTTTTTTTCGCCTGCTCTTCCTCTACATGTCCGGTGCAACGGTCGCCGCTGTCGGTCAGGAAATGCGGGGCCGGGTGTATAGTGGCAAGTCATAATGTGTGCTTGCTGTGCCGTGACGCCGATGTGCAACTCAATAAAAAGGGCTGGCAATGACGTCTGCTTGCATGAGAATTTATTTGTAAATTGACGGCAAAATGGTTATGTTACTTTTTTTGCTGTCATGCAGCATGATCGTGTCGATTTAAAGACTGCAGAGAGGTATGTGATCAGGCCATCTGGGGCTGAAGTCATGCGTTGAAAATTGACCGGGGTCAATGATGGAAGCACTGGCAGATCGATATGATACGGCCACTTGAATTGGTGTGTGTGGAAATACATGCATGAGGGTAACTCTAAAAGCCTGTGAGCTGGCTTTTAGAGATGCCTTACAAGTAGGGATGTAATACAGGGTATTACTCGGTACTGGGCAGGTGGGGGCGTGTTCATCACCAATGCATTTGCATGGTGGTTGGAGCAGCATGCGAAATTTGCAAGATCAGCATTTGGATAGCTCCAGATGAATTCCCAGCTTGCCAAGGCTCAACCCATGCGCAATATTTTATTAGCTCAACATGGCACGGGCGGACATCTGTCCGCTCTCGCTTCTGGTCCAAAATAGGAGTAGTGAATGAGTAAGGCATTAAGCGGCTATCGCATTCTTGATTTTACACACGTGCAATCGGGGCCGACATGTACCCAATTGCTGGCGTGGTTCGGTGCGGATGTCATCAAGGTGGAGCGTGCGGGTGAAGGCGATGCCACGCGCGGTCAATTGCGTGACATTCCGGAAGCAGACAGCCTCTACTTCACGATGCTCAACCACAACAAGCGTTCCATCACGCTCGACACCAAAAACCCGAAAGGGAAGCAAGTGCTCGAAACCCTGATCAAGGAATGCGATGTGCTGGTAGAGAATTTTGCGCCCGGCGCACTCGATCGCATGGGTTTTACCTGGGAACGTATTCACGAGCTCAATCCAAAGATGGTCGTGGCTTCGGTCAAGGGTTTCGGTCCTGGCCCGTACGAGCATTGCAAAGTATATGAAAACGTCGCCCAATGCGCCGGCGGTTCTGCATCGACAACCGGTTTTGACGATGGCCCACCAATGGTGACCGGCGCGCAAATCGGTGATAGCGGTACTGGCTTGCATTTGGCATTGGGCATTCTGGCGGCACTGTTGCAGCGGCAGACAAGCGGTCGTGGGCAAAAAGTGCTGGCACCTATGCAGGATGCCGTGTTGAACTTGTGCCGAGTCAAGCTGCGCGATCAGCAACGTCTGGAGCGTACTGGCGTCATGAAGGAATATCCGCAATATCCAGATACTCCATTTGGTGATTCCGTGCCACGTGCCGGCAATGCATCGGGTGGCGGCCAACCTGGTTCCATCTTGAAATGCAAAGGCTGGGAAACGGATCCGAATGCGTACATTTACTTTGTCAATCAAGGTGCCGTCTGGGAGCCAATTTGCAAAGTGATTGGCAAAGAAGAGTGGCTGACAAATCCGGAGTTCGCAACACCGGCCTTGCGCATCAATCATATGAAAAATATCTTCGCGGCTGTTGAGGAATGGACCAAGACCAAAACCAAGTTTGAAGCCATGGATATTCTCAACAAGTTCGACATCCCTTGCGGCCCGATCTTGTCGATGAAGGAAATCGCTGAAGAGCCATCCTTGCGTGAAACAGGTACGATCGTCGAGGTTGATCATCCTGTGCGCGGCAAATATCTGACGGTCGGTAATCCGATCAAGCTGTCGGATAGTCCAACCGATGTGACGCGTTCACCATTGCTGGGCGAGCATACTGAAGAAGTGCTCGGCCAACTTGGTTATAGTGCAGAACAGATTGCCGACTTGCGTAAAGAGGGTGTGATCTCTTGAGATAAAAAACAGGCATTAACCGCTGTTATGAAAAAGCCTCTACCCGTATGGGTGGAGGCTTTTTTTATTTTGGATGATGGGCGTCAAGTGCGATCCAAAAAAGTGGAATGCATGGCTAATTGAAATGGCAATATATGTTTATTTCAGCACGAGGGGATGCAGTACTTGAATAGGCGCTCTCAGCATTTTGAGATAGCATGCTAAAGGGCGTTAACAAGCGGATCAAATGAGAATGATTCTTTTTAACTTGAAAATAAGGGCGGAAGAAGGATTTTCTTATTGTTTTTGATGACTGAATACGCATATGTACTCTAGATCATGTGGAAAATTGATCTCGGTCAATGCTTAGAGTGGGTGCGCCTCGATAATATACGCGCACCTGAAGATGCCTAAGTTATGTAAAAAAAAGCATATATGGATTTTCTGAGGAGAAGGCCGATGAGCAGGCGATGGAGGCAAGTACTACCGGCAGCATTGTTGATTGCGGGTGTTTTGCAAGTGGCTTATGCCGAAGATGGGGTCACGGATAACACGATCCTGATAGGCCAAACCATCGGTCTGACCGGCACGGTTGCCGGCACGGTCAAAGAAATGAATGAGGGTGCGCATGCTTATATCGCCGCCGTCAACAGGCAAGGCGGCGTAAACGGCCGCAAGATTGAAATACGTACGCTGGACGATCAGTATTTGCCGGAAAAATCGCGCGCTAATGCCAAGGTGCTGATAGAGAAGGACAAAGTTTTCGCATTGTTTCAAAGTCGCGGTACGCCGCACACCCTTGCGATCCTGCCGCAACTGGCGACCAGCAATGTGCCGCTGATTGCGCCGAGTACAGGAGCAGAAAGTTTGCATACTCCGGTTAATCGCTGGGTATTCAATGTACGGGCAAAGTATCAGGATGAAGTAGTCAAAGCGATTGAGCATTTCAAAACGCTTGGATTTAAAAACGTTGGTTTGCTGACGTACGAAAAGGATGATGCGCTAGGGCTCGATGGGCTCAATGGTTTTAACAAAGGGATGGCGGAATATAAATTGACGCCCGCTTTTGTTGAAATCTTTCCGCGTTTGAAACCGAACGTGAATGAGGTTGCGCTCAAGTTGGTAAAAGCAGCGCCGGATGCACTGATCATTGTGAGTTCGGGAGCGAATACGGTCGATGTGATCAAGGCGGTTCGCGCACATGGTGGCAGGATGCAGATCATGACGCTGTCGAATAACTCGTCACAGGATTTCATCAAGGATCTGGGGCCTGATGCGGCAGGTGTGATTTTGTCGCAAGTGACACCGCCGCCGAATTTGGCGTCGAATGGTTTGGGTAAAGAGTTCCAGCTTGCGGCGAAGGCCACAGGCGCAACAGTTTCTTATGCCGCAATGGAAGGATATTTGTCGGCGAAAGTCATGGTTGAAGGTTTGCGCCGTGCGGGGCGCAATCTGACGCGCGACAGTTTTATGCGCGGATTGGAAGCCATGCAGCGGGTTGATATGGGGGGTTTATCGCTCAGTTATAGCGAGAAGAATCACACCGGCAGCAATTTTGTCGAGTTGACCCTGATAGGAAAAGACGGACGATACATACGCTGAAAATACGTTGAAATCGTTTGCTGTTGGTAGATATTGGTAATGAGCAGGACAGATGTTGGCAGTGAGGTGATCGCAAGGAAAAATCTTTGCGATCTGTAAGTCATACAAAGCGCACGTTGATAAAACCCGGATAACGGTCCGGTGTTTGTAAGTTGATTAGGAACTATTATGAACCACAAAGTCATCCCAATTGCAGTGCAGGAAGTTGTTAATACGAAAGAGCGCAAGCGTCAGGCGCCTAAAGGTCGTCGGGTTGATCCGGTTGCGTTGGAAGAAGTGCGCGCGCTATTGGGTGATGAATCGCGTCAAGCAGATTTGCTGATTGAGCACCTGCACAAAATTCAGGATAAGTTTGGTCATTTGGCTTCCAGTCATCTGGCTGCGCTGGCGCAGGAAATGCGTCTGTCACAAACTGAAGTCTATGAAGTGGCGAGTTTCTATCACCACTTCGATATCGTTAAAGAAGGCGACACAGCGCCGCAGGCATTGACCGTTCGCGTCTGCGACGGCTTGTCTTGTGAAATGGGTGGTGCACGCGATCTGCTGGCCAAGCTGCCAAAAATTCTGGGCAAGGAAGTGCGCGTGATCGCTGCACCTTGTGTTGGTCGTTGCGAGCAGGCGCCGGTAGTGGTAGTCGGTCAAAATCCGATCATTCAGGCAACAGTCGATTCAGTAGCAACAGCAGTTGGCAGTAATCAAATTACGCAACCTGTCGCTGAAGTGGTTGATTTCTTGGAATACAACAAAGTTGGCGGCTACGAGCTGCTGAAGAAATGTATTTCCGGTGAGCGTGATGTCGAATCCGTCATCAAAACGATGGAAGATTCAGGCTTGCGCGGTCTGGGTGGGGCAGGTTTCCCAGCCGGTCGCAAATGGCGCATCGTGCGCGGCGAAAAAGGCCCGCGTCTGATGGCGGTCAATATCGATGAAGGCGAACCAGGTACGTTCAAGGATCGCGTCTATCTCGAGAAAGATCCGCATCGTTTCCTCGAAGGCATGCTGATTGCTGCATGGGCAGTCGACATTCAAACAATTTATATTTACCTGCGTGACGAATATCACGGCTGCCGCGTTATGCTGGAAGCTGAATTGGCGAAACTGAAGGCTAATCCTCCTATCGCCAACATGCCGGAAATTTTCCTGCGTCGTGGTGCCGGTGCCTACATCTGCGGTGAAGAATCCGCGATGATCGAATCGATTGAAGGCAAGCGCGGTATGCCGCGTCTGCGTCCACCTTATGTGGCGCAAGTCGGTTTGTTTGGTCGTCCTACGCTGGAACACAACTTTGAAACGCTGTACTGGGTGCGCGACATTCTGGAAAAAGGCGGCGAATGGTTTACATCGCATGGCCGTAACGGTCGTAAAGGTTTGCGTTCCTACTCTGTATCCGGTCGCGTGAAAAATCCTGGCGTCAAACTGGCTCCAGCCGGTATCACGATTCAGGAATTGATCGATGAACATTGCGGCGGCATGCCGGATGGCCAGACTCTCTACGGCTATCTGCCAGGTGGCGCATCGGGCGGTATTCTGCCAGCTTCGATGAACGACATTCCACTCGACTTCGATACCTTGCAACCATACGGCTGCTTCATCGGTTCTGCGGCTGTTATCGTCCTGTCCGATAAAGATACTGCAGTACAGGCAGCACGCAACATGATGGAGTTCTTCAAGCATGAGTCGTGCGGTCAATGTACTCCGTGCCGTGTCGGTACCGCCAAGGCATCGGCATTGATTCAGAAGCCGAAGTGGGATGTTGGTCTGTTGGAAGATCTCTCGCAAGTCATGCGCGATTCGTCGATTTGCGGTTTGGGTCAGGCTGCGCCCAACCCTATCGACTGTGTCGTCAAGTACTTCCCGCATGAGTTGGCTTAAGTACGTAGCCCCCGGATTAAGGTGAAAAGATAATGAACGCAATTACCCGAAGCGAAATGGCACAACTCGAAGTGCCGACAGTTACGTTTGAATTGAATGGTCGTGAAGTAACCGGCCGTGCAACCGATACGCTGTTGACCATCGCCAAGCGCGAAGGCATCGAGATTCCGCATCTTTGCTTCAAAGAAGGCATGGACACGGCAGGCAACTGCCGCGCATGCGTCGTTGAAATCAATGGTGAACGTGTCCTGGCTCCTTCATGCTGCCGCAATCCGACTAACGGTATGAAAGTAAATACCGAAAGCGAACGCGCAGTGAAATCGCAAAAAATGGTGTTGGAGCTGTTGCAGTCCGATATGCCGGAAGCCGACTATACGCGCCACAATGAAGTGGACGAATGGGCTGCGAAAATGGAAGTCGGCAAGCCGCGTTTTGAAGCGCGTGCAAAAGTCGCTCCCGATTTCTCGCACCCTGCGATGACGGTCAATCTCGACGCGTGTATTCAATGTACGCGTTGCGTACGTGCGTGCCGCGATGAACAAGAGAATGACGTGATCGGCTTGGCTTTCCGCGGCGATCATGTGAAGATCGTGTTCGACATGGACGACCCTATGGGCGCGTCGACTTGCGTCGCTTGCGGCGAATGCGTACAGGCATGCCCAACCGGTGCGCTGATGCCGGCACGCGATGTCGGAATGAATGTCCCTGACAAGCAAGTTGATTCCGTCTGCCCGTATTGCGGCGTCGGTTGCCAACTGACTTACAACATCAAAGACAACAAGATTCTCTACGTTGAAGGCCGCGATGGCCCAGCCAACCGCGAGCGTCTGTGCGTCAAAGGTCGCTATGGTTTCGATTATGCAAACCATCCACATCGTCTGACCAAGCCCTTGATCCGTCGTGCTGATGCGCCTAAACGTGGCGACTTCATCATGGATCCGGAGCGCGTGATGGAAGTGTTCCGCGAAGCGACATGGGAAGAGGCGCTGGAAGTTGCCGGCGGCAATTTCGCCAAAATCCGCGACACGCACGGCAAAAAATCGCTGGCCGGTTTTGGCTCGGCTAAAGGCAGTAACGAAGAAGCCTACCTGTTCCAGAAATTGGTGCGTACCGGCTTCGGCAGCAACAACGTCGATCACTGCACGCGCTTGTGCCATGCATCGTCAGTCGTTGCGTTGCTGGAAGGTATCGGCTCCGGCGCAGTATCGAACCCAGTGATGGACGTCACCAAGGCAGAAGTGGTCATCATCATTGGTGCCAACCCAACCGTGAACCATCCTGTTGCTGCAACCTGGATTAAGAATGCAGTCAGCAACGGCACCAAGCTGATTGTTTGCGATCCACGTCGCACAGACATGTCGCGTATCGCGCATCGCTTCATGCAATTCAAGGCTGATACCGACGTTGCCATGTTGAACGCGATGATGAACGTGATCGTCACTGAAAATCTGGTCGATAAAGAGTTCATCGAAAGCCGTACCATCGGTTACGAAGAATTGCGCAAAAACGTCGAAGGCTACACACCTGAACTGATGGCGCCTATCTGCGGTATTGATGCAGAAACGCTGCGTTATGTTGCACGTCTGTACGCAACATCCAAAGCATCGATGATTCTGTGGGGTATGGGCGTATCGCAGCATATCCACGGTACCGACAATGCGCGCTGTCTGATTGCCCTGTCGTTGATGACAGGCCAAATTGGTCGCCCTGGCACCGGCTTGCATCCATTGCGCGGTCAAAACAACGTGCAAGGTGCATCCGACGCTGGCTTGATCCCGATGGTATATCCGGATTACCAAAGCGTCAGCGATCCAAAAATTCGCGCCAACTTTGCAAAAGCATGGAATATGTCGGTAGACCTGCTGGATCCGGAACCGGGTTTGACTGTGGTCGAGATCATGCACGCCATCACCGACGGCAAAATCCGCGGTCTGTATGTGCAGGGTGAAAACCCGGCGATGTCCGATCCGGATGCCAACCATGCGCGTGCAGCTCTGGCCGCTTTGGATCATCTGGTAGTGCAGGATATCTTCCTGACCGAAACTGCTTATCTGGCCGACGTTATTTTGCCGGCTAGCGCATTCCCGGAAAAAACCGGCACCTTCACGAATACTGACCGTACCGTGCAAATGGGTCGCCAGGCACTGAATCCGCCGGGTGAGGCCAAGCAGGATCTGTGGATCATCCAGCAAATGGCAAATCGCCTTGGTTGCGACTGGAACTACAAGCATGTGTCGGAAGTATTCGATGAAATGCGCCACACCATGCCTAGCATTGCTGGTATCACATGGGAACGTCTGGAGCGTGAAGATTCCGTGACCTACCCATGCGAAAAAGAAGGCGATCCAGGTGAGCCAGTCGTGTTTGTGGATAGCTTCCCGCGTGAATCGGGTCGCGCACGTTTCGTTCCTGCAGATATTATTCCTGCGGCAGAACGTCCGGATAGCGACTACCCTATGGTGCTGATCACAGGTCGTCAACTCGAACACTGGCACACCGGCAGTATGACTCGCCGTGCAACCGTGCTGGATTCGATTGAGCCGGATCCAATCGCGCTGATCCATCCGCTCGATCTGGCAAACATGGGTGGCAAACCGGGCGATATCATCACGCTGGAATCGCGTCGCGGTGAAGTTTCTCTGTATGCACGTGCGGACGATAGCTCGCCACGTGGTGCGGTATTCGTACCGTTCTGCTACTACGAAGCGGCAATTAACCGTTTGACGAATGCTGCGCTTGATCCGTTCGGCAAGATTCCAGAGTTTAAGTACTGCGCCATCCGTATCCACCTTGGCGGTGCGGCACCGGTGCAAACCAGCTACGGTGGTGGTCAAGCCCTGGAAAACCTGACCAAGAATCTGGCGCTCAACTAAAGCGATTTAGTCCAGTTTAGTTAGTATTAAAAAACCGGCATTTGCTCTTGCAGCAAGTGCCGGTTTTTATTTGGGTGAGTATTTTTTGAACGTTTGATGCGGATGCTAAAGGTGCAATCCCAGTACGACAGCGCCGGCTGTAATCAGCAAGCAAGATAGTATTCGTCGCATGCTTAATTTTTCGCCGAGGAATAACCAGCCTATCAGTGCGGCAAACAACACCGATGTTTCGCGCAATGCCGATACGGTTCCCATCGGTGCCAGTGTGACTGCCCAGATCACGATGCCGTAAGCCAGCAACGACATGACGCCACCGCCGAGTGCAGTCCATGTTTCGCTGACACCCAAGGTAATCGGTAGACGTCTGTGTCGCCGCAGATAGATCAATGCAAGCGGTATGCTATCGAGCACAAACAGCCAGCCGCAATAGGATAGTGCGTTGCCCGATGCACGTGCACCCATGCCATCGATGATGGTGTACGCCGCGATGAAGGCGCCGGTGGTGAATGCTGCGGTAGGGCCTGCAAGACTCATATGATTCTTGATGTGTGCGAGGCTGATGATCCCGACTGAAATCAGGATCACACCGAGCAGAGTCAACATGCTCATTTCTTCACCGACAAACAGCGCAGCGCCGAGTGTCACGAGTAAAGGCGAAGAGCCGCGTGCAATCGGGTAGGACTGACTAAAGTCGCCGATTTGATATGCACGTATCAGGAATAAGTTGTAGCCAGTATGCAGTACTGCCGATAAGGCGATGAAGGGCCAACTTGCTGTGAGCGGCAGCGGCAGGAAAAATATGAGTGGCAAAGCCCCCAAGCCTGCACCTATCGTCATCAGGGCCAGAGAGCCGAGCCTATCGGCGCTGCTTTTTAGCAAGGCGTTCCAGGAGGCGTGCAAGAGTGCGGCGCACAGTACCAATGCGAGGACAAAAGGGCTCATGCCATGCAAGCGCAAGAAGGATGCTTCATTGAGGGCGGGTAAGGAAGAGAGGCATCCATGATACTTGTAATGCTCCCGGGAGGTGTCTGTGCATGCAGGATCGTTGTCGGGAGATAAGGTAGCTCTTCCTACTTCCATGCCTGAGCGGACCTTGTAATGCGATAATCACGATATCGGGTTTTTATCCACTTGCTAAGTGCAGTCGTACTATTTTTGAATTTGTTATCTATGAGTGCTCGTCCAGTTTTATCTAACGCGGTTCGCAAGCTGACACATGACGTTGAAGTCATGGATGAGCGCGGCCGCATATCGACGATTTCGATTCCTGCCGAACAGCCATTGACGATCTATGTAGACAAGCGCGAGCTGGTGACTCTGATGACTCTTGGTGGTGCGCCAGAAGCCTTGACGCTGGGTTATTTGCGCAATCAGCGCTTCATCAGGAATATCGAAGATATCTTGTCGGTGCAAGTTGATTGGGATGTCGATGCAGCAGCAGTAGTGACGCGTAACGGTATCGATAATATTGAAGAGCGTACTTCCAAACGCACGGTCACGACAGGTGGCGGCGAAGGCACGGTGTTCGGTGGTTTGATGGATGAAGTCGATTCGATATCCCTGCCGTCCGATGCACGTCTGAAGCAATCTACTTTATATAAAGTCATAGACACCATACGTACGCATCGTTCCGTGTACAAGCGGGCAGGTTCAGTGCACGGTTGCGCATTGTTTTCGGCTGCCGGCGAACTGATTCAGTTTGTCGAGGATGTGGGCCGTCACAATGCAGTTGATACGATCGCCGGCAAGATGTGGTTCGATGGCGTGGGTGGCGAGGACAAGATTTTTTATACTACCGGCCGTCTCACTTCCGAAATGGTCATGAAGGGCGCGCAGATGGGCATACCGTTTTTGCTGTCCCGTTCGGGCGCCACGCAAATGGGACATATGGTGGCAGAGCGTTTGAACATGTCGCTGATCGCACGCTGCAGCGGCAAACATTTCCTGTTGCTGAGCGGTGTCGATCGCATCATCTTTGATGACGTGGCAGCGCTGGAAACGGCGCCGTAAATTCAGCAGAATGTAGTTGTCAGACAGTGTGCCGATCGTGGCGGACCGGCATTAAGGCATGCCCGGACATCTTGCGCGGCGCCATGCCGGCAAAAGCAAAATCGACGTCAGGTTGATGACCGGAAATGATGTCTGCAATGGCGCGACCCGAACCGCAACCCATCGTCCAGCCTAGCGAGCCGTGCCCGGTATTCAGGAATAGATTGCTGAACTTTGTTTTGCCGATGTAAGGCACGTTGGAGGGCGTCAATGGGCGCAAGCCGGCCCAATATGCCGGTTGCTCATAGTCGCAGGCGTCCGGAAATAACTCGCGGGTGCGGCGTGTAATCGCGGCACAGCGTGTGTCATTCAATTCTCTCGTATAGCCGTTGAATTCGCAGGTGCCTGCTACGCGCAGTTTGTCGCCCAGGCGCGACAACACCAGTTTGTAGCCATCATCGATCAGCGAGACGGTAGGCGCCAGCTCGGCGTTCATTAGCGGATAGGTGGCCGAATAACCCTTGCCTGGATAGATCATCAGTTTGATGCCGAGCGGTTGCAGTAGTGCCACGGAAAAACTGCCCAGCGCCATCACAAATGCATTGGCATGCAGCGTCTGATGACGGCCTTCTGCATCGATGACTTCTACCCCCGTCACACGTGCCGCAGCGCCGCTGCCTTCTGTGATCAGCCGCGTCACGGTCGTACTGAATTGGAAGTGTACGCCACGTTCCTGTGCCTTGCGTGCCAGGCCGGTGGTGAATTTATAGATATCGCCGGATTCGTCGGTTTCGGTGAAATCTGCGCCGACGATCTGTGGGCGGATATGCGCCAATGCCGGCTCCAGTTTGACGGCTTCGTCGGCTGTCATCGGGGTGCGTGGGCAACCAAGATCGCGCATCACGGCAGCAGATGCCAGGGATTCGTCAAAGTCTTTTTGACTGGTATAAAAATGCAGGATGCCGCGCGTCAGGCAGTCGTAGTCTATGTCGACTTCGCTGCGCACAGCCTGCAAGGTCTGGCGGCTGTATTCGGCGATTGCAACAATTTGGCGGATGTTGTGCACGGTGCGTGCGGGCATGCATTCGCGCAGAAAATTCATGCCCCATTTCCATTGCAGCCATTCGGCACGGAAGCGATACAGCAAAGGTGCATCTTCCTTGCCCAGTGATTTGAGTATGGTCATCGGAGCAGTTTTATTTGCCCATGGCGTAGCGTGCGATACCGAAATCTGACAGCCGTTGGCAAAACTGGTTTCCTGCGCTGCGCCGGGTTGGCGATCAATGACGGTGACTTCGTGACCAGCCTTGTTCAAGAACCATGCCGATGCAGTACCGATAATGCCCGAACCTAAAACGATGACTTTCATGACGCGATCAATCCCGAGATGTTTCGTAAGATGCCTGCGGGCCAGCGTCGCAGATGCTGCCTGCTTGCTGTATTCGGCCGGAAGATAAAACAATACCGTGCTCGACAAGTCATTGCCTATGACGACTGTCAAGAATTGCGATAAAGCGTTGAAATTCATTCTCCCATGCCGGTTTTCATTGGGGGAAGTATATTTCCGGCACAGCTATTATCATTAGTTATAAGTAATGATCTTGATTAAATACTTTAACTATACCTAATCATTTTTAGCCATTACGATGTGCCCGTGAGTCTGCAAAAGGAAGTACGGACTGGTTTTTGCAATGACGTGCACATACACCGAAGGAGAAGTGCAATGGTCGAACTTGAACAATGCCCGATAGGCAACGCAGTTGAATGTCATTTGGCTGCTTACAATGCAGCGTTTTACGAACTCGGCCTGAGCTGGCACTGGGATAGCGATGTTTTCCATGCGTTGCAAAGCCTGCCGTGCGAACGCGATCGCATCAAGACCTATATGGAAACGCATCAAGCGCATTTGCTGAGAGTATATGACGCAGATTTCCTGATTGATGCGATTCAAAGCACCAAGGCGCGTTGTTTCAGAACGATGACCGACAATGGCGCAAAAAAAGCAGCGACGGTTAATTGGGCTGAATTCCAGCGTGCAGAAGTAGGGGTTTGATCACCTTTTGTCCGTAACTTGCGAATAAAAAAGCCGCTCTGGTTAATGAGCGGCTTTTTTATTGGTGCGGACTGTTTTTGCCCTTCAGGAACGTTGGCCAAACATCATCCGTTCTGCCAGCAATTTTTTCGCCGGCTTGATGCCGTCGACCAGCCCCAATGACAATCCCAGCAAGGCTTGCGCGATTCCTCCGGCAGATGTCGCTGCGAAAATTCTTGCCATGATGTCGGTCAACTGTATGGTTGCATTGCGATCAGTCAGGCGACTGGCTGAAAATTCCTGCAAGGCTGCCGGCTCCGCCTGCCTGGCCAGCAAGCGCGCCAGCACGGTGGCATCGCGCAAACCGAGATTGAGGCCCTGGCCCGCGACCGGATGCAGCGTTTGTGCGGCGTTGCCGATCGCAACAATCCTTGCCGATGCATCGGCGTGCGCATTCAGGCCTAGCGGAAAAGCATTGCGTTGTGTCGTCGCGGTAAAGCGTCCCAGGCGCGTGCCGAATGCAGTTCCCAGTTCTTCCGTAAATTGTGCGTCGCTCAATGCAAGCAGGCCTTGTGCGGTATCCGTTTTTACACACCACACCAGCGCATAACCATCTTCCTGCGGCAGGAGCGCCAATGGACCTTCATTCGTAAAGCGCTCGAAGGCGCGATGTAAAATCGGTGCGCTGACGTTGACATGCGCGATGATGGCTGTTTGTCCGTAATCGCGATGTGTGGTTTTTTTTGTTTGCTCTGTAAAGATACCGCCTTCGGCTTGCACGACGATGTTGGCGGTGATGGCTTCGCGATCAGTAAAGGTAACTGTGACGGCATCATCGTTTTCGACCAGAGCGCTGACGCTTGCCGGGCGGAGCAGGGAAATCCCAAGCGTGGATACCTGCGCATTCAAGGTCGTGACGATGGCGCCGTAGCGCATGACATAACCGAGCGCCGGCAAATCGTATTCTTCACGCTCTATCATTGTGCGGCCGAAATGGCCGCGGCGCGAAACGTGTATCTGGTTGATTTGCGTTGCTGCAATCGGCCATGCGTGCATCGTTTCAAATATCTGTCTGCTGCCGTAAGACAAGGCAATCGAGCGTGGATCGCGCGAGGTTTGCTCTATGGTTTTTGCATCGATCAATGCGAGTCGCTCAGGCGCAACTCCCCGCTTGACCAGCAATGCGGCAAGCGTCAGCCCTACCGGGCCGGCACCGCAAATGGCAATGTCGAAATCGGTTTGCATATCGCGCTAGTCGTGTTTCATCAGGGCTTCGATATCGGCTACGGTTTTTGGCGCGGCGGCGCTCAGGATATGGCAGCCGTCAGCGGTGACCACTGCATCGTCTTCAATGCGGATGCCGATATTCCAGTATTGCTCCGGCACGCCTTCTGCAGGCCGTACATAGATGCCCGGTTCAACTGTCAGTACCATGCCGGCTTGCAGCGTGCGCCATGGTTTCTCTGCGCCGTTTATGGCAGCATCACGATATTCACCGACATCGTGTACATCCATGCCCAGCCAGTGGCCGGTGCGATGCATATAGAACTGGTTGTAGGCGCGATGTTCAATCACGTCGCTTAGTGAGCCGACCTTGTTCTTGTCGAGCAGGCCGGTGTCGAGCATGCCTTGCGCCAGCACTTTGACTGCGGCATCGTGGCCATCCATGAAACGTTTCCCCGGGCGTGTTTCTGCGATCGCCGCATATTGCGATGCCAGCACGATTTCATACAGCTCTTTTTGCGGGCCGGAAAATTTTCCATTGACCGGAAATGCGCGCGTGATATCCGAAGCATAGCTATCGAGTTCGCAGCCGGCATCGATGAGCACGAGATCGCCATCCTTCAATTCGACATCGCTGGCGCGGTAGTGCAAGACACAGGCATTCGCACCAGTGGCGACGATGGAGCCGTAAGCCGGAAACTGCGAACCGTTGTTACGGAATTCGTGCAGGATTTCCGCTTCCAGATGATATTCGCGCAGCCCCGGGCGCGCGATGCGCATCGCGCGCCTATGCGCGGCAGCAGCGATATCGGCCGAGCGTTGCATGATGTCGATTTCGCCGGCGTCCTTGGTCAGCCGCATCTCATCCAGCAATACGTGTACATCGTAGGCAGCAGTCGGCGGCGTGACACCGGCGCGTGCCTGTGCACGCACGTTTTGCAGCCAGCGCTGTACCTGTGCATCAAGCTTGCTGTCGCTACCGAGTGCATAAAACAGGGCTGGCGCATTGGTCATCAGTCTGGGTAGTTCAGTGTCGATCGCTTCTATCGGATAAGCGGCGTCGAAACCGAACGTGCTGCGCGCGACTTCGGGGCCGTAGCGAAAGCCATCCCAGATTTCGCGCTCCATATTTTTTTCGCGACAGAAAAGAATCGCCTGATTTTTCTCGCCGGCGACCAGCACGATCACCGCTTCCGGTTCGGTGAAGCCGGACAGATAATAAAAATAGCTGTCGTGACGATACGGGTAGTCTGCATCGCGGTTGCGCATGACTTCCGGTGCGGTCGGGATGATGGCGATGCCGCCGCCCTTGGCCTGCATTTGCGCCATCAGCGATGTACGTCGATCGGCATACGTTTTCATTTTAATTTCCTGTCAAAGGTGCGTTCAATTCGGCCAGTCTTTCTGCAGTACCTACGTCGGTCCAGTCGCCGCGATACAGCTCGCCGCCGACCTGGCCGCGTGCTGCGTATTCGCGCAAGAGCGGCGCCAGTTTGGCGGATTCGCCAGCAGTAATCGAATCAAACATCGAGGGCCGGTATACGCCGATGCCGGAAAAAGTAAGTCTGGGTTCGCCTTCATTGGCGATGGAAAAACTGTGCAGCGCGAAGTCGCCCTGCAGGTGGTGCGCCGGATTTTTCACCAGATACAGCCATGCAACATCACGTTGATCGAGCGGATACGGATTGCCCCATACGTCATTGTCTTCCAGCACGTTTTTTGTCTGCTTGAAGTCAAAGTGGGGGCAATAGATATCCGCTGCAAGAGCCAGAAATGGTTCGTCGCCCAGAAGGTGGCGTGCTTTTGCGACGCCGCCAGCGGTTTCCAGTGCTTCGCCTTCGGCCGAATAGACGATGCTGGCACCGAATTGTTCGCCGTTGCCAAGCGCTTCTTCTATCATGCTGCCGAGGTGTGCATGGTTGATCACGATATCTTTAATGCCAGCGCGTACCAGGTTCAGAATATGCCAGACGATCAGCGGGCGTCCGCGCACCTTCAGCAAAGGCTTGGGGCAGGTATCGGTCAGCGGACGCATTCTTTCGCCGCGTCCGGCAGCAAAAATCATCGCTTTCATTATTGTCGCATTCGTTGATTGCATGAATAAATGGCGTGGCCGGCAGGACTGTCCTGCTGTTCGGCCAATACAGGTGTGCCGGTTAAAACGTATAGCCGACTTGCGGCGCCTTGTTTTCCAGTTCGTCGAGTAACTTCACCAGCGGCGCCAATTCCTTGTAGCGATGTGCCGCCTTGCGGGTATATTCCATCACCAGCGGCATATCCTTCAGATAGGCATCCTTGCCATCGCGGTGGTAAAGGCGCGCAAAAATGCCGAGTACTTTCAGATGGCGCTGCAAGCCCATGTACTCGAAATCGCGGTAGAAGGAATCGATGTCGGGATTAACCGGCAGGCCGGCATGCTTGGCGCGTTCCCAATAGCGAATTGCCCAGTCGAGCACGATTTCTTCATCCCACTGGATGTAGGCATCGCGCAGCAATGAGGCAAGATCGTAGGTGATCGGGCCGTATACCGCATCCTGAAAATCGAGTATGCCGGGATTGCCTTTCTGCAGCACCATCAGATTGCGCGAATGATAATCACGATGCACATAGACTTGCGCTTGCGCCAGATTGTTGGCGAGCAGGGCATCGAATACCTTGTTCAACGTCGCGGTCTGTGCTGCCGTCATGGTCAGGCCTAGATGTTTGCCGATATACCATTCCGGAAAGAGCATCAATTCACGCAGCAGCAGTGCACGGTCGTATTCGGGAAGTGCTGCTGGAGTGCTGTGTAACTGGATCTGTACCAGCGCATTGATCGCATCGATGTACAGTGCGTGAGCATTGTCCGGATTTAATAATTGCAGGTATGTGGTCGATCCCAGATCCGACAGTAATAAAAAGCCTTGTGGTATATCCTGTGCCAGAATGTCCGGCACGGAAACGCCGCTGGCGCCGAATACATCGGCGACATGAATGAACGGGCGGACATCCTCATGCGGCGGCGGTGCGTCCATGACGATATAGCTGGCGCTGTCAGCGCCGTCTATGCGGAAATAACGCCGGAAACTGGCGTCGGACGAGGCTGGTCTGAGCGTTGCAATCTGCAGCGCCGGGGTGGACAGGGAAGAAAGCCATTTTTTCAATTCACTCAGACGCAGGTCGTCAGAGGAGTCAGATGCAGTGTGTAAAGACATGAAGCGAGCCTAGGTAATCCGGTTTATGGGCGGGGAGTTCCCATATAATAAGGGATTAAATTCGAAAAATCGCCAGAGATGGTACTCAAAACTTTATTTTCATGACCTGGCTTTCCTCATTCCGTTCTTCTCAACGTTTCGCGACGACGCTGACTGCGGTAGTGACGGCGGTTTCGGCGTCGACGTTTGCTTCTGCCCAGACACCTGTCAAACCGGCAAAGGTCAAAGATCCAGAGGCGGAAACGCGCGTCAGTTCGGAGCAGATGACCGGGCGCCCGGATCGGGAAATCATCCTGGAGCGCGACGTTGAAATCATACGCGGCGAAACCACGCTTAATGCGGATCACGCAACGTACTGGATAGCAGAAGATGAAGTTGAGGCGAGCGGCAATGTGCGGATGAGCCGTTTTGGCGATCGCTATACCGGCGACAAGATGCGTTTCAAGATGGATGAGGGAACCGGTTACGTTACCAACCCAACCTACCATATGCTGGGAAACAATGGACAAGGTCAGGCCGAGCGTATCGATTTCGAGGCGGAAGACAGGGCGCTGATTACCCAGGGTACATATAGCACCTGCGAAGGCCCGGATCCTGACTGGTACCTGAAATCGAACACCATGCACCTGGATACCGGCAAGGATGTCGGTACCGCAGGCACGACCATGATCTACTTCAAGGACGTGCCGATTCTCGGCACGCCTTATATGTCCTTTCCGCTGTCGAATGCGCGCAAGTCGGGTATTCTGGCGCCGACCATGGGTAGCACCAATACCGGCGGTTTTGAACTGCTGGTGCCATATTATTGGAATATTGCGCCGAATCGCGATTTGACACTGTTTCCGAAATATATTACGCGTCGCGGCTTCCAGCTGGGCGCAGATGCGCGTTATCTGGATCGCGATTATGCAGGTGAAACCAAGGTTGAATTTTTGCCTAATGATACGCAGACCAAAACGAATCGTTATTCGATTGCGTCTACGCACAATCAGAGGCTGAGCCAGCAAGCGTCGTTCGGCTGGAACGTCAAGGCCGCGTCGGATAACAATTACGCGATCGATTTTTCACGGAATCTGGCCACTAGTACCGAACGCTTGTTATTACGCGATCTGCATTTCAACTATGCGGGGAATTTCTGGAATGCGACGGCGCGTGCGACCAATTACCAGGTCTTGCAAGATGTGTTGGCGCCGATTACACGTCCTTACGACCGCCTGCCGCAACTGACGCTGCAAGCCGGGCGGCAGGACGTCAACGGTTTTGACTGGGCGACGACTGTCGAAGCGACACGTTTCTGGCATCCTGATCTGGTGCGTGGCGAACGTTATGTGCTCAATCCGAGTATTTCCTACCCTATCGTACGTCCCAGCTATTTTGTGACGCCGAAAGTCTCCTTGAATGCCGCCAGCTATAGTGTGCAGGATCCGCTGACGCGCACCAATTCCAGTTATAGCCGAAGCTTGCCGACTTTCTCGCTGGATAGTGGTCTGATCTTCGAGCGCGAGACCAGCATCTTTGGCGAAGCGGCGACGCAAACGCTGGAGCCGCGCCTGTTTTACGTGAAGACGCCTTATCGCAACCAGACGAATCCGATTTTTGATTCGGCCGAAGCCGATCTGAGCTTTGCGCAAATTTTCAGTGAAAACCGTTTTATCGGCAATGATCGCATCAGCAATGCAAATCAGCTGACGACGGCGCTGGTTTCACGTTATATAGAACAAAGCGGCGCGGAACGCTTGCGTGTGGCGCTTGCTCAACGATTCTATTTTGAAGATCAAAAAGTGACGCTGCCGGGAGTGGTGGCACAAGGCGACAGCAAATCCGATATTCTGACTTCGGGTACGCTCAGAATTTCCAATGCCTTGAGCACCGAAGGCAATCTGCAGTACAGCGCCAGCCAGAAAGCTGTCAGTCGCGGCAATGCCAGTGTAAGCTGGCGGCCGGAACCTAAGAAAGTGTTGAATCTGGCTTACCGCGTTGATGTACCGAATGCCTTGCGTCAGGTTGACGTATCTGGCCAATGGCCGCTGGGCGATCGCTGGTACGGCGTTGGCCGCATGAACTATTCATTGGCAAACGACTATGCCACCCGGCCTGGTTATTCGCAACTGGCTGCGCCGCCGAAGCAAGGCTTGTCAGAAGGTTTGCTCGGATTGGAATACAAGGCCGATTGCTGGATCTTCCGCGTCGTTGCACAGCGGATTCCAACCGCCACGGGACAAGCCACGACTTCGCTCTTTTTCCAGCTTGAATTAAGCGGCCTGACCAAGCTGGGTTCCGATCCGATGGAAGCCCTGCGCACGAATATTCCTGGCTATCAAGTCATCAATACACCTTCCAATATCAATTATTAAGCTGGTACGTAAACTCATGGTTAATTTTTATCTTGTCTTCACTATTCGCAAGCTCATGCGGGCAAGCAAGCACGCCTTGATTTTATTGGGACTGATGAGCGGTTTGATGACGAGCGTCACGGCGCAAAACATGACCCCGGCCAATACATCGGCGTCCAGCGTGCAGCCGCGTCTGGCGGATGCCATTCTGGTGGTGGTCAATAATGAAGTGATTACGCGCTATGAATTCATTGAGCGGCTCAAGGTGATTGAAAACCGCCTGAAAGGTCAGGGCGGGCAAATGCCGCCGATGGAACAATTGCAGCGTCAATTGCTGGAACGCATGATCGTTGAGCGGGCCCAATTGCAGCAAGCCAAGGAGTCCGGTATCAAGGTGGATGACGCCATGCTGGATCGCGCCATGGCTCGTATCGCAGACCAGAATCAATTGACGATGCCCGAGTTCCGCAAACGCCTGGAACAGGATGGTATGGTCTACTCGCAGTTCCGCGAGGAAATTCGCAGCGAGATGATATTGCAGCGTTTGCGTGAGCGCGAAGTCGATAACAAGATACAGATATCGGATGCTGAAGTGGATGCCTATATGGCCGAGCATAGCGGTGCCAATACGAATGCTCCGCAGGAGTTGAATCTGGGACAAATTCTGATCCGCGTGCCGGAAAACGCCACGCCGCAGCAACTGGCCGACAGCAGGAAGCGTGCGGAAGAAGTCCTGGTGCAATTGAACGCGGGTGGCGATTTTGCCAAATTGGCAGCTGCCTATTCGGATGGAACGGATGGCTTGACGGGTGGCGATCTGGGTTGGCGTACGCAGGATAGATTGCCGCAATTGTTTGTCGATGCGACCGCCAATCTGCAGCAGGGACAGATTGCGCCGCTGGTTAAAAGCGGTAATGGCTTCCATATCCTGAAGGTGCTCGGAAAGCGCACGCAGAGCGTATTGCGCGCAGCACCGGGTGCCAATCCGGCGGCTGCCAATACGGTCAAGCAAACGCATGCCAGTCATATCCTGATCAAGGTAAATCAGGTTGTCTCGGCTGCCGATGCGCGCCGCAAATTGATTGAACTGAAACAGCGTCTCGACAACAAGGCTGCCTCTTTTGAAGAGCTGGCGCGCCTGTATTCCAATGATTTTTCGGCTTCCAAAGGCGGTGATCTCGGCTGGATTTATCCTGGCGATACAGTGCCGGAATTCGAGCGCGCGATGGATGCCTTGCCGATTGGTGAAGTGAGCGAGCCGATAGAATCGCCATTCGGCTACCATTTGATTCTTGTGAAAGAGCGCAAGAGCGATGATGTGTCGCAAGAGCGTCAGCGCCTGGTGGTGCGGCAAGCGCTACGTGCACAGAAAGTGGAAGAAGCGACGCAGGACTGGTTGCGTCAGGTGCGCGATCGCGCCTATGTTGAATATCGTCTGGAAGAAAGATAATGTCCTCCACACTGCGCGGGTGCCGTGAGTAAGCGTCCGACCATTGCCATTACCTGTGGCGAACCGGCCGGCATCGGCCCGGAGATTTCCATTCGCGCTGCATGGGAATTGCGCGCCGATGTAAAAAGCATCTTGATAGGCGATGCCGCCTTTCTGGCGATGATCGCCAGCGCCATCAATCCGGATATTCATTTGTCGGCACTGTCCTTGCAGGCGGTGCGCAATAGCGGCCTACCCGCATTTCCGCGCGACCAGATCACCGTCATCGATTGTCCGCTGGCCGCACATGTCGTGCCCGGCAGGCTGGATGCGCAAAACGGCCGTTATGTATTGCAAACGCTGGATATCGCAATCGATGGAGCGATGCAGGGATGGTTCGATGCCATCGTGACCGCACCGTTGCAGAAAAGCACGATCAACGATGCCGGCGTTCCGTTCACCGGTCATACCGAATATCTGGCCGATAAAACCGGTACTTCACAAGTGGTGATGATGCTGGCGACCAATGCCACACCGCAGCCCTTGCGCGTGGCGCTGGCGACGACGCATCTGGCATTGAAAGATGTGGCGGCAGCGATCACCTTCGACAGTCTGGCCGGCATCATCGATATTCTGCATGTAGATTTACAGAAAAAATTCGGTATCGCCAAGCCGCGCATACTGGTGACCGGCTTGAATCCGCATGCCGGCGAAGGCGGTTATCTGGGGCGCGAAGAAATCGATGTGATTGCGCCTGTGCTGCAGGCGGCACAGGCCAAAGGCCACGATGTGCGCGGCCCGTATCCTGCCGATACCCTGTTTCAGCAGAAGCTGCTGGCAGACGCCGATTGCGTACTCGCGATGTATCATGATCAGGGTTTGCCGGTATTGAAATACGCCAGCTTTGGTTTGGGCGTCAATATCACATTGGGCTTGCCCATCATCCGTACCTCGGTCGATCACGGCACCGCGCTCGACCTGGCTGCTGCCGGCCTCGGCCAGGCCGACCATGGCAGCATGCTGGAAGCAATACGCGTTGCCGCACAAATGGCGGCTGCATCCAAAGCGTCTGCCGAATAAATAAGCACTGATTTTTTCAGTTGAAACGACACAATCAATGAAACATATCCCGCGTAAACGCTTCGGTCAGAACTTTCTGACTGACGATGGAGTTCTGCATAACATCATCCTTGCAATCGATCCGCAACCGCAGGATACGATGGTGGAAATCGGCCCTGGTCTCGCGGCAATGACGCGCTTGCTGCTGGACGGCGTGAATCAGATGCATGTGGTGGAGCTGGATCGCGACCTGGTTGAACGTTTGAAAAAAACCTTCGATCCCAAAAAGCTGATCATCCATTCTGCAGACGCATTGCAATTCGATTTTTCGACGATTCCGGTTCCGGCAGGCAGCAAGTTGCGCGTAGTCGGCAATCTGCCGTATAACATTTCCAGTCCTTTGCTGTTTCATCTGGCCGAGATGGCGCCGCACGTTCAAGACCAGCATTTCATGTTGCAAAAGGAAGTGGTGGAGCGCATGGTGGCCGAGCCGGGCAGCAAAACCTACGGCCGCTTGTCGGTGATGCTGCAATGGCGTTATCACATGGAGTTGATGTTCATCGTGCCGCCGACTGCCTTCGATCCACCGCCGCGTGTGGAGTCTGCGATAGTGCGCATGATTCCGATCGAGAAGCCGCTGCCGTGCGATCAGACGAAACTGGAGCAGGTCGTGTTGAAAGCGTTTTCGCAGCGCCGCAAAGTCATACGCAACTGCCTGGCCGGCATGTTTTCTGAAGCGGATCTGATCGAGGCAGGTATTGATCCGCAGATGCGTCCGGAAACCATTTCACTCGCGCAATACGTGGCGCTTGCGAATCGGCTTTAATACTGATTCGACATCGCGCTACGAGCAGGAAATATGCGCACGACATAAAATAGTCGCTTCAGTTCATTCAAACTAATTCATACGGCGGAGAGAAATATGCGCATTCTTCACACCATGCTTCGCGTAGGCGATTTGCAACGGTCTATCGATTTTTACACCAGGGTGCTGGGCATGAAAGTGCTGCGCACCAAGGAAAATACCGAGTACAAATACACGCTGGCCTTTCTCGGTTATGGCAGCAATCCCGATCATGCCGAGCTGGAGCTGACGTATAACCATGGCACCGACCATTACGACATGGGTACGGCTTACGGGCACATCGCCATTTCGGTCGATGATGCATACAAGGCGTGTGCGGATGTGAAAGCGGCAGGCGGCAACGTGACGCGCGAGGCAGGGCCGGTCAAGGGCGGTAACTCGGTGATTGCTTTCGTGACGGATCCCGATGGCTACAAAATCGAGTTCATCGAACGCAAGGATGAAGAGCAGCCGGAAGAATCCGGTCGTCATGTGTAGTCCGGCTTGAAATCACAGCTGGCAGTGCAAGTCTGAAGCGGTGCCGTCAAGCGGCATCGTTCAAAAGATGGGCAGCGTCTCCGGCGCATGATCGCGCAAGGCTTTTTTTGCCGCCGCAAATTCCGGAAAGACCGATTGCACGGTGGCCCAGAATTGCGGGCTGTGATTCATCTCGCGTAAATGCGACAGCTCATGCGCGATCACATAATCGATCAGCGGCAAGGCGAAATGAATCAGGCGCCAGTTCAGGCGTATCTTGCCATCTGCTGTGCATGAACCCCATTGCGTCATGGCCGATGACAACGCGAAAGACTGATAATTGACGTCGAGTTTTTCCGCATAGACCGGCAGGCGTTCGGCAAAAATGCGTTTTGCCTCCAGCTGCAACCAGCCTTGTACGCGATCCTTCAACTGCTGCTCGGCAGCGTCCGATGGCAGGCAGACTGTCAATTCTTTCGTGACCGGATCGTACAGAATGCCTGCGGCCTGCGTGGCAAGAATGCGCAAGGTAATGTCATGACCCAGATAAGGCAGCGTGCCGCCATCGCGCCATTCCATTTGCGGTTGCAGGCGGCGCGCAGAACGTTCGCGCCGTTCATTGAGCTTGGTAAAAATCCAGCGCTGCTTTTCTATGATCGCATTTTCAATTTCTGTCAGCGTTACCCATTTCGGTGCCGTGATGCGCAAGCCGTCGTCGTCGATCATGAACCCGATCGAGCGACGCTTGGAGCGCACCAGCGTGTAGTCCAGCGCATGTTCGGCGACTTGCACGCGGCGTTTGCCATTGGGTATGGGCGTGGGCGCTTCGGTTCTCGGCGCAGGTGCATTGGGCGGCGCCGAGCCGGGGGAATGCTTGGGAGCAGGATGATCTATCCGCGGTTGCGACGAAAAATCGGACGAAAAGAAGTCAAGCTGCAGCGCAAGCTGTTGCGGGTCGGGCGATGTATGTCGAAGCAGCTTCAAGGATAGGCGCGCCGTTTATTATTGGTTTTTCGATGCTGTCGCAGGATAGGCATCCGGTGAGATGACCCGCATTTCAGATTCTATCCAATTTTCGACTTGCTGCATCAGTTCCACTGCAGTTAATCCTTCCGGCGATATCGGCTTGCCGATGGACACGGTCACCAGTCCCGGTTTCTTGATGAATGAATTTTTCGGCCAGCACTCGCCCGGATTCAAGGCGATAGGCACGACGACGGTATTGGTTTCGACCGCCAGCCGTGCGCCGCCGCCTTTATAACGACCGGTTTGTCCGACCGGAATGCGCGTACCTTCGGGGAACATGATGATCCATTGACCATCTGCCAGACGTTTTCTGCCTTGCGTGATGACTTGTGCAAATGCGTCCTTGCCGCTGCTGCGATCGATGGGAATCATGCGCAGCAATCCGAGCGCCCAGCCGAAAAAAGGAACGTAGATCAATTCTTTCTTGAATACGAACACCAGCGGGCGCGCCATTTTGCACAGCAGGAAAATCGTTTCCCATGCCGATTGATGTTTGGAGAGCAGGATCACGGGTTGATCCGGCAGGTTTTCATAACCCTTGATTTGATAGCGGATGCCGCACAAGACTTTCGCCAGCCAGATGATGAAGACGTTCCAGCGCGAGGTGATGTAGTAGCGTTTGTTGTACGGCAGCGGCGCTGCCAGAAAACAGACTGGCGCCCATATCAGGGTGGCGATCAGCATTACCAGCGCAAACAGCAGGGAACGCAAAAACAGTATGACTTGTGACATTAAAACTCCAGATAGATGCGGTGCGGTGGTCTAGGCAGCGTGACCGAGTGCAGGTGTTTTCAGTAAATGATCGACGACGGCTGCAAGATTGGCGTAGCTCGCCGTTCCCGGCGGCAAGCCGCCTTTCTCCAACGTTTTTTCACCCTTGCCTGTCAGTACCAGGTAGGGCGTGCAACCGGCCATAAAGCCGGCTTGCAGGTCGCGCAGCGAATCGCCCACTGTCGGCACACCCTTGAGGCTGACATCGAAGCGCTTGCCGATGGCGTGCAGCATGCCCGATTGCGGTTTGCGGCAGTCGCAGCCATCGTCGGCTGCATGCGGGCAAAAGAATATTGCGTCGATTTCCGCGCCCACCGATTGGGCTGCCACATGCATTTTTTGATGAATGGCATTGAGCGTCATGATATTGAACATGCCGCGTGCGATGCCGGACTGATTGGTAGCGACGACCACGCGATAGTCAGCCTGATTCAGACGCGCAATCGCTTCCAGCGAACCCGGAATCGGCATCCACTCGTGCGGCGATTTGATGAAGGACTCCGAGTCGTGATTGATGACGCCATCACGATCAAGAATTATCAGTTTCATCGGATCACCCCCAGAGAATTGCATGATGTCAGTGCGCCTTAAGTCGAGCGAGGTTTATGCAGCCAGCTTGGAAATATCGGCGACCTGATTCATCGCATGGTGCAAGGTAGCCAGCAAGCCCAGCCGGTTGTTGCGCAATGCCGCATCGTCAGCATTTACCATCACGCTTTCAAAGAAAGCATCGACTGGTGTTTTCAATGCCGCCAATGCTTGCAGGGATGCCGCATAGTCGCCATGCGCAAATGCGGCATCGGCTTGCGGCTTGACCGTCATTAGCGTTTGATTCAAGGCGATTTCTGCCGCTTCCTTCAGTAGCGCGGGATCGACTTGCGCCGTCACTTCGCCTTCGACTTTTTTCAGGATATTGCCGACCCGCTTGTTCGCTGCGGCCAGCGCTGGCGCTTCCGGCAGGGCGGCGAAGGCGCGCACTGCGGCCAGACGACTGGCGACATCGACCAGTTTTTGCGGTTGCAAGGTGAGTACGGCATCGATCTCTTGCGCGCTGTAACCTTGTTCACGCAGCGTATTGGCGAGGCGATCGAAAATGAATGTGAGCAGCGCCGCGCGATGTTCGGTCGCCAGCTTGTTGAATGGCTGTTCTGCTGCAGCGATCAATTCATTGATACCGAGATCGAACTTGCCTTCGATCAGCATGCGAATCACACCCAGCGCATGGCGACGCAAGGCAAACGGATCCTTGTCGCCAGTCGGGATCTGCCCGATGCTGAACAAACCGACCAGTGTTTCCAGCTTGTCGGCCAGTGCGACCACCATGCCGACCGGATTGCGGGGCAGCGTATCGCCGGCGAAGCGCGGTTTGTAGTGATCTTCAATCGCATCGGCGACGTTGGCTGCCAGGCCGTCATGCAATGCATAGTAACGCCCCATGATGCCTTGCAGTTCCGGAAATTCGCCGACCATATCGGTCAGTAGATCTGCCTTGGCCAGCTGTGCTGCGGTATCGGCTTGTTGTGCATCGATGCCGAGTTTGCTTGCGATGGCTTGTGCAATGGCGCGCACGCGTGCAATACGCTCGCCCTGTGTACCGAGCTTGTTGTGATAAACGACTTTATCCAGACCGGCGACACGCGAAGTCAGCGTTTTCTTGCGATCCTGGTCGAAAAAGAATTTCGCATCGGCCAGACGCGGACGTACGACGCGCTCGTTGCCGCCGATGACGAGACTGGCATCGGTCGGACGAATATTGGAGACGATCAGAAACTTGTTGCTCAGATTGCCCTGGGTGTCGAGCAGAGGGAAGTATTTCTGATTGGCCTTCATCGTCAGGATCAGGCATTCCTGAGGTACCGCGAGGAAGGCTTCTTCAAACTGGCCTATCAACACATTCGGGCGTTCGACCAGGCCGGTGACTTCATCCAGCAAGTCTTCATCTTCAATCGGTGTCAGATTGCTGCCGGCTTCGCTGGCAGCGGCAGCGAGCTGGCGCACGATTTCTGCGCGCCGTTCGGCGAAGCTGGCGATGACCGCACCTTCAGTGGCGATTTGTTTTGCGTAGCTGTCCGCATCGCGGATGTACACAGGATCGATTCCTGCCTCAAAGCGATGACCGTGGGTTGTGTTGCCGGCTTTGAGGCCGAGCACGGAAACGTTGATGACATCGGCGCCGTACAAGGCGATCAAGCCGTGCGCAGGGCGCACGAAGTTGACGGTTTCCCAGCCGTCAGCCAATTGATAGCCCATGACTTTTGGGATGGGCAATTTAGCCAGCGTTTCTTCCAGTGCTTTTTGCAAGCCGTCGGTCAGTGTGATGCCGGTGACGATGCTGTTGAAAAACAATACTTCGGTCTTGCCGTCGGATTCGCGTTTCAAGTCTGCGACTGCAGATTCGTTAGCACCCAGAGCGGAAAGTTTTTTCAGTAATGCCGGTGTGGCCTTGCCATCTGCCGTCAAGCCGACGCTGGCCGGCATGAGTTTTTGCATGACCTGCTTGTCATCGGCTTGTTCAGCAACCTGCGTCAGGTGCAGGCCTAGTCGGCGCGGCGAGGCAAATTGCGTCAGCACGCTGTCTGCCGACGACAGGCCTTGTGCTTTCAACGATGCCTGCAAAATCTGTGCAAAAGCATCGCCGATTTTTTTCAATGCCTTGGGCGGAAGTTCTTCGACGAACAGTTCGACTAATAAATTTTTGGTGTCCATGTCGGTAGTTGCGCTGTTACTCATGCTGTTTCTTTTTCGATTTGAGCCAGCACTTCGGCGGCATGTTCAGGTGTTGCCATCGGGAAGCCGAGGCGGGCGCGACTGTCGAGGTAACTGCGGGCGACGCTGCGTGCCAGATTGCGTATGCGGCCGATATAGGCGGCACGTTCAGTCACGGAAATGGCGCCGCGTGCATCCAGCAGATTGAAGGTATGTGCCGCTTTCAGCACTTGTTCGTAAGCCGGCAATGCGAGTTTGTTTTCGATCAGGTTGAGTGCCTGTTTTTCATGTGCGCCGAAAGCGGTGAACAGGAAATCGGCGTCGCTGTGTTCGAAGTTGTAGGTCGATTGCTCGATTTCATTCTGTTTGTAGACGTCGCCGTAGGAAAGGCCTTCGGTCCATTTCAAGTCGTATACGTTATCGACGCCTTGCAGATACATCGCGAGGCGTTCCAGACCGTAGGTGATTTCGCCGGTGATCGGTTTGCAGTTGATGCCGCCGACTTGCTGGAAGTAAGTGAACTGTGTGACTTCCATGCCGTTGAGCCAGACTTCCCAACCGAGACCCCAGGCGCCCAGTGTCGGGTTTTCCCAGTCGTCTTCGACAAAGCGGATGTCGTTGGCCTTCAGGTCGAAGCCCAGTGCTTCGAGTGAACCCAGGTACAGTTCGAGAATATTTGCCGGCGCCGGTTTCAGCACGACCTGGAATTGATAGTAGTGTTGCAGGCGATTCGGGTTTTCACCATAGCGTCCGTCTTTCGGTCGGCGCGATGGCTGCACGTATGCTGCTTTCCATGGTTCAGGGCCGATGGAGCGCAGGAAGGTGGCAGTGTGCGAAGTGCCGGCGCCGACTTCCATATCGTATGGTTGCAGCAATGCGCAACCTTGCGCATCCCAGTACTTTTGCAGCGTGAGAATGATTTGTTGAAATGTGAGCATCTTGTTTGAATTTTTGCATTACCCGGTGCGGGTAAGGGCGGCGTTGCCGAAACCCCAGATTTTACCGGGTTTTAGAGGGAATTAGGATTTCTGCGCGTGAGATAGTATGCGGCGATCAATAGCGCAAAAGCCAGCAGCACGATGGCTGCATTGCCGAGCGAAACGTAAGGAGTGAGGCCGCTGTAGCCTTGTACCGACGCCGTCAGTATGCCGCGCTCAAACGGTTTGAGCTGCGCCACGACTTCACCGTGCGGATTGATGACTGCGGTGGTGCCGGTATTCGTGGCGCGCAACATGGGACGGCCGGTTTCGATGGCGCGCATTTGTGAAATCTGCAGATGCTGCGGCAAGGCGATCGAATCACCGAACCAGGCGATGTTGGAAACGTTCAGCAACAGCGTGGCAGCCGGATTGCCGGCCGCTGTGCTGGCGCGCAACTGGTGCGCGATTTCTTCGCCGAACAAATCCTCGTAACAAATGTTCGGCAATACCCATTGATCCTTGACGGCAAACGGCGCCTGCAGTGTTGCGCCGCGCGTAAAGTCGCCGAGCGGGATGTGCATCATGTCGACAAACCAGCGAAAGCCGAGCGGGATGAATTCGCCAAACGGCACCAGATGATGCTTGTCGTAACGATACAGTGCAGGGACGGTGCGGCTGGCGGTGGCCGGCGTAATGCCGATCACGCTGTTGGCGTATTGCTGCGGGCCGTCGCTGACGGCGATGCCGATGGCAAGATGGCTACTCGACGCGGTGGCGAATTCGGCCAGGCGCGGCAGATAGTCTTCCGGCAATTGATGCGCCAAGAGCGGCAGTGCAGTTTCCGGTGTGGCGATCAGATCTGCCGGAGCGCTGCGTATCATGTCTTCGTAAAGGGTCAGTGTGACGTTCGCCTGTTCGGGATCGAACTTGATTTCCTGCGGCACGTTGCCCTGCAACAGGCGCACGGAAATGGGTGCGCCGTGCGGTGTCGTCCAGCTGATGGAATGCAGTGCAAAGCCGGCTGCAAAAATCGCGATCATTAAGACCAGCGCGGATTTTTTCGTCGGCAGCAATGCCAGACAGCCGGCCAGCAATGCTGCCAGCCATCCGAGGCCGTACACGCCGATCAGTGGCGCGAAGCCGGTGAGCGGACTGGCGGTGTGTGCATAACCGGACACTACCCACGGAAAGCCTGTCAGCACCCAGCCGCGCAACCATTCGGAGAGCATCCACAAGGCAGGGAAAACCAGTAGCAACAATATCGTTGTGGAAGCATGCCGCCTGTGTTTGAAGTAGGCAGCAAAACCGGTAGCGATGGAGAAAAACGCACCCAGCAGCATGGCCAGCAGCGCAACCGCCAATGCTGCCATAGGCGCCGGCATGCCGCCGTATTGATGCATGCTGATGTAGAGCCAGTACACGCTGCAGGCCGACCAGCCGAAGCCGTAGGCCCAGCCGGTGAAGACGGCAGATTTGATGGTAGGCGCCTGCAATACCAGATGGAACAGCAGCGCGAGCGTGATAATTTGCAGCGGCCACCAGCCGATCGGTGCGAAGGCGAGGACATTCAGTGCGCCGGCCGGCAAGGCTAGCAGCATGGCGGGTGCAACTCGCAGGCGCAAGGGAAGTGAGGTGCTCACGTTTGCGAGCATAGAGTGGCAGCGTGATGGACGAGCATCCCGCACGTCACGCAATCAATCATCAAACGCATCCGCATCGGGCGCAGGAAGTTTTTCCACCAGCAGTACGTGGATTTGTCGCGCATCGGCACGCAGTATTTCAAAGCGCAGATTATCGATATCGATAACCTCGCCCTTGTGCGGCATGCGCGCCAGATGATTGGTAATAAAACCGCCCAGCGTATCGACATCCTGGCTGGTGAGAGTGGTGCCGAGTTCTTCGTTGACTTGCGTGAGTTCGGTCAGCGCCTTGATGCGCCAGCGTGGACCGTATTCGCCAGCCTTGATGGCGAGGATATTGTCCTGTTCTTCATCGAAATCGTATTCGTCTTCGATGTCGCCGACAATTTGTTCCAGCACGTCTTCGATCGTGATCAATCCTGCCACGCCACCGTATTCATCGACCACGATCGCCATGTGATTGTGTTTGGCGCGGAAGTCGCTCAGCAATACATTCAGACGTTTTGATTCGGGAATGAAGACGGCAGGTCGCAGCATCTGACGTACATCGAACGATGCGCCTGCGTAGTAGCGCAGCAAATCCTTGGCCATCAGGATGCCGACTACCTGATCGCGTTCGCCTTCGATGGCAGGGAAGCGCGAGTGTGCGGTTTCCAGCACCATAGGCAGCCATTCAGCTATGGGTTTGGTGATGTCGATCACATCCATTTGCGAGCGCGGCACCATGATGTCGCGTGCCGACAGTTCGGATACCTGGAACACGCCTTCTATCATCGACAGGGCATCGGCGTCGATCAGATTGCGTTCGTGCGCGTCATGCAGGATGGCAAGCAGTTCGCTACGACTGTCAGGTTCGGGGGCGATCAGTGCGGTCAGGCGTTCAAACAGGGACCGGTGCGGTTTGGCTTCGCCGGGTTTGCCGCTATTGGGATTGTCTTGCATATGGCGAAAAGCCGTTGCGGGTGATGGTTTCAACAGCTATCAGGATACAACAAATATCCGCAATTCCAAAAATGCTGCGGAAGATAGCATGTCATGGTGCAATATGATCACGCTTCGATATACGGATTGGGAAAACCGAGCGCGGCCAGGAATTCAATTTCCAGTGCTTCCATTTCTTCGGCTTCCTCATCCGATTCATGATCGTAACCTTGCGCATGCAGCACGCCGTGTATCACCAGATGCGCGGCATGAAAAATCAGTGTCTTATTCTGTTCGGCGGCTTCGCGCTGCAAGACATCAGTGCACAGGATGATATCGGCCTGTGTGGTATCGCCGTCTTCCATTTCGCCGCCATCATCGTCGTTATAGGCGAAGGTCAGCACATTGGTGGCGTAATCCTTGCCGCGATAATTGCGGTTCAATGTCTGGCCTTCTGCGGCATCGACGAAGCGCAAGGTGATGTGCGCCGGCGCCAGCAGCGCGGCCTTTACCCATTTGCGCAATAAGGGGCGCGTGAGGATGTCCTGCACGCGCGTGTCGGCGTATTGCACCGACAGGGAAAGTTTATTTTGCTGCATGTTTGGTAGTCGTTTTGGCCGCTGTTTTGGCAGTGGCGCGTTTTTTGGGTTGTTTGGCGTCGTCGTAAGCATCAACGATGCGCGCCACCAGCGGATGACGTACCACGTCGGCACTGGAAAAACGCGTGAAGGCAAGTCCGCGCACATCGCCTAATACGTCGATGGCTTCGATCAGGCCGCTTTTCTGATTTTGCTGCAAATCGATCTGCGTAATGTCGCCGGTAATCACAGCCTTGCTGCCAAAGCCGATCCGGGTCAGGAACATTTTCATCTGTTCCGGCGTGGTGTTCTGCGCTTCATCGAGGATGACGAAAGCATGATTCAGCGTACGGCCGCGCATATAAGCCAATGGTGCGATTTCAATCGCCTGTTTCTCGAACATTTTTTGTGTGCGATCGAAGCCGAGCAAGTCATACAAGGCATCGTACAAGGGACGCAGATAGGGATCGATTTTTTGCGACAGGTCGCCGGGCAGAAAGCCCAGGCGTTCACCGGCTTCCACTGCGGGGCGTGTAAGGATGATGCGTTTGACGGCATCGCGTTCCAGCGCATCGACTGCGCAAGCCACGGCCAGATAAGTCTTGCCGGTGCCGGCCGGGCCGACGCCGAAGGTGATGTCGTGATCCATGATCGCCTTCAGATATTGCAACTGATGCGGCGTGCGGCCGCGCAAATCGTGGCGTCTGGTTTTCAGCACCGGCGCATCGGTCACCGATTCGACGATTTTTTTTCCGGCAGTTTTTCCCGTCGTTTTTTTTGCGGCGGGAATGACTAACTCTGGTTCGGCCAGCGCCGCGCGTTGTTCGACCAGGGCCAGTTGCACTTCTTCCAGTGGTACGACCTTGTCGGCCACGCGATAAAACTGATCGAGAATTTCCAGTGCGCGTGCGCCGTTGCTGCCGCTGACGATGAATTTTTCGCCGCGACGGAAAATCGTGACATCGAGCGCGGCGGAAATCTGTCGCAGATTTTCATCCATCGGGCCGCACAGATGTGCGAGCCGCTTGTTATCCAGCGGTTCGGGGATGAAGTACAGCGGTTGAACGGCGGTTTTGGTTTTCAATTTTGGCTGAGCAGGCGCTTGCGCGCCAAAAATAAATCTTTACTGTTTAACGACGATCTCGCCGCGTAATGTGTACGCGTGCGATTGTGTGATGTTGATGTTCACCATCTGGCCGATCAAATGCGCTGCATTCGGGCCGGCGGAAAAATTGACGACACGATTGTTTTCGGTGCGACCCTGCAATTCGTCGGCATCTTTTTTCGATGGCCCTTCGACCAGAATGCGTTGCACGGAGCCGACCATTTCATCGCTGTAGCGACGGGTGTTCTGATCGATGACTGCTTGCAGGCGTTGCAGGCGCTTGAGCTTGACTTCATGCGGGGTGTCGTCGGCCAGATTGGCGGCAGGCGTACCAGGGCGCGGGCTGAAAATGAAGCTGAAGCTGTTGTCGTAACCGATGTCGTCGATCAGCTTCATCATCGCTTCAAAGTCGTCGTCGGTTTCGCCAGGGAAGCCGACGATGAAATCGGATGAGATGGAAATGTTCGGCCGCACTGCGCGCAAGCGACGCAGGATGGATTTGTATTCGAGCGAGGTGTAGCCGCGCTTCATCGCTGCCAGAATGCGATCGGAGCCGTGCTGCGCCGGCAGATACAGATGATCAACCAGTTTCGGCACCTTGGCATAGGTGTCTATCAGGCGTTGCGTGAATTCCTTCGGATGGCTGGTGACGTAGCGTATCCGCTCTATGCCTTCCATCTCGGCGATGTATTCGATCAGCAGCGCAAAATCGGCGATTTCGCCATCGGCCATTTCGCCGCGATAGGCGTTGACGTTCTGGCCCAGCAGCGTGATTTCCTTCACGCCTTGCGCTTCGAGTCCGGCGACTTCGGTCAGTACGTCGTCGAAACGGCGCGAGACTTCTTCGCCGCGTGTATAGGGCACGACGCAATAGCTGCAGTATTTGCTGCAACCTTCCATGATCGACACAAAGGCAGTCGCGCCTTCCACCTTGGCGGGTGGCATGTGGTCGAACTTTTCAATTTCCGGAAAACTGATGTCGACTTGCGAACGTCCTGTCGAACGACGCTGCTTGAGCATCTCCGGCAGGCGATGCAGGGTTTGCGGACCGAAGACCAGATCGACATAAGGCGCGCGCTTGATGATCGCGTCGCCTTCCTGCGAGGCGACGCAACCGCCGACGCCTATCATCAGATCGGGCTTGAGCAGTTTCAATTCGCGCAGACGGCCGAGATCGGAGAAGACTTTTTCCTGCGCTTTTTCACGCACCGAACAGGTGTTGAGCAGGATGACGTCGGCGTCTTCCGCCTTGTCGGTTTTGATCAGGCCGTCGGAAGCGTTGAGCACATCTGCCATCTTGTCCGAGTCGTACTCGTTCATCTGGCAACCGAAGGTCTTGATGTATATCTTTTTCTGCATGGGGTGAGGTGTTTGGTGAGTTGCTTACTTGAAATTGGATGCGGGCGCCGGTATGGGCGCGGGCAACGGAACCGGCTGTGACAACGGTTTCGGCGGAGTCTGTCTTGCTTCGTCTGCCGTCAAAATCCAGATGCGATCGATGTCGCCGTTACCATCTTCCGTGTAATTTACGGCAAACTGGCTGCCGCGCAAGGCGGCCGGCATCTCGATCATATTGTCCTGATTCCAGATGCGCGCGCCGGCTGACAGCGTGCGTGTCTTGTCGTTGACGACGACAACCGGATAATTGGCCGGCGTCATCACGCCGCGTTTGGCGTCGGCTGGAAAGGGGCGCTCGAAAGCATGCGCAGACAGGCTGGCAAAAGCAAGTGCACAACTGATCAGCAAGGTTCCTATGCGCATGGCAGGTTTCCGTTCCAGGTAAATGAGATGTCGCGATATAGCAGAATGATTGATCCGGGCGATGTGTTGCTTGGTGCAGGGCTGGCGCCTGTATGGCAGCCGAACTGATAGAGACGTGCCAGCGCAGGCGACATCATAACATGTGGCGCTGTGGGCCGAGAGCGAGCCAGGCTGCTTGCAGCATGCGGCGGGCGTGGAAATCAATGCCGTGAAAACGGGGAAATCGATGAATGGTGAGCGGCAGGATATGTTGCGCATAAAAACAAAGCCGGAATATCCGGCTTTGTTTGTTTTACAGCACGTATTTGCCAGCGCTTAAATGACGCCTTGTGCCAGCATCGCGTCTGCGACTTTGACGAAACCGGCGATATTGGCGCCGTCTACATAGCTGATCGTGCCATCGGCGCGACGACCGTGACGCAAGCAGGCGTCATGGATGTTGCACATGATCGCATGCAGGCGTGCATCGACTTCTTCACGCGGCCAGGAAATGCGCATTGCGTTTTGGCCCATTTCCAGGCCTGAAGTAGCAACGCCGCCGGCATTGCTGGCTTTGCCTGGTGCGTACAAGACACCGCTGCTTTCGAATACACGTACGGCTTCGTTCGTGGTCGGCATGTTGGCGCCTTCCGCAACGCAGATCACGCCGTTTTTGACCAGGGTATTGGCGGCTTCGATATCCAGCTCGTTTTGTGTTGCACAAGGCAAGGCAACATCAACCGGTACGTGCCATGGGCTCATGCCGGCATGGAATTCGACGCCGGTACGTTGTGCGTAGTCGCTGACGCGGCCATACAGATGGTTTTTGACTTCCATCAGGATCGCCAGTTTTTCCGGAGTGAAACCGTCGTTATCAACGACGGTGCCGCTGGAGTCGGACACGGTGATCACTTTCGCGCCCAGCGACATTGCTTTTTCGACTGCGAACTGAGCGACATTGCCCGAGCCGGATACGCTGACGCGCATGCCGTCGAAGCTCAAACCTCTTTGTTTCAGCATTTGCTCGGCAAAATAGACGGTGCCATAGCCGGTTGCTTCCGGGCGAATCAAGGAGCCGCCGAAGCTCAAGCCCTTGCCGGTAAAGACGCAGTCCGCACGATTGCTGAGCTTTTTCATCATGCCGGCCATGAAGCCGACTTCGCGTCCGCCCACGCCGATATCGCCAGCTGGTACGTCGGTATCGGAACCGATATGACGGAACAATTCGCTGACGAAAGCCTGGCAGAAGCGCATGACTTCGCCTGGGCTCTTGCCTTTAGGATCGAAATCGGAACCGCCCTTGCCGCCGCCCATAGGCAGTGTGGTCAATGCATTCTTGAAGGTCTGCTCGAAGGCGAGGAATTTCAGGATCGACAAATTAACCGAAGGATGGAAGCGAATGCCGCCTTTATATGGGCCGATCGCCGAGCTTTGCTGAATGCGATAACCACGGTTGACTTGCACGTCGCCGTGATCGTTAACCCAGGAAACGCGGAACATGATGATGCGTTCCGGTTCGATCAGGCGGTCCAGCAAGCCGTGTTCAGCGTAATGCGGATTTTTTTCAATGAAAGGCCAGAGACTTTCCATCACTTCCGTGACCGCTTGCAAGAACTCGGGTTGGCCGGGATTGCGGTCAGCGACATGAGTCAGAAAATGATGAAGAGTTGGGTATTTCATGATTTGCCTTAAATCAGTGCGAAAAAAAGAGAGGACGGCATTGTTGCATCAAATTCGACTTTTTTCCATTTTTTACGCACCTTTTTGCGGCAATTCGAGTATTTTTCTCGCTAAAAAAGTTGGACGGAATCCAAAATAGTGCAATTTGAGCATGTTGCAGTGCAGGAAAAACAGGATGGCGCGCGCCGGGCAAAAATGACATGAATCATGCGCGGCGCGGCCATTGTTTACTACGTATGCCGGGATCGTTTGTTAGCGGAAGACCAGCACGGGAAGGGTCGAATGCGCCAATACCTTTTGCGTTTCGCTGCCGACGAACAACTTGTTCAAGCCTTTGCGCCCGTGCGATGCCATGAAAATAACATCGCAAGCGGATGCTTCTGCCGTCCGCACGATTTCTTCATACGGACTGAAAGACAAGGCGACTGCCGTCTTGCATGTCACGCCCTGAGCGCGTGCACGTGCCGCTGCCTTGTCAACATTATGCTGTGCGATTTCCTGCGCCTTCTCGTCGTAGGCAACGGAGTCCATGGGAAATACGCCCGCTCCTTCAACCAGTGCCGAGTATACATAGGGCTCTGCAACGCAGAGCGTGACGAGTTCGCCGTTCATGGCCTTGGCAAATTCTATCGCGGCATTGATGGCTTTGTCGGATAAGGGGGAGCCGTCTGTTGGTACGAGGATTCTTTTGAACATGCTTTTCTCCGGTGGTTGGAAAACGCTACTGCCCGTTGACGATATATTCACAGGGCTCTGGCCGGTCTGATCCAGATCAAAAAACAGCAAAGAGGTGTGCTTGAACCCTGTCTTCGGTCTTTTCAGCGGACAAGAAATGCCTGTGAAGCTTGCAAACCATCTTAAATGAAAACAAGGCTTCTGCGTCATGTTGTGCAACCCTAAGGAAGGTAACAAGCGGATTGGATGAATATGCACGGTATTGAATTTTCTTGCGGTACAACGTGTTCAATGCAATGACAAATGCCGCAGGTGCAAAATTGCGGGTAACAAAAAACCCGCGCTCTCGTGAGAGGAGCGCGGGTTTCTGCATTTCTTGTTCTTGGTGGTGATAGGTGGATTTGAACCACCGACCCCAGCATTATGAGTGCTGTGCTCTAACCAACTGAGCTATATCACCAAACAGCCGAAAATTATGACGTTTTCGGTGAGCTAAGTCAATATCAAATTGCTGATTCGGCGCATATATCGCATGTGCCAGCCGTTTTTTCGTGTGAAGAACAGCATATAAAATATTGCGCAAGTTGCAATAAATCAGTCTTTTCTTGATCGTCGGGGCTATTTCGGCGCTTTATCTGCACTGACAATCTTGCGCAAAATACTGTCCGCAACGCCGGGTGCGAGGCAATCGATTACCTGTCGTTCCGGCATGCTGCGCAACCAGGTCAATTGTCGTTTGGCCAGTTGGCGTGTGGCGGCGATGCCTTTTTCACGCAATTCTGCCAGGCCGTATGCGCCATCCAGATATTCCCAGCTCTGACGATAGCCGACGCAGCGCATGGATGGCAGGCCGGGATGCAGGTCGCCGCGCGCGCGCAGGGCGCGTACTTCATCGAGCAGGCCGCCGTCTTTCAGCATGGCATTGAAGCGGCTGGCAATGCGCACATGCAAGACGCTGCGCTCGGATGGTTCCAGCGCAATCGGCAATAAGGTGAACGGCAATTCGCTTTTGGGTGCTAGTGCCAACAGTGCGGACATCGGCTGCCCGGTCAGGGCGATGATTTCCAGTGCGCGTTGTATGCGTTGCGCGTCGTTCGGTTGCAGGCGTGCGGCGGTGATAGGGTCGAGCGTTGCCAGCTTTGCATGCATGGCGGGTGAACCAATCAGCGCGGCTTCGGCATCCAGTTCTGCGCGTAGCGCGGCATCGGCTTGCGGCAGCGCATCGAGGCCATCTTTCAATCCCTTGAAGTACAGCATGGTGCCGCCGACCAGCAGCGGCAGTTTGCCGCGCGCGCTGATTTCCGCGACCAGGCGTAGCGCATCCTGGCGGAATTGCATCACCGAATACGCATCGAGCGGATCGAGTATGTCGATCAGATGGTGCGGCACGCTGGCGCGTTCTTCATCGGTCGGCTTTGCGGTGCCTATATTCATCTCGCGGTACACGAGGGCGGAATCGACGGAAATGATTTCAGACGGAATCTGTTCGGCGATGGCGAGCGCTGCGGCAGTTTTGCCGGAAGCGGTCGGTCCCATGATAGCGACGGCCAGCGGTTTTGCGGATGGGTTGGTCATGTGCGTGCTGCCGGCCGGAAGTGTATGTGCGTATGGCGTCTCACGTCAGCGTCCGCGCTCGAACAGTTTGTCCAGATCGGACAGGCCGAGTTGTACCCAGGTTGGCCGGCCATGATTGCATTGGTCGGCGCGTTCGGTAGCTTCCATCTGGCGCAACAGGGCATTCATTTCCGGCGCGGTCAGTGTGCGGTTGGCGCGTACTGCGGTATGGCAGGCCAGCGTGCCGAGCAATTCATTGCGGCGTTCAAGCAGCACACGCGAGCCGCCGAATTCGCGCACGTCGCGCAATACATCGCGTGCCAGCGTTTGTGCGTCGGCATTTTTCAGCAGCGCAGGAACGGCGCGTACTGCAAGCGTGGTGGGCGACAGGGTGGCGATATCGAAACCCAGCGCGTGCAGGATGTCCTGATTGTCTTCCGCCGTGCCGACTTCCATGCCATCGGCGTAAAAGGTGATCGGAATCAGCAGCGGTTGTACCTGCAGTTCATTGTCATCGAGCGCATGTTTCAACTGTTCGTACAGGATGCGTTCGTGCGCAGCATGCATATCGACCAGCACCAGGCCTTTGATGTTTTGCGCGAGGATGAAAATGCCGTGCAACTGCGCCAGCGCAAAGCCGAGCGGAAACTCATCGTCCGGCAGCGTGGTTGCGCCATGATTGCCTGCAGCATGCAACGATGGCGCTGCACTGTTGCTGTCGTTGGACGCAGGGCCGTTGGCGAACAGGGCGCCGTAATTCGCTGCGCTTTGCGCCACGCCATACGGTGCATTGAACTGTGGTGCGAATGTGCTTTGCTGCTGCTCTCGCAACCAAGGCAATGCGCTCGATGGTGCGGGCGTAGGTGATGGTGCGGCACCAAATGCAGTGGCGGATGTTTGCGCCAGTGCACGGGTGACAGCGTGAAATACAAATTGATGTACAGCGCGACTATCGCGGAAACGCACTTCGATTTTCGACGGATGCACATTTACATCGATCAGTGCAGGATCGAGTTCCAGGCTGATGACATACGATGGGTAACGATCGCCATGCAGCACGTCCTGATAAGCCGAGCGCACTGCATGCATCAGCAATTTGTCGCGTACGAAGCGGCCGTTGACATAAAAGTATTGCGCATCGCCACGTGCCTTGGATGCAGTTGGCAAACCGATGAAGCCATGCAGGCGCAAGGGCCCGGCGGTTTCTTCCAGCGGCAGGCGTGCGGTAGAAAATTCATTGCCGAGTATATGCGCGCTGCGTTTGGCGATGTCGTTGACCGTCCAGTGATCGATGGTCTTGCCATTGTGCGTGAGCGAAAAGGCAACATCGGGGCGCGACAAGGCAATGCGGCGCACGACTTCCGCGCAATGGCCGAATTCGGTCTGCTCGGTTTTCAGGAACTTGCGGCGCGCCGGTGTATTGAAATACAAATCGAGTACATCGACTGTGGTACCGGCTGCGCCCGACGATGGCGCGACGGTACTTTTTTGATCCAGATTTTGCACGCCGCTGATTTCCCAAGCGTGCGCAGCGTCTGCGGTGCGGGACGTTAATGTCAGCTGTGAAACGGATGCGATCGATGCCAGTGCTTCGCCGCGAAAACCCAGCGTGGCGACATTTTCCAGCTCGGTCAGTGAATTGATTTTGGAAGTCGCATGCCGGGCCAGTGCCAGCGGCAATTGTTCCGGTGCGATGCCGCGACCGTTATCGGTGATGGCGATCCGTTTGACTCCGCCTTGTTCCAGCCGCACGCTGATGTGCGTGGCGCCGGCATCCAGTGCGTTTTCCAGTAGTTCCTTGACAACGGCAGATGGGCGTTCGACCACCTCGCCGGCGGCGATTTGCGAAATGAGCTGGTCGGAGAGGGCTTGTATCGGTCGGGCCGATGGGGAAGATGCGTGCATCTGCCGATTATAACGTTGCCAGCGTGTGACTGACAGTGAACCGATGAGCGATCAGGTGGTCTTTCTGCATGGACAGCGCGCATGCAGCGTGGTGTATCATGCTGCCGCTACCAAGGAAAATTATGGATTTCATGCAGTTTTTCGACATGATTTTGCATGTCGACAAGTATCTCGGAACATTTATCGCGCAATATGGCGCACTGATTTATCTGGTTCTGTTTACGATTATTTTTTGCGAAACCGGTTTGGTCATCTTTCCATTTTTGCCGGGCGACACTTTGCTGTTCATCGCCGGCGCCTTTTGTGCCTCCGGCGGCATGAATCTCTGGTTGCTGCTGAGTTTGCTGATTGTCGCTGCGATTCTGGGCAATACGGTGAATTACTGGATAGGACAGCGGATAGGCGAAAAGGTATTCACGCACGATTATCGCTGGCTGGATAGGGCCGCGCTGCAAAAGACCCATTCCTTCTATGAAAATCATGGCGGGAAAACACTGATACTGGCGCGTTTCCTTCCCATCGTGCGCACCTTTGCGCCCTTCGTTGCCGGCGTATCAAAGATGACCTTTGTGCGCTTCCAGTTTTTCAATGTCACCGGTGCGATTTTGTGGGTGGGGCTGCTGGTTGTCGGCGGTTACCTGTTCGGCAATATTCCGATCATCCGCGATCATCTCAATACCATCGTGCTGGTGGGAGTGGGTGCTGCTGCAATTCCGGTTGCGCTCGGCGCAATGTGGAAGCTGGCGCAACGCTTCAGGAAATAAAAACACCGCACTATTTTCTACGGTCTGCGCCCGGGTTACATCATCTTGCCTTTTGCCAGTGGCGGATTTTTTGCAAAATACTTGCGTATGCCTTGCGAAACAGCATCCGCCATCTGATCCTGATAGGCATCATCGTTCAAGCGGGCTTCTTCTGCCGGATTGGAGATGAACGCCGTCTCGATCAGGATGCTCGGAATATCGGGCGCCTTTAATACTGCAAAACCGGCCTGTTCTACCGAACCCTTGTGCAGACGATTGATGCCGCCGATTTCGTTCAATACGGCTTTGCCCAGTTTCAGACTGTCGTTGATTTGCGCGGTGGTGGAGAGATCGAGCAGCACGCTGGCCAGTTGCTTGTCGTGATTCTTGATATTCGCGCCGCCTATCAGATCGGCGGCATTTTCCTTGTTGGCGAGCCAGCGCGCAGCAGTAGAGCTGGCGCCTTTTTCCGATAATGCAAATACCGATGAACCGTTGGCTGTCGGCTGTACAAATGCATCGGCGTGTATCGAGACGAACAGATCGGCCTGTACCTTGCGCGCCTTTTGTACGCGCACATGCAGGGGTACAAAATAGTCGCCGTCGCGGGTCAGCATGACGCGCATGTTCGGGTGCTGTTCGAGTTTGGCTTTGAGTCGCTTGGCGATCGCCAGCACGATATTTTTTTCATAGCTGCCGCCACGTCCTACTGCGCCCGGATCTTCGCCGCCGTGGCCAGGGTCCAGTGCAATTGTCAGCATGCGGTTCACTTGCGGGGCGCGGTCCGACTTGGGTTCGGCGTACGGCGGTTTGATTTCAGCCACCGGCGGCGGCATAGCGTCCGGCGGCGCGTCGATCGACCACTGGCCTTTTTCTATCAGCGCCGCGATCGGGTCGGGCGGATTGACCGGATACAGATCGAATACCAGCCGGTGCTGATATTCGCCTACCGGCGCCAGCGTAAATACCTGCGGATTGACTTCTTCCTTCAGGTCGAACACCAGCCGCACCACATTCGGCCGGTTCTGGCCGACACGTACCTGCTTGATGTAGGGGTCGTTGGGCTGGATCTTGGCGACCAGGCTTTTCAGGGTCGGGCTCAGTTCTATGCCTTCGACATCGACGACCAGCCGCTCGGGATTCTTGATGATGAAATGGCTGGTCTTCAGGTTCGCATCGTTTTCCAGTGTGACGCGCGTGTACTCTTCAGATGGCCAAGTGCGCACGGCGAGAATTTGCGACGCCAGTGCGGACAGCGGAGAAAATAGCGAAATCAGCAGCGTACCGCCCGCTTTGAGAACGGTGCGGCGCACTTTGGCCTTCACAGATTTGGAGCGAATTTCAGTCGGTTCAGACATTCAACACCTTGTTCGGACAACGGCTGCAATTCTACATCACGTCCTTCGCCTGCAACGGCGAGTGAAATACTAAGATCGGGTGGCGGCAACACAGCTTCCGCTTTTTCCGGCCATTCGATGACGCAAATTGTTTGATGGTTGAAGTATTCGCGGAAACCTGCCTCGAGAAATTCCTCGGCGCTCGCCATCCGGTATAAATCAAAATGGATCACATTGACGGTTTGCCCTGCAAGCGTGATCGCATACGGTTCAGCCAATGTGTAGGTCGGACTTTTTACATGACCCTCATGGCCGAGTGCATGCAGCATGGCGCGGGTCAGTGCGGTTTTTCCGGCGCCCAGATCGCCGTGCAGATAAATCGTCAAGCCCGGCTGCAGTGCGCGTGCGAGTGCGGCCCCGAGTGCAATGGTGCCGGCTTCTTCATGCAGGTGAACGGTCAGAGCTTGCATAGGATACGAATACTTATTTATATAAATTCAGTGGGTTGCCGACTGTACGATGTCATTGCCACGACAGAGTTCATTTTCTTTGAGTGCGTAGCGACGCGGCTAGTGCGGCTTACTGCAGCAGCACTAGCCACAGCGGCAGGGTCGCCATCGAAATCAGTGTGCCGCCCGAGATCAGAAACGCGACAAAGGGGCCGTTGCCTCCCATGCGTACCGCCAGTACATAGCAGCTCGATGCGGTTGGCAGCGCAGCAAACATCACGACTATCTGCAAATGCAGTGGCGACAAGCCGACCCATTTTCCCAATGCATAGGTAATCGCGGGTACGGCCAATAATTTGACGGCCAGAAAATAAGCGGCGATGCCTTTCGCTGAGTGCAAACCGGTCAGGCGCAATCCTGCACCGACCATGATCAGGCCAAGTGCGATCGATGCATTGCCCAGACGCGACAGGAAGGCGCCGGCCAGATCGGGCAACTGAAAGCCGAGCAGATTGAAGACTACGCCGCCCATGGTTGCCATCAGCAGCGGATTTTTCAATAGCTCGAGCAGCAAGCGACCTTTGTTCTTTACCAGCGCGTGCACCGCCGCCATATTGCACAGCGGTACCGCAAAACCGATCACCAATCCCATCAAGGAGGTGCCCTGATCCCCGCCCAACCGGCCGGCAATTGCCAGCGCAATATACGAATTGAAGCGGAAGGCGGTTTGCAGGCCGGATTCAAAAATCATCGGCCCTGCTCTGAATAGCGGTTTCGCCAGCCAGCCGAGAGCGATTCCGGCCAGGCAGGCGGCAATGGCAATCTGCAGGAACTGTCCGGTCGCTGCGAAATTGATGGGCGAGCGGGCGGTTGAGTAAAACAATAATGCGGGAAACAGGACGTAATAAATCAGTTTTTCCATTCCGGCCCAGAATTCATCGCCCCATTGCGTGACGCGAAACAGGATCGCGCCGAACAGAATCAGCATGAAATCAGGAAGCAGGATATTGACGATGTGCATGGTGCTTGGCGATGGGCTGCGGCGCAAGGCCGGAGCGGGAAATACAAGGTGTATGGAACCGGGGCGCGGACAGGAAAGAGATGTGCAAGCGCAGCAGGAACAGATTTTACTTCAACAGGCGCGCCAGTTCGACTGCTGTCTTGACGTTCATCTTGTCGAAAATATGCGCGCGATGTACTTCCACTGTGCGCATGCTGATCCCCAGCTTGTCGGCGATCACCTTGTTCATTTTTCCTTCCAGGATCAGATCCAGCACTTCGCGTTCGCGGCCTGACAATGCGGCCAGGCGTGTGTGTATCGCAACGCTGGCAGATGCCTGTTCCGACGCTGACAGTGCCTCCTGCACCCGGTCCATCAACTTGTTGTCATTGAACGGTTTTTCAAAAAAGTCGAAGGCGCCGCGCTTCAGGGTGTCTACTGCCATAGGCACGTCGCCATGACCGGTGAGAAAAATGACCGGGAATAATTGCGTCATGCTGCGCGAGGAAAGCAGGTCGAACAGCGCGATGCCGCTGACGTCGGGCATGCGCACGTCCAGCAATATGCATTGTCCCTGCGGAGCAGCGCGCGAGATGCTGTCCAGCGTGGCAAGAAATGCCTTGCCGCTGTCATAGGCGACGGCTGGAATGCCGCGCGATTTCGCCAGCCACATCAGTGAATCGCGGATTACTTCTTCATCGTCAATAATGTGCAGCATGGAATATCCTGTCAGCCGGCAAGGGCGCGTAACCAATAAAGGCGCAATAAAAGCGCATCAAGACCACAATGAGCCCGCATGCAAGGGGCCTAGCTCATTGCGCCGGATTCAATTGTTCGGCGCAATGCAATATACATATCAAAACATCATGGTTGTCATGCGCGATCTGCACGCATTGTCGTGGCGATCAAATTATTTTGCAACGCCGGTAGTGAAAAACGGAAAATCGTACCACCGCCGGGATTATCCACATGCGTGAGGGTGCCACCGTGGAATTCAATTGCTGTGCGGCAGATACTCAAGCCCATGCCCATGCCGTCCGCCTTGGTTGAAAAGAACGGCGAGTACAGGCGTTCGGCCACGTCCGATGGAATGCCGTGACCCTGATCGCTGATTGACACAACCACATTGCGCGGTGTTGCCGGATCGATCGCGGCAGCGATGCGCAAGATCCGTTTTTCTGGTGCGACGCTTTGCATGGACTCGATACCGTTACGTGTCAGATTCAGCAGCACCTGTTCCAGCAACACCTGATCGGCCAATACGGCCGGCAAGGCGGCGGGAATATCGACCTTGATGGTGACAAAATATTGCTGCGCCTGCAGTTCGACCAGCGGCGTCACGCTGCCTATCAGTTCGGAGATGCTGATGGCGGTACGCATCGGTTCGCGTTTTTTGACGAAGGTGTGCACGCTGCGGATGATCTGGCCGGCGCGTTGTGCCTGCGCATTGGCTTTTTCCAGAGCCTGCGTCAGCATCTCGATATTGATCGTCGCCTCTTTCGGCTGTTCGCTTGCCAGCAAATTCAAGGCACCGGTGGTGTAACTGGAAATCGCTGCCAGCGGCTGATTCAATTCGTGTGCCAGCGTCGAGGCAATTTCACCCATCGTCGCCAGACGTGCGCTGGCCTGCAGTTTTTCCTGTTGCTGGCGGTTCAGGTCTTCCACGCGTTTGCGATCCGAAATATCGAGAATGGAACCCATCCAGCCGGTTTGCTTGCCGGTATCGTCCACCAGCGGTGATTCAAAAATCAGCACCGGGATGCGACGACCGTCGGCATGCTGGAAAATGGTTTCAAATCCCTGTGGCGTGACGGTGCCTGCGACAACTTGCGAAAAACGCCGCTGATATTCGCTCATTGCTTCCGGCGCCCAGTACGGCATGGGCGGCAGGTGACCGACGATTTCTTCTGCGGCGATTCCTACCATCTGCGAAAAAGCCGGATTCACGTAAGTCACGCGGCCATCCAGATCGCGCGCGCGCAAACCGGTGATCAGCGAGTTTTCCATCGCCGTACGAAACGCGATCTGTTCGCGCAAGGCGGTTTCCGCTGCGAGACGGCGATTGATATCGCGCCACAGGGCGGTCAGACTCCATGTCAGTCCGAGCGCCAACAGGATGACGGTATCGACCAGCAGGCTGGGCAGCAGCTTGGGCGCGCTCTTGGTGCTGTTGGTGCTCAGTTGCAGGGACACGCCCGCCAGATTGAGTGCCCGTCTGTGCGTGTACACACCGCGGCCGGCGCCGCCTGAAGCACGTTTGTGAATGATCGTGTCGTTGATGTCGGTCAGCGCAATTTCATTGTCTTGTGCGAACCACCACGGCACCATGTCGTCCAGTATGCTGGACGCCAGATAGCTGGCGATGATGCTGCCGGTGTATTTGTTGTCGACAAACAGCGGCACGTGATAGTCGAACATGACCGGCCCGCTGACATCTGGTGCAGGCTGGCTATACATGGGAGTTTGTGTTGCGCGTGCACGTTCGTCCGCTCTTTTCGATGGCACCGACAGTTCATTTTTTGTGATCAGGGTTTCATCTGTTGAGGTGATCAGATTGCCGTCTGCATCGAGCTCGATGATGCGGTGGATTTCATGATTATTGCGAATCAGGTTGGCCATGCGTTCCTGCAGGCGGGGGCCGTTGAGATAGCCGGTAATGATTTCCGACGCCATCAGCTTCAGGCTTTCTTCATTGCGCTGGAGCTGGAAGCGGATGGTCTGTTCGACCCACAGGGAATCGGCAATCAATTGCTCCTGACGCTCGCTGGCTTCCTGCTGCTTTTCGTGCAGCGGCAACCAGATCAGAGTGGTCAGGAACAAGCCCGCCAGCATCAGCGGAATGAGCCAGCGCCATGCCTGTTTGCGGCTGGGGAAGCCGAAGCTGGCGGCGCGGGAGGGGTTTGATATCATAAATAGCTAATGGAAAATCCGTCTGTCAAAATGCCGACGACGGATAGTCGTGAATCGTTCATGTAATGATGTGGCATGCTCACTAAAGACTGCGATTTCTCGAGGCAGTCTGCCTGTCCCTGCATCGTGGTGCGGTTATCCACACTTGCGGAAAATTGAATGACTGCGCATAGTAACGCCAAAATCAAAATTGTAATTTCCCGACTGCGCAATGAAAATAGCAATAAAAATACATTTGTTTTTGCTTGCCCTGGCATTATCGACGGCAGGCACAATTGTATCTGCGCAAGCGACAACTGTAATCAAATTCAGCCATGTTGCCGGTAGCGATACCCCCAAGGGACGTGCGGCATTGCATTTCAAGGAATTGCTGGAGGAGAGCAGCCGGGGCCGTATCCGTGTCGATGTCTATCCAAATAATCAACTGTATAAAGAGTCGGATGAACTGGAAGCACTGCAGCTGGGCGCAGTGCAGATGGTGGCGCCTTCGCTGGCCAAGCTGGCCCAATTCGGCGCGCAGGATTTTGAAGTGTTCGATTTGCCGTATCTGTTTGCCAACAAGGATGCCGTCGCGCGGGTGACCGAGGGAACCTTAGGTAAGGCGCTGCTGAAAAGGCTGGATTCCAAAGGCATGGTCGGACTGGCATATTGGGACAATGGCTTCAAAATCATGTCGGCAAACAAGCCGCTGAAGATGCCTGCCGATTTTGTCGGCATGAAAATGCGGGTACATTCTTCGCCGGTGCTGGAAATCCAGATGAGAGCGCTGGGAGCGATTCCGCAGATCATGGATTCGAATGAAGTGTATTTCGCGTTGCGCAGTGGCGTCATTGATGGTCTTGAAACCGCGCCGCTCAATTTTTACGCCAGAAAACTCTATGACGTGCAAAGCAATATAACGGTATCGAATCATGGTTATCTGGGCAGTGCCGTCATCGTTAACAAAAAATTCTGGGATGGTTTGCCATTCGATTTGCGCAAGCTGATCGATGATGCAATGCAGGCGGCAACTTCTTATGGCAATGCCCTGGCCGTAAAGGAAAATGAAGCTGCGCTCGAGTTGATCAGAAAAACCAGAAAAACGACCATCCATGTGTTGACCGACAAGGAAAGCGCCGCCTGGCACCAAGCCTTGTTGCCGGTACGCAAAGACCTTGAAGATAGAATTGGCAAGGCAGTCGTGATGACGGTTGCCAAGGAAGCCGATGGGCGGCGTGTGGGCGGACGTTGATGCATCCGATTGCGCGAACCGGATTTTTTGTATCCGAACGTAGACGCTAATTTCTCTTATTGTCCTGTTTTTACAATTTAGTCCCATCATCAATTAATCTTTCTTGCGACGATTAGATAAAATCGTTTAGTCTTGTGCGCGCAAGGCTGGTGAAAGGTTGTCCCATTAAGATACGCCTTCCACTATTCGGGAGCCGGGTAGCCAAAATAAGGGCATGCGGCCAACAAGAAGCCGGTATCTCTTTTTTTGTGGTTTTGATAGGATGTGCTGGCAATACGATTGCAAGTTCATGCATATCGATTGTGGTTTTTACAATAATTATTAAATCAGGAGACGAATCACATGAGCAATAAATTTTTGAAAACGATTGTCGGACTCGCTTTGTGCGCCAGTTCATTCGCCTACGCTGATGCAGCCTACCCAAACAAAACCATCACGATGGTAGTGCCGTTTGCGGCCGGTGGACCGACTGATACGGTAGCGCGTCTGGTTGCACAATCCATGACAGGGACACTGAAGCAAACGGTTATTGTTGAAAACGTTGGTGGCGCAGGCGGCACCTTAGGTGCAGGACGAGTTGCGAAGGCGGCACCAGACGGCTATACAATATTTTTGCATCATATCGGTCAATCGACCGCGCCAACGCTGTACCGCAAGCTGAGCTATAACGCTGTTGATGATTTTGAACCTATCGGCCTGATCACCGACGTTCCGATGACTTTCATTGCGCGCGGCGATTTTCCTGCCAAGGATTTCAAGGAATTCGTGGCGTATGTAAAAGCCAACAAGAACAAGGTAACTTATGCCAATGCAGGCGTTGGTTCGGCTTCCCATTTGTGCGGCATGTTGTTCATGACGGCGATTGATACGGAATTGACTACCGTGCCTTACAAAGGCACTGGCCCTGCGATGAATGATTTGCTCGGCGGTCAGGTTGATTTCATGTGTGATCAAACCACCAATACAACGAGCCAGATCAAGGGCGGCAAAGTCAAGGCTTACGCAGTGACAACGAAAACACGCGTTCCTTCCCTGCCAAATATCCCAACTGCGGCAGAAGCAGGTTTGCCTGGTTTTGAAGTAGCGGTCTGGCATGGTCTGTACGCACCAAAAGGCACACCTAAGCCAGTGATCCAAAAGCTGGAAGGGGCATTGCAAATTGCACTGAAAGATCCAATGGTCAAGCAGCGTTTTGCCGATCTGGGCACCGAGCCGGTGAGCAGTGATCGTGCAACGCCGGAAGCTCTGCGCGCATTCCTGAAGTCGGAAATTGCGAAGTGGGCGCCTATCATCAAGAAGGCCGGCGTTTACGCGGATTAATCACTGTTCGCAATGTTGTGAAATGATGGATGTAATCAATGACGAGATGCGCAGGCATCTCGTCATTTTGAATATGGGCCGACATTTATTGACGGTTTTAGTTTGACGTAACAGTCTGTATTTACCCGGCACCTGAATGTCAGTGTGTCGAGTCATCAAGTTTCAAGAGAAGGGGAACACCTTGCCATCATTTATTCGACATCCCAAGGATTTTTGGACTGGGATTATTTTTCTATGCATCGGTCTGGCCGCGATTATTATCGGCCTTGATTACTCGATGGGTACTGCCGGCAAAATGGGTCCAGCCTATTTCCCGACCATTCTGGGCGGCTTGCTCGCATTGATCGGTTTGGTGGCGGTGGGGCGTTCTTTTTTCATTGATGGTGAGCCGATTGGCAAATTCGCCGTCAAGGAACTGGTCCTGATTCTGACTGGGGTCTTGCTGTTCGGTGTGCTGATCCGCGGTGCCGGCTTGGTCGCGGCTACATTTGCGCTGATTCTCTTCAGTGCATATGCAAGCACCAAGTTTTCTTGGAGAAACGGTATCTTGTTGGCTGCAGGCGCGGCGACATTTTCCGTAGTGGTTTTCGTCAAATTGCTCGGCTTGCCGATTGCAATTATTGGCCCATGGTTTGGCGGTTGAGAAGGTACTGATAATGGAATTATTCGCTAATTTAGGGCTGGGATTCGAAACCGCCTTGTCCCTGCAGAATTTGTTGTACTGCTTGATCGGAGTTTTTCTGGGCACGGCAGTGGGCGTCTTGCCTGGACTGGGTCCGGTTGCCACGATTGCCATGCTGCTGCCGGCAACGTTTGCCTTGCCGCCGATTGCGGCGCTGATCATGCTGGCCGGTATTTATTACGGTGCACAATACGGCGGATCTACTACCGCGATTCTGGTGAATCTGCCTGGGGAGTCATCCTCGGTGGTGACGGCAATTGACGGCTACCAGATGGCGCGACAGGGTCATGCCGGAAAAGCTCTGGCAACGGCTGCGATCGGTTCGTTTTTTGCAGGTACCGTGGCCACCGTTTTGCTTGCGCTGTTTGCGCCGCCGCTGGCTGAACTGGCCTTGAAATTCGGCCCGGCAGAATATTTCTCCCTGATGGTGCTGGGTCTGGTGGCGTCGGTGGTGCTGGCCAGCGGTTCGCTGCTCAATGCAATCGGCATGGTGATTCTGGGCTTGCTGCTGGGCCTGGTTGGTTCGGACGTGAACTCCGGCGCAGCTCGCTACACCTTTGATTTGCCTGAACTGGCAGATGGCATCAACTTTGTGATCGTTGCCATGGGTATGTTCGGTATCGGTGAAATCGTTCGCAACCTCGAGCATGAAGAAACACGCTCGCTGGTAATGAAGAAGGTTTCGGGCCTGATGCTGACCAAGGAAGACATGAAGCGCATCATCGCGCCGATTCTGCGCGGCACCGTGCTTGGATCTGCGCTGGGTATTCTGCCTGGCGGCGGTGCCATGCTGGCGTCGTTTGCAGCGTATTCGATCGAAAAAAAGGTCTCGAAGAATTCGGCGCAGTTCGGCAAAGGGGCAATCGAAGGTGTTGCGGCACCTGAGTCTGCCAACAATGCTGGCGCGCAAACCTCCTTCATTCCAATGCTGACTCTGGGTATTCCATCCAACCCGGTGATGGCGCTGATGATAGGTGCGATGATCATTCAGGGTATTCAGCCTGGTCCTGCAGTCATGACCGAACAGCCGACGCTGTTCTGGGGCTTGATTGCCTCGATGTGGATAGGTAACTTCTTCCTGATCGTGCTGAATTTGCCGATGATCGGTTTGTGGGTACGCATGATTACTGTGCCTTACCATCATCTATTCCCGGCCATTCTGATGTTTTGCGCAATTGGCGTATTCAGTTTGAATAACAGTGATTTCGATATTTATCTGATGGTCTTATTCGGATTGTTCGGTTATATTTGTGCCAAGCTCGATGCCGAACCGGCTCCGATGCTGCTGGGCTTTATTATCGGACCGATGATGGAAGAATATCTGCGTCGCGCCTTGCTGTTGTCGCGTAGCGATCCGATGGTATTCCTCAATCGCCCGATTAGCGCTACGATGCTGGCGTGCGCAGCACTTGCATTGATTGCGGTACTGTTGCCCGCATTGCGCAAAAAACGTGAGGAAGCATTCAAAGAAGAATAAAGGCTTGGTACGGTACGCTGCTTTCTGTCAGGGTTGGCAGTAGTGCCGGTGAGCTGAGGAGACTTGTGTTTCACAGAAGCTGTTGATGATGACATGATCAAACCGCCGGAAATGCTCAAGTAAAATTCAAGGCGTGCCGCAAGGCACGCCTTTTTTATTGGTCCCTTCAAGTGATGTTTGATTGCGCAGTATTTGCATGACTAAAAGTGTGTCTTTCGCTCTTTTCTTTAGTAACGATTCATTGCGGATAAGTGCTTGATTTCCCATGGATTGATTTTTATAATGAGTCCGGCTTTGCTGCCCTGATCTGCGGTAGTGCGCAGTGTTCAGCGCCATGGAATGGTTGTGGGGGAGCATACATACACACGGCATTGATGTCGGGTTAGCAGGGGAGACCTGTATCAATAAAAACTGTGATAGCGCAGCTATATGCGGTTTGGGGTACAGCGGCAGTATTTGAGGGCGCATCGCGAGATGCGCCTTTTTTGTTTTATGCTCTGTGTATGTGTAAATGTCTTTGGGCTGCATGCAATGAAACAGACTTCCTCCTCTTCCTTATTCTCCGCCATTGTTGAAACATCGTTCGGTGCGATTGGCATACGCACCGAAGACCGCGTTGTGCGCGAGCTGGTGTATCTGTCCGCAAGTTTTCATGGCAAGGATGCGATCGATCCCGTTGCGGCAAAGGCGGCAGTGCAGGTTGAGCGCTATCTGAGCGATCCCGATTTTCAATTCGACTTGCCGCTGGCGCCGATAGGTACGCCTTTCCAGCAAAAGGTATGGGCGGCGATTAGCGAAATTCCGCGCGGTAAGGTGCTTACCTATGGCGATATCGCACGGCGCGTGCAATCTGCACCGCGCGCGGTAGGACAGGCCTGCGGTGCCAACTGGTTTCCGCTGGTGATTCCGTGTCATCGCGTTACTGCGGCAACAGGGCTGGGCGGTTTCTCGCATCATGATGATGAGACCGGATTTCATGTGGGCGTGAAGCGATGGTTGCTCGCGCACGAAAAGGTCGCGGGTTATTGATGGGCAGACCGATGAACAAGGTGGCCAAAGCTGCGGTGGATACCGATACCTTGCCCAGTCAGGCCCAGATCGACGAATTCTGCGACACCTTGTGGCTGGAAGACGGGCTGGCAAAGAATTCGCTCGAAGCATATCGCCGTGACTTGCGCCTGTTTGCTGTCTGGCTGCAAGCCGAGCGCGGCAAGACTTTGCTGGCTGCGCATGCGGACGATGTGAATGCGTATTTCTTCGCACGCCATGAAGTCACCAAGGCAACTTCATCCAATCGCCGGCTGGCCGTGCTCAAGCGCTTTTATCAATTGGCTCTGCGGCAAAACAGGATTAGCGACGACCCCTGCCTGAAAATGCGTTCGGCCAAACAGCCACCGCGCATACCGAAAACACTATCGGAGGCGCAGGTGGAGGCATTGCTGGCTGCGCCGGATGTGACGACGCCACTGGGTTTGCGCGACCGCACGATGCTGGAGCTGATGTATGCCAGCGGCTTGCGTGTCACGGAACTGGTGTTGCTGAAATCGATAGAAGTGGGAATGAATGAAGGCGTCTTGCGCATCATCGGCAAAGGCGGGAAAACGCGCCTGGTACCCTTCGGTGAGGAGGCGCGGGCGTGGATAGAGCGTTATCTGAAAGAAGCGCGTCCCTTGATTCTTGATGGGCAGATCGATGATGCCCTGTTCGTCACGGCGCGTGGTGCGGCGATGACGCGGCAGATGTTCTGGACCCTGATCAAGAAGCATGCGGCGGCCGCTGAAATCAATGCGCCGCTATCGCCGCATACGCTGCGCCACGCTTTCGCCACTCATCTGCTGAACCACGGTGCCGATTTGCGGGTAGTCCAGATGCTGCTCGGTCACTCGGATATCTCGACGACGCAAATTTATACGCACGTCGCGCGCGAACGTCTGAAGCGCCTGCATCAGATGCATCATCCGCGAGGCTAAGTTATTCAATTTTTACGACTCAAACAATTTTTATTGCGTAGAAGAATGAATATTGGCTGAATTGATGACTTTTAATTGATTTTCGATGATATTTGCATGCCGTTGCATCCAGCATATTCTGTCTGTTTTTAGACGCGAAAGGTGATGGCATGCTAGCATTCGTCCCATTGGCGGTGCATGATCGCGGCAAGGATACTGAAAGCAACGCGCGCACCTGTCTTCCATCTTAAACAGAACATCTACTCAAAGAGTGATCCCTTGGCCAAACCTAATTTTCAGTATGAAAAGCGTCAAAAAGAGCTGGAAAAGAAAAGAAAAAAAGAAGAGAAGTTGAAGCGCAAGCTCGAAAAAGGAAATTCGCCTGACGACGGCACCGAAGCATCAGAAGCCGATGCGGATGGCGCGGAAGCGAATGACGCCGATCCTGCCGCGACTTAACGCTTTCTGATTTCCGGTTAGTGCACGACTCAGGCCAGTGGTTCATCCGGCATGTCGGATGAAGTCGTGCTGACCAATGTTTTTCCATGCAGGATTATGCGCACCAGCACCAGACCGTGATCTGAAGCGTGCGGCTGTTTGAATGTCATGTGGTCATTCAGGTACATCACTTCCGCCACTTCGCCTATCGCCGCGCGCGATGCCGGATTGAATTCTTCAGAAACCAGTATGTGATCGATCGTCTCATAGATGCCATCGTGCATATGCGTGTAGCCGACGTCGCGCAAGGCATCACGGCGTGACTGGATGCGATAACTTTCAAACAGCCTGTCGTCGATGCCATCCAGCGGATATTTTCCCAGGCCCATCACCATTTGCGTCGGAATTGCGCTGGCGACATCGTTGAAGTCGCCCATGACAATAATCGGCAGGCGTTTTTTCTTGTTTACATTGGACAACAGCGTGCGCAAGCCTAGTGCATCGGTGCCGCGCCGGATCAGCGAGCGCAGCATGGCGATACCGGCTTGATCCGGATGATCGTCGTTGCTATCGTTGCGATAATCCGGCAGCTTGGATTTCAGATGGCAGACAAATACATGCGTCAGCAAGTCGGGTGCAATTTCTATCGTTGCGTGCAGTATCGGTCGCGTGAAACGGCTGACCGGATGATGCACGCCAGGCAGGGTGACGGTTAGATTATTTGGTAATTCCGTGTAAATCACCGCACCGGGGGATACCGGCAGGCGCGATATCAAGGCGACGCTGGGTGTCAGATGATCGGTCAGCGGGTCCGGATCGAAGCCGATCAGTTGTGCATCGCGATAATTCTGTGTTTTGGCCAGCACGTCTTTCAAGGCGGCTTGCGAGAAAATTTCCTGCAGGCCGATGACATCGGCATCGAGTCTATCCAGCTGCTGCGCGATCCAGTTGATTTTTGCGTCGTATTCTTCGCTTGAATACGGAATCTGGTCGTCATAGTATTTCATGCCCGGCAAAGCCAGATTACAGACATTGAAGCTTGCAAAGCGAAGTTCTTGTTGCATAATGTGCTCCAATTTTTAAGATGAGCGTAACACGCATGGCAAAAAAAGAGCATATTTCCGAAACGCCCGCGACCCATTTTTTGCGCCGCAAAGAGATTGCTTTTTCCGAGCATCCTTATGATTATGAAGAGCATGGCGGTACCACGGTTTCCGCGCGCAAGCTGGGTGTCGACGAGCATGCAGTCGTCAAGACTCTGGTCATGCAGGACGAAGCAGCCAAACCCCTGATTGTGCTGATGCATGGCGATCGCAAGGTATCGACCAAGAATCTGGCGCGGCAGATCGGCTGCAAATCGGTGGAACCGTGCAAACCGGAAGTGGCGAACCGGCATTCCGGATTTCTGATTGGCGGCACCTCGCCATTCGGCACGCGCAAGACGATGCCGGTGTATGTCGAGCAGAGTATTCTTGATCTGGAAAAGATATATATAAACGGCGGGCGACGCGGTTATCTGATCGGCATTGCGCCGCAAGTGTTGACTCAGGTATTGTCGGCAACGGCAGTGCAGTGTGCGCTGGAAGAATAAAGAATCAGCTTGTGAGCGCCGTTTTGCAGGCAAGGATATAAAACTGTAAAGCGCGCGGCTAAAACATAATAAAAAAGATAATGAAGGGTTGATATGAATACAGTTCTGAGTACGGTTTTATTTGCCATCGGTGCTTACCTGATCGGCTCGATTTCATTTGCAGTAGTTGTCAGCAAATGTTTTCGCTTGGCCGACCCGCGCAGTTACGGCTCGAAAAATCCGGGTGCAACCAATGTGCTGCGCAGCGGGAATAAAAAGGCGGCGATATTGACGCTGTTGGGCGATGGCGCAAAAGGTTTTGTCGCAGTCTGGCTGGTCAAACACTTCGGGCCGGATTACGGCGTGCAGGAAAGCGGCGTGGCGCTGGTAGCGATTGCGGTTTTCCTCGGTCATCTGTGGCCGGTATTTTTTCGCTTCGTCGGCGGAAAAGGTGTGGCGACTGCCTTGGGCGTATTGCTGGCGCTGAATGGCTGGCTCGGCCTGGCAACCCTGATTACCTGGCTGGTGATCGCGTATGCCTTCCGCTATTCATCTTTTGCCGCATTGATTGCCGCGATTTTTGCGCCGTTCTATTACGCTTTGATGTTTGGGCCAGATGCGATTCTGCTGGCGGTAGTGGCGATGAGCGGTTTGCTGATTTACCGGCACGGCAAGAATATCGGAAATTTGTTGGCGGGCAAGGAAACCAGAATCGGCAGCAAGAAAAAATAGGACTGGTCTCGATTCCTGTTTTCGTATCGTGGCCGGCAAGATTTATCGCCCTTACAGCCTGCAATTCGCTGGTGTCAGCACAACGAAATCGTCATGAAAAATACTGAAGTGCAGGCGCTATTGGATGATCTTCGTTTTTGCAATCCATCGATCTACGAACTCGCGATTGCCATCAGGGCGGCCATCCGCGCAACAGCGCCATCTGCATCGGAAGAGGTGAAGTACGGCGGTTTTCTGTTCACCAACGGGGAGCCATTCTGCGGCGTTTTTGCCTATGCAGGACACGTCTCTGTTGAGTTCAGTCGCGGCTGTGACCTTCACGATGACTTCGGGGTGCTCAAAGGCAAAGGAAAATTCCGGCGGCATATCAAGATTCTTGCGGTGGAAGAAATCCAGACGAAGCACGTAAGTCACTACGTCGCGCAGGCATTTCAAAAAGTGTCATTGTCGCTAGCGTCTGCCTGAGGTGGCCGTGAGCCAGCCAGCATCGAACGTCGTCAGATATCGCTGATGCTATCCAGCGGCCAGCGCGGCTTGACGTTGAAGGCGTAGTCTTTTTTCGCAGCATCAGGATTGATCTGCAAGCGCATCGCGCCGGCGAATGCAATCATCGCGCCGTTGTCGGTGCAAAATTCCAGTTCCGGATAAAACACCTTGAAGTGCTTTTTCGCTGCAGCCGCATTCAGCGATTCGCGCAGTTGGTTATTGGCGCCGACGCCGCCGGCAATCACCAGTCGTTTCAAGCCGGTGTGCTTGAGTGCGGTGAGGCATTTCGCGGTCAGCACTTCAACGATGGCATCGACGAAAGCGCGCGCGATATTTGCCTTGTCTTGTTCGCAGATATTCGTGGTCTGATTTTTCACGACCGTCAGCACGGCGGTTTTCAAACCGGAAAAACTGAAATCCAGATTTTTCGAATGCAGCATGGGGCGCGGTAATTTGTAGGCGGTCGGATCGCCGAACTCGGCCATGCGTGAAATAGCAGGCCCACCCGGATAACCGAGACCCAGCAGTTTGGCGGACTTGTCGAAGGCTTCTCCTGCTGCATCATCCAGCGTTTCTCCCAGCATCGTGTACTGCCCGACGCCATCGACCCGCATTAATTGCGTATGGCCGCCGGAAACCAGCAAGGCGATGAAGGGAAATTCCGGCGGCTCGCTGGCCAGCAAGGGCGACAGCAAATGGCCTTCCAGATGATGGATGCCGAGCACCGGCTTATCCAGTGCCAGACCAAGGCCGCACGCAACTGAGGCGCCGACCAGCAAGGCGCCAGCCAAACCGGGGCCTTGTGTATAAGCGATGGCATCGATCGCATTGTGTGCGACGCCGCTTTCGGCAAACACCTGTTCCAGCAGGGGAATGGCGCGGCGGATGTGATCGCGCGAGGCTAGTTCCGGCACCACACCGCCGTATTCCTCATGCATTTTTACCTGCGAATAAAGCGCGTGCGCCAGCAAGCCGCGCTGTGTGTCGTACAGCGCGAGACCTGTTTCATCACAGGAGGATTCAATACCGAGAACAAGCATAAGGGAAAGAGGTGCGGGAAAAATGCAATTGTTGGTGCGATTCTTGCGTGGATTGTAGCTTATTCTGGTGCAAGACCGCATCACGATGCTTGGTAGATTGCTGCAATGACTAAAACTTTCCAATCCGACATGCGTTCCGATGTTCGCTCATTACGCATAATTGTCGTCAACACCGTCATGCCGCCGGAAGGTGAGCAGGATGAACATGCCTGGATGCAGGCGGAGCGCGCACGCGCACTGCGTATAGGTTTGCTCGAGGCCGGTTACAACATCATTGCGGTTTTTCCGGCCGATATGCATTTGCCGGATCGCGTTGCACAATTGCAGCCGGACATGATCATCATCGATGCCGAATCCGATTCGCGCGATGTGCTGGAGCACGTCGTGATGGCGACACGGGATGCACGGCGGCCTATCGTATTGTTTACAGAAGATCATGCGACCTCCAGCATGGAAGCAGCGATGGCAGCCGGCGTGTCGGCTTATGTGGTGGCGGGTTTGCAGTCTGAACGCATCAAGCCGGTACTGGATGTTGCCCTGGCACGTTTCAATGCCGAGCAAAAATTACGTACCGAGTTATCCGATACAAAACTCAAGCTGGCAGAGCGCAAGACGATAGAGCGCGCCAAGGGTTTGTTGATGGAGCGGCATAAAATTTCCGAAGAAGAGGCTTATTCAAAATTGAGGCGTATGGCGATGGACAAGAATCTGAAATTGTCCGAGCTGGCGCAACGCATATTGGATGTTGCTGATTTGTTGGGTTGATTCTTCGCTTGAAGAGCGCACTTTGTTATTGCACTAAATAAATGCGTCGCACGAAAAAAGAGCAATGGCTGCCTGTTAAGTGCATCTTCTCTTCCCTAAACCATCGAATAAGCGCTGGCACACCAATTGCTAAAGTGAAGCGAGTACCAACGAAGGTGCCATGAATTAAAAACTGTTCGGGCCAATGATGGCCGGGATGGTTCAGGACAAAGACGTCCGTGTCGCAAGAGCCTTGCTCTTGCCGACCGGGCGTCTTTTTTTATTGCGCAAATCCTTGAGGAAAATCATGACAACGAACGACGGAAAATTCAATATGACACGGCGCACAGTCTTGAAAGCAGGCACAGCAATCACGGCATCGGCCTTTGGTGGATTGGCAACGCAAGGTGCATGGGCCGCAGGTTCCGACAAGCCGGAAAAAGAAGAAGTCAAAGTCGGCTTCATTCCTTTGACGGATTGCGCATCGGTTGTCATGGCCTCGGTCATGGGCTTCGATAAAAAATACGGCATCAGGATTATTCCAAGCAAGGAATCGTCATGGGCCGGTGTGCGTGACAAATTGGTCAATGGCGAGCTGGATGCAGCACACGTCTTGTATGGTTTGGTGTACGGCGTGCATGAAGGCATAGGCGGGGCGAAGAAATATATGGCCGTCTTGATGAACCTGAACAACAACGGGCAAGCGATTACGCTGTCCAAAAAACTGGCAGACGGTGGCGCAGTGGACGGGCCTGGTCTTGCTAAATTGATGAAAATGGAAAAACGCGAATACACATTCGCGCAAACCTTTCCTACCGGTACGCATGCAATGTGGCTGTATTACTGGCTCGCGAGCTACGGTATCAATCCGATGAAAGACGCCAAAGTCATCACCGTGCCGCCGCCGCAAATGGTTGCCAATATGCGTGTCGGCAATATGGATGGTTTTTGCGTTGGCGAGCCGTGGAATCATCGCGCGATTGTCGATGGCATCGGCATCACTGCTGCGACCACGCAAGACATCTGGAAAGATCATCCGGAAAAAGTATTGGGCACCACGTCCGACTGGGTTGCAAAAAATCCGAACACCGCGCGCGCTTTGACTGCGGCTGTGCTGGAAGCCGGTCGCTGGATAGATGCATCGTTGTCGAACAAGAACAAGATGGCTGAAACGATTGCCGCCAAGTCCTATGTCAACACTTCAGTGGACGTTATCAACCAAAGGATTCTTGGCCGTTACCAAAACGGTCTGGGTAAAACCTGGGATGACCCTCACTACATGAAGTTTTACAACGAAGGCACGACCAACTTCCCCTACCTGTCGGATGGTATGTGGTTTATGACGCAGCACAAGCGCTGGGGTCTGGCCAAGGGCGAGCCGGATTATATGGGCACGGCAAAATCGATCAATCGCATCGATCTGTACAAGGAAGCCGCCACCATGGCGAATGTCCCGGTGCCGAAAAATGTGATGCGCAGTTCGAAGCTGATCGATGGCGTGGTGTGGGATGGCAAGAATCCAAAAGCTTACGCGGAATCATTCAAGATCAAAGCATAAGGAGTCACCATGAGCGCAATCATGCACGTTGTAGAAAACGCGCCCGTCAGCACGACGGCAGATGCCAGAGGGTCGGAAAGTGTAGCGAAAAGTATCGGCGCGACAGCCGTCGCTGACAAGCCGGCGACAAAGGCCGGTTTGTTTTCATTGCGGCCGTTTTTCATGATAGTGATACCGCTGATTTTTGGCGTGCTGTTTCTCGTACTGGTATGGGAAATCATCTCCGCAAAAAACAGCGGCATCCCGTCGCCGGCGGCAACCTTGCAGTCGGCAATCGTACTTTTTTCCGATCCGTTCTACAGCAATGGCCCGAATGACCAGGGCATAGGCTGGAATATTCTGGCATCGCTGAAACGTGTTGCTGTCGGCTTCGGCCTGGCAGCACTGGTTGGCATTCCATTGGGCTTCATGATCGGACGCTTCAAATTCCTGTCCGGCATGTTCAATCCGATTATCAGTTTGCTGAAGCCAGTGTCGCCGCTGGCATGGTTGCCGATAGGTTTGCTGGTGTTCAAGGCTGCTGATCCGGCGGCGATCTGGTCGATTTTCATTTGCTCAATCTGGCCCATGATCATCAATACCGCCGTCGGTGTGCAACGTGTGCCGCAGGATTACATGAACGTTGCCAAGATATTGAATCTGTCGGAATGGAAAATCGTTACCAAGATTCTGTTCCCATCGGTATTGCCATACATGTTGACGGGCGTACGCCTGGCGATCGGTACAGCATGGCTGGTGATCGTCGCGGCAGAGATGCTGACCGGCGGCGTCGGTATCGGCTTCTGGGTCTGGGATGAATGGAATAACCTGAATGTGGCGCACATCATCATTGCAATCGTGGTCATCGGTATCGTGGGTTTGGTACTGGAACAGATTCTGGTCGGCATTGCCAGGGTCTTTACCTATGAAGATGTAAAAAATTGATTGTGAAACGCTGACCTGTGTCAGATCGTCAAGAACTGCAATGCATAACGAAGCACAAGGAAATCATCATGGATAACATCAACAGCAAGTTCATCGATATTCAACATGCAGAAATGTCCTTCCATACCCGGAAAGGTGTTTTCAATGCGCTGACCGACATCAACCTGACGGTTGCAAAAGGCGAATTCATCACGCTGATCGGACATTCAGGTTGCGGCAAATCGACGTTGCTGAATCTGATTGCCGGTTTGACGGAAGCAACGGGTGGCATGCTCTTGTGCGGAAATCGGGAAATCTCCGGCCCGTCGCCGGAACGCGCAGTCGTGTTTCAAAACCATTCCTTGCTGCCATGGCTGACCTGCTACGAAAACGTGCATCTCGCAGTGGAACGTGTGTTCGGCAAGCTGGAAGACAAAGCCAGCTTGCGCGCACGTACCAGGGCGGCGCTGGCACTGGTGGGCTTGACGCATGCGGAACAAAAACGGCCGAATGAAATTTCCGGTGGCATGAAACAACGTGTCGGTATCGCGCGCGCCTTGTCGATGGAGCCGAAAGTTTTACTGATGGATGAACCGTTCGGTGCGCTCGATGCGTTGACCCGCGCGCACTTGCAGGATGAGCTGCTGAAAATCGTGGCGGCGACCGGTTCAACGGTAGTGATGGTGACGCATGATGTCGATGAAGCGGTACTGCTGTCGGACAAGATCGTGATGCTGACGAATGGCCCATCGGCCACCATAGGCGATGTGCTGGAAGTGAAACTGGCGCGGCCGCGTGAGCGTGTTGCGCTGGCGCAGGATACTCAGTATTCCGGATATCGCACTGCAGTGCTGGAATTTTTATACCATCGCCAGTCGCATCCTGCGGCGAAGGAAGCTGCATGAGGATGCAGTTATATCGTATCCGCTTGTCTGCACAATCGCTGATGAAAAAAGAGAAGGCATTTCGCTTTCTCTTTTTTATTTTTGGCATGACGATTTTTACATGAGCGTTCCTTGAATGCGGCGGCATGGCAAGCCAAATGTTCGGCTGATGTCATTTCAGTGCAAGTGCCGCCCGCAAATGGGCGTGATGGATGTCCGCTTCACTTCTTGATCGACGCTGCACCAAATAAACAGCGTATTGCACTTGTTAAGTGCGGAGTCATTTTCTTCTGGTGCAGAAACAGCTTGTTTCAAGAAGTACGCACAAAAAGAAAAACTGGCATCTGTTTTGCTTATTTGGATATGCGAACAACAAATCTGTGGGATGCAGCGATGAAAAAAATGAAACTGGTTATGGTCGGTAACGGTATGGCAGGCGTGCGCACCTTGGAAGAGTTACGCAAGATTGCACCTGACCTATATGACATCACGGTATTTGGCGCCGAGCCCTATGCCAATTACAACCGTATCCTGTTATCGCCGGTATTGGCCGGCGAGCAAACGATACAGGACATTATGCTGAACGATGTCGACTGGTATGCGGAAAATGACATTACGCTGCATCTGGGCAAAAAAATCGTCAGGATAGATCGCGCCAAGCGTTTGGTGATTGCGGATGACGGTACCACCGCCGAATACGATCGCCTGTTGCTGGCAACCGGTTCCAATCCCTTCATGTTGCCGATTCCGGGCAAGGATCTGGCGGGCGTGATTTCCTATCGCGATATTTACGATACCAACGCGATGATAGAAGCTGCCAGAGTACATACGCACGCAATCGTGATCGGCGGAGGCCTGCTCGGTCTGGAAGCGGCCAACGGTTTGAAACTGCGCGGCATGAATGTGACAGTCGTGCATCTGCCGGAAACGCTGATGGAACGTCAGCTCGATAACGTTGCCGGAAAGATGCTGCAAAAGTCGCTGGAAGATCGCGGCCTCAACTTCCTGCTGGGTAAAAATTCGCAGGAAGTCATAGGCGACGAGAACGGTCGCGTCCAGGCTTTGCGCTTTACCGACGGTACGGAAATCCCGGCACAACTGGTCGTGATGGCAGTCGGTATACGCCCGAACACACAACTCGCTGAAGAAACCGGCCTCTATTGCAATCGCGGCATCGTCGTCAGCGACACGATGCAAACCTATGATCCACGCATTTATTCAGTAGGCGAATGTGTCAATCATCGCGGCACTGCATACGGTCTGGTTGCGCCCTTGTTTGAAATGGCAAAAGTCTGCGCCAATCATCTGGCCAACTACGGTATCGGTCGCTATCAAGGTTCGGTTACCTCGACCAAATTGAAAGTGACCGGCATCGATCTGTTTTCCGCCGGCGAATTCATGGGCGGTGAAGGCACAGAAGAAATCATGCTGTCTGATCCTATCGGCGGCGTGTACAAGAAACTCGTTTTGAAGGAAGACAAGCTCGTTGGCGCCTGTTTGTACGGCGACACCGTAGACGGGAGCTGGTATTTCAATTTGCTGCGCGAAGGCAAGGACATCAGCGAGATACGTGATTCATTGATGTTCGGCGAAGCCAATACCACGCGCCCGGGCGATACCGGCCACGAAGGTTTCAGCAAGGCCGCTGCCATGCCGGACGGTGCAGAAGTATGCGGTTGCAATGGCGTGTGCAAAGGAATGATCGTCAAGGCAATCAAGGAGAAAGGCCTGTTTACGATCGAAGATGTACGCAAGCATACGAAAGCGTCGGCATCCTGTGGTTCATGCACGGGGCTGGTTGAACAAATCATCATGGCCACTGCCGGTGGCGATTATTCGGCATCGAGCAAGGCCAAGTCCATGTGCGGCTGCACCGATCACACCCATCAGGAAGTACGCGATGCGATCAAGGCAGAAAAATTGCTGACTGTTGCTGCCACAATGGCACGAATGAACTGGCGCACGCCGAATGGCTGCACGAGTTGCCGTCCGGCGATCAACTATTACCTGATCTCGACCTGGCCGCATGAAGCCAGGGACGATCCGCAATCGCGTTACATCAATGAACGCGCGCACGCCAATATTCAAAAAGACGGCACCTTCTCGGTGATTCCGCGTATGTGGGGCGGCGAGACCAACTCTTCCGAATTGCGTCGCATCGCCGATGTGGTCGACAAGTTCAAGATCCCGACCGTCAAAGTCACAGGGGGGCAGCGTATCGATTTGCTGGGCGTGAAGAAGGAAGATTTACGCGCAGTCTGGCACGACCTCGGCATGCCATCCGGCCTCGCGTATGCAAAAGGTTTGCGTACGGTGAAGACCTGCGTCGGCTCCGAGTGGTGTCGTTTCGGTACGCAGGATTCGACCAGGATGGGACAGCAGCTGGAACATCAACTCGCGCGCATGTATGCGCCGCACAAGGTCAAGCTGGCCGTATCCGGTTGCCCGCGCAATTGTGCGGAATCCGGGATTAAGGACGTCGGCATCATCGGTGTCGATTCCGGCTGGGAAATCTATGTGGGCGGCAACGGCGGCATCAAGACGGAAGTTGCGGAATTTTTCGTCAAATTGAAAACGCATGAAGAGGTGCTGGAATACGCCGGTGCCTTCCTGCAGTTGTATCGCGAAGAAGGCTGGTATCTGGAACGAACCGTGCATTACCTTGCGCGTGTCGGTCTGGAGCATGCGAAACAGAAAGTGATCGAAGATGCGGAAAACCGCAAGGCCTTGTACGAGCGCTTGCTGTTCTCGCTGGAGGGTGAAGCCGATCCATGGCATGAACCGGAAAAAGCGATGGTCGATACGCGTCAGTTCGAGCCCTTGTCGGTTTAAGACCGAATTGATGCGGATCTGATCCGCATCAATTCAGAAAAACATTACCTCAATAACAGCAATCATTTTTATCAAGGCCATGTATGTCAAAACTATGGAAAGTCATTTGCAAGGTAACGGACATTCCAGTGCTCGGTTCCCGCGTCGTCAATCGCGCAGACCAGCCGAGCGTCGCCATTTTTCGGAATAGCGAAGACAAGGTTTTTGCCTTGCTGGATCGCTGCCCGCACAAGGGAGGGCCTTTGTCGCAAGGCATCGTGTTCGGCGAACGCGTTGCCTGCCCCTTGCATAACTGGAGCATAGGGCTGGACTCCGGCTGCGCTGCTGCGCCGGATGAAGGTTGTACACAAAAATTCAGCGTCAAGGTGGAAGACGGTGAGGTTTATCTGGATGTAGCGGAACTGAGTGCCACGGTGAGCGAGGCCGCCGCTGCATGAGTGACTCACTGCCTTCTGCTGCCCTGCCGGAACTTTCGGTCATTGACGCTGCTGCATCTGCATTTGTATCAGCTACAACCGAAACCAAAGCCACCTGCTGCTATTGCGGCGTGGGTTGCGGTGTCCTGATTCAAAGCGATGGAGAGAAGGTAATCGGCGTGCGTGGCGATCCGGACCATCCGGCCAACTACGGCCGTTTGTGCACCAAGGGCAGCACGCTGCATTTGACCGCGCGTCCGGCACTGCAGCAGCAGTCGCGGGCGCTGTACCCGGAAATGCGGCTGGCACGCACGGATGAACGTGAACGTACGTCGTGGGCAACGACGATGGATTTCATCGTCAATAAATTTGCGGCAACGATACGCGATCATGGTCCGGATAGCGTTGGCTTCTATCTTTCCGGGCAGTTACTGACCGAGGATTACTACGTCTTCAACAAACTGGCGAAAGGGTTGATCGGCACCAACAACGTCGATACCAATTCGCGTTTGTGCATGTCCAGTGCAGTGGCCGGTTACAAACAAACGCTGGGCGCCGATGCGCCGCCGCCTTGCTATGAAGATATCGATCAGGCGGAAGTTATTTTCATTGTGGGCTCGAACACTGCGTACGCGCATCCGATCATCTATCGCCGTATCGAAGATGCACGCAAGGCCAATCCACAACTGAAAGTCATCGTCGCCGACCCACGCCGTACCGACACTGCGCGCGAAGCAGATCTGTTCCTGCCGATCTTGCCTGGTACCGATGTTGCATTGTTCAACGGCATGTTGCATATCTGCTTGTGGGAAGATCTGGTCGATCTCGAATACATAGCAATGCATACCGAAGGTTTTGCTGAGCTGAAGCAGACGGTGCGCGAGTACACGCCACAGTTTGTTGCCGATATCTGCGGCATCAAGGAAGAGGATTTGATGCAGGTTGCGCGCATGTTCGGAAAATCGAAAGCAACGCTGTCCATGTATTGCCAGGGTTTGAATCAATCGTCATCGGGCACGGCGAAAAATGCCGCACTGATCAACCTGCATCTGGCGACGCATCAAATCGGCAAGCCTGGGGCTGGACCGTTTTCATTGACAGGTCAACCGAATGCGATGGGTGGTCGGGAAGTCGGCGGCCTTGCAACCATGTTGTCGGCGCATCGTGATCTGGCGAATCCGCAGCATCGCGCAGAGATTGCAAAATTATGGGGTGTGGCCGATGTTCCGGCAACGCCCGGCAAGAGTGCGGTGGAAATGTTCGAGGCGGTACGCACTGGCGAAATCAAGATCATCTGGATAGTCTGCACCAACCCCGCGCAATCGATGCCGGAACAGGCAATGATTCGAGAAGCATTGCGCAATGCCGAACTGGTGATCGTGCAGGAAGCCTACAAGACGACGGCAAGCTGCGATTACGCCGACGTGTTGTTGCCGGCATCGACCTGGAGTGAGAAGGAGGGCACGGTTACCAATTCCGAGCGTCGCATCACGCGCTTCAAATCCGTGTTGCCGAAGCTGGGCGAAAGCAAACACGATTGGGAAATCGCAGTCGACTTCGCGCGCAAGCTGGAAGGCGCACTCGGTAAAGCATCGTCTATCTTCCCATTTGAAACGACAGAAGAAATCTGGAACGAACATCGCGAATCGACACGCGGTCGGGATCTCGATATCACCGGTTTGAGTTTCAAGCTGCTGGAAGAACAAGGTCCGCAACAATGGCCGTTTCCGGAAGGCGCCATTACCGGCAAGAAGCGCTTGTATGAAGATGGCATATTTCCGACGGCGAGCGGCCGCGCGAAGTTTGTGAATACGGTTTATCAACCGGTTGCCGATCCGGTCACTGCGCGTTTCCCTTTCCACCTGACGACGGGACGTTTGCGCGATCAATGGCATGGCATGAGCCGTACCGGTACCGTTTCACAATTGTTTGCGCATGCATCGGAACCGTCGGTGGTGCTGTCTAAAGTGGATATGGAACGTCGTTTATTGAATGCTGGCGATCTGGTTCATGTCACCAGCAAACGCGGCTCGCAGATTTTTCCTGTTGCGCTGGGCGACGATATGCGCGCCGGCCAGGCTTTCATCGGCATGCATTGGGGCGAGGAATATGTATCCGGTCGTGGCCGCGATGGTGATGGCACTTATGGCGTCAACGCTTTGACGACATCTGCCTTCGATCCCAGCTCCAGGCAGCCGGAGTTGAAGCATGCCGCGGTCAAGATTTTGAAAGCAGAATTCCCTTGGCGTTTTATCGTGTTCGGCTGGATAGACGAAGCCAAGCTGCTCGATTTGCAAACGGCATTGCGGCCTATGATGCGCAAGTTTGCTTATGCGTCGTGCACGCTGTTCGGTCGCGACAAGGTCGGCGTGCTGTTCCGTGGAGCCGACGATTACGCAGCGAATCCTGCGCTGATCGCAGAGATAGAACAAAAATTCAACATCGCCGGTGCGCAAGTATTGCGTTATGACGATACCAAACGTGGCAATTCACGCCGTATTTTGATAGTCGATGGCAAGTTGCAGGCAGTGTCACTCGCTGGCGATATTTCTGCAGAAGGCTGGTTGAAGGAATATCTGGAAAGCGAGCAGCCGGTTGCGGCCTTGGGTCGCCTGTTGTTGATGCCATCGAACAAGGCACCGCAAAACTTTAAGTCGCGTGGTCGTATCATCTGCAACTGCTTCAATGTAGCTGAAACGGAAATCAACGAGTGCTTGATCGGTACGCGCGGTGACGTCGAGGTGAAACTGGCGGGTTTGCAGCAGAAACTGAAGTGCGGCACCAACTGCGGCTCATGCGTTCCGGAATTGAAGAAAATCATTTTCAGTCAACAGATGCCGGCCGAGGTGGCCTAGGTTCCAATGTTGTTGTCATTCTTCACTTTCATTTTTTAGATCGCCTTTTCCGGTTCTGTACTTTCGCATAACCTGGCTTCGGTGTACCCTCAGCGGCATGCAAAACCCTTCCCATACCGAACCATTCGCCACCGCTCGCTTCATCAAGGAAATCGGGCGCGGCGTCAAAGGTGCGCGCAGTTTGTCGCGCGACGATGCCAAACTATTGTATGCAGCCATGCTGGATGGACGCGTATCCGATCTGGAAATGGGCGGCATCATGCTGGCGATGCGCATCAAGGGTGAATCTGTCGATGAGATCGCTGGCTTTGTCGATGCGGCGGAAGCGTCATTCGAGCCTTTAGTTGCACCTGCTAGCGACTACGCACCTATTGTCATCCCGAGTTACAACGGCGCGCGTCAGATGCCGAATTTGCTGCCCTTGCTGGCTTTGTTGCTGGTACGTGAAGGTGCGCCGGTATTTATCCATGGTGTGACCAGCGATCCGGGCCGGGTGACAACGGCGGAAATTTTGAAGGAGCTGGGATATCCGGTTTCGCACAATGCGCAGCAAGTCGCGGAACAGTTTGCGCGGCGTGCGCCGGTATTGATGCCGATTGAAGATCTGGCGCCGCGCATGTCGCGTTTGCTGGCGATGCGCCGCATACTTGGTGTGCGCAACTCCACCCATACGCTGGTCAAGATCATGCAGCCGTTTGCCACCCCGGCCTTGCGCCTGACCTCTTACACACATCCTGAATACCTTGCCATGTTGACCAGCTATTTCACGACAGCTGCGCCGGCTGAGCGTGGGGAAGCATTTTTGATGCGTGGCACCGAAGGCGAAACAGTTGCCAATGCCAAGCGCGCACAACAGATAAGCTGGATGCATGAGGGCGAGTGCACGATCCTGGTGCAAAAACAGGAGCCGGTAGATGAATTACCGCCATTGCCGGCTGAACGCGACGCCGTGACGACGGGCAGATGGATAGAAGCCGCGTTGCGTGGTGAAGAACTTATCCCGACATCCATTCTGGAGCAGGTGGAACAGTGTTTGCTTGTAGCTAAAGATCTACAAAGTAAACATGGTGGTCAAGATGGAGCAGCAAATAGAGCGAAAAGCAGCTAAGGTATTTTTGGTCGGCGCAGGTCCAGGTGATCCGGAGCTGCTGACCATCAAGGCGGTGAAGGCGATCGCCAAGGCGGATGTGATTCTGATCGACGATCTGGTCAATCCCGAAGTATTGCAATATGCGCCGGCAACTGCACGCATCGTCAACGTCGGCAAACGCGGCGGCTGCAAACAAACTCCACAAGAATTCATCGAGCGCCTGATGTTGTCCGAAGCGCAAGCCGGGCAGTGTGTAGTGCGTCTTAAAGGCGGCGACCCGTTTATTTTCGGTCGTGGCGGGGAAGAGCGCGATCATTTGCAGGCTGCAGGAATCGAAGCCGATGTCATCAATGGCATCAGCAGCGGTCTCGCCGCACCGGCATCGATCGGCATTCCACTTACGCATCGTGACTGGAGCCAGGGCGCCATCTTCATTACCGGTCACGGTAAAAATGCCGAGTCCAATCCCGACTGGAATACGCTGGCCAAACTCAATCTGACGCTGGTGATTTATATGGGCGTTGCACGTTGTGCGGAAATCCAGGCAGCCTTGTTGGATGGCGGCAAGGCGGGGAACACACCGGTTGCCGTGATCCAGTCCGCAACCGGCATGGCGCAGGCACAATTGATTACGACCTTGTCCGAATTGCCGCAAGCACTGACAGAATCGGCGATAGGTAGCCCGGCCATCATCGTGATCGGCGATGTTGTGCGCTGTGCGACGGCATGCGTGACACAGCCCGGTGTGCAAATTCTGCGCGATATCGTGTTGCGAAAAATAACAGCATAAGGTTTTGACATGGAATGAAAACAGCCGCGTCCTCCTGGCCGGCTGCGCTTACAATCACGGCTTACTTTTTATCGCTGGTAGTAAGTCATGACAAAACAAGTTGATGTTGCCGTAATCGGCGCTGGTGCCGCAGGCATGATGTGTGCTGCAGTCGCCGGGCAACGTGGCAAAAGCGTGGTGCTGATTGATCACGCGGCCAAGCTCGCCGAAAAAATCCGCATCTCCGGCGGCGGTCGCTGTAATTTCACCAACATCGATGCGACACCGCAAAACTTCCTGTCGCAAAATCCGCATTTCTGCAAAAGTGCGTTGTCGCGCTACACGCCGCAGGATTTTCTCGCGCTGATGAAGCGCTATCGCATCGCTTATCACGAGAAGCACAAGGGGCAGTTGTTCTGCGACGATACGGCCGAAGACGTCATCAATATGCTGAAGGCAGAATGCGCGCTCGGCAATGTTGAGTGGCGTATGCCGTGTAACGTCAAGACGATCACTAAAGAAGGCGAGCTGTTCCGGATTGAAACAGATGCCGGAGATATCCTTGCCGGCAGTCTGGTGATTGCGACCGGCGGTTTGTCGATTCCTAAAATCGGCGCCACCGATTTTGCCTATCGCATAGCCAAACAGTTCGACTTGAAAATGGTCGAGCCGCGTCCTGCACTGGTGCCGCTTACCTTCGATGCCGATAGTTGGCAGCCTTTTGTGGCGCTGGCCGGCATTGCCTTGCCGGTAGAAGTGGAAACCGGCACCAAGAAGGCACGCGGCTATTTCAAGGAAGATTTGCTGTTTACACATCGCGGCCTGTCCGGTCCGGCGATTCTGCAGATTTCCAGCTTTTGGCAACCGGGTACGCCATTGATCATCAATCTGGCGCCGGATACCGACATCGCCGAAGTGCTGATAGAAGGCAAATCCAGCAGTAAGAAAAATCTCGGCAATCAATTGGCGCAATGGCTGCCGTCGCGCCTGGCTGACGAGTGGTTGGTCGTGAATGGCTTTAAAGGCGATGCGCGCGTCGCCGACATGCAGGACAAGCAGCTGCGCCAGTTGGGTGCTTCCATTAACCACTGGAGCATTATCCCCAATGGCTCGGAAGGCTATCGCAAGGCTGAAGTAACGCTGGGCGGCATCGATACGCGTGAGTTATCGCAACAGACGATGATGGTAAACAAGGTGCCGGGCTTGCATTTCATTGGCGAATCCGTTGATGTCACCGGCTGGCTGGGCGGTTATAACTTCCAGTGGGCCTGGGCGTCCGGTGTTGCGGCGGGGCAAGCGATTTGATGTGCGGGCGCCGGCAGCTATTTGCGTGACGCTTTTCTTCAATCTGAATGCAGGCGAATAAAGAGACTTCCATTTGCCGAACAAGACTGCTATACTCTTCGACTCACTACCCAACATTGGTTTACATTTAAATGACCACTATCCGCCTTAAAGAAAACGAGCCGTTCGAAGTCGCTATGCGTCGCTTCAAGCGCACCATTGAAAAAACTGGTTTGCTGACCGATTTGCGCGCGCGCGAGTTTTACGAGAAGCCAACTGCTGAGCGTAAGCGCAAGCTCGCTGCTGCTGTGAAACGCCATTACAAGCGTATCCGTAGCCAGCAATTGCCTAAAAAGCTGTACTAATTCCTGCAAGCTGCGCGCCATTGTGCGTGCAGTTCCAGAAATTGGTTGCAAACCCGCTCCGGTGTTGGTCCGCAGCGGGTTTTGGCGTTTTTAATAATCCCATTATTTACCAGATAGCGGAGTGCGTATGAGCCTGAAAGAACAGATCACTGAAGATATGAAATCGGCAATGCGCGCCAAGGAAGCAGGCAAGCTCGGTACGATTCGTCTGATTACCTCTGCGATCAAGCAAAAAGAGGTCGATGAGCGCATTGAGCTGAGCGATACGCAAGTGCTGGCAATCATTGAAAAAATGATCAAGCAGCGCAAGGATTCGATTTCGCAATTCCAGGCTGGCGGACGTCAGGATCTGGTCGATATTGAAGAGGCTGAACTTGCTGTCTTGACGACTTATATGCCTAGCGCATTGTCCGATGCTGAAGTGCAGGGCGAGGTTGCCGCTGCCGTGGCCGCATCCGGTGCCGCTGGCCCGCAGGATATGGGCAAAGTCATGGCAATCTTGAAGGCGAAGCTCGCCGGCCGTGCCGATATGACGGCTGTATCCGGCCTGGTTAAAGCTGCATTGACCAAAGGCTAAGTGCCTTTTTGTCGCCCATATTCAAACTCGCGATTAACTTGATACCGACGTGATTCCACAGTCGTTTATCCAGGATCTGCTCAACCGCGTCGATATCGTCGATGTGGTGGGCCGTTACGTGCAGTTGAAGAAGGGCGGCGCCAATTTCATGGGCTTGTGCCCGTTTCACAACGAAAAATCCCCCAGCTTTACGGTTAGTCCGACCAAGCAGTTTTATCACTGCTTTGGCTGCGGTGCGCATGGCACGGCGATCGGATTTTTGATCGAATATTCCGGCATGGGCTTCGTTGAAGCGGTCAAGGATCTGGCGCAAAACGTTGGCATGATCGTGCCGGAAGCCGAAGACCGTTTGCCGCCTGCACAACGTGCCGAGCAGCAGGCGAAGAGCATGGCATTGTCGGAAGCGATGAATCGCGCATGCGATTTTTATCGCCAGCAATTGCGGCATGCCGAAGGGGCAAAAAATTATTTGATTGGGCGTGGCCTGACGGGTGAAGTCGCCGCGCGTTACGGCATGGGCTATGCGCCTGACGGCTGGGACGGTTTGCGTGCAGTATTCCCCGATTACGAGCTGGATGCGCTGGTCGAATGCGGTCTGGTGATCGACAAGGCTGAAGAAGAAGGCGCGGATCATCGCCAGCGCAAACGCTACGACCGATTCCGTGATCGCATCATGTTCCCGATCCGTAATTCCAAGGGCCAGGTTATCGGTTTTGGTGGCCGCGTGATGGGCGACGGTGAGCCCAAATACTTGAATTCGCCGGAAACGCCCTTATTTCAGAAGGGTAGCGAACTGTATGGCTTGTTTGAAGCGCGGCAGGCGATACGCGAGGCCGGTTACGCTTTGGTAACAGAAGGTTATATGGATGTGGTCGCGCTGGCGCAACTTGGTTTTCCGCAAGCGGTGGCCACGCTGGGAACCGCCTGTACATCGATACACGTGCAAAAGCTGCTGCGCCAAACCGATCAGGTAATTTTCAGTTTCGATGGCGACAAAGCTGGCCGACGTGCAGCGAGACGCGCGCTGGAAGCCAGTTTGCCGTATGCAGGTGACAACAAGGTAATCAAATTCCTGTTCTTGCCTAGCGAGCATGACCCGGATAGTTATATCCGTGCAATGGGTACAGAGTCGTTCGAAAAGCAGGTGCAGGATGCAATGCCCTTGTCGCAATTCCTGTTGAAGGAAGCAGTAGGCGATAACGATCTCGGCACGCCGGAAGGCAGGGCGCGCACGCAATTCGATGCCAAACCCTTGTTGCAGGCATTGCCGCCATCGTCATTGCGTTTGCAGATCGTGCGTGGCCTGGCGCAGATTACGGAAAGTACGCCGGCAGAAATCGAAGCCCTGTTTGAATTGGTGCAACCGATTTCACGCGTGCGTGCGGCCCCGCCCAAAGGCAAGCGTACGGCGCCGGTCGGACTGGAACGCCAGATCATGCGTCTGTTGGTGGCGCACCCGGTTCTGGCAGCGGAACTCGATCAGGCCGCGCTGGATGTGGCGGCGCACTTTGCACCCGAGAGAGCCGATATGCTGGTGCAACTGGTAACGATGAGTCGCGAAATGGGTGTGCATGCGAATTTTGCAACGCTGGCTGAATTGTTGCGTTCTACCGGTTCGGATTTCGATACTCTGATTGCGGAGATCGCGGCAGAATCCGAATCGGATGTCGATGCCGCCCGCCTGGAGCTGGCCGGTGCGATCCGGCAGACCAAAATGAAGATGCTGGCGACTGAAATGGAAACGCTGATCGCCAGCGGTTTGAGCGGCGAGCAGGCGCAGGCGCGCTATCGCGAATTGACCTTGCAGCAGGAGCAATTACGACGCCAGGCGCAGGCAGAAATGGCGCAAAGGGGCTGATTTTGCTCTTGTGTGGGGAGGGAGTGCTCCCCCATATGCTATAATTAAAGGCTTTCGATTCAACGCCTTAGAGTTGTAGGTAATGTAGTGATCGAAAAGAAAATCAATTAACTTGCGCGGGCGGAAGCCGGAAGTGAATGCGCACATCTGCTCATTGAGCGCGGCTTCAGCTGCGTTTCAGAGCATAACCCAGTTGGTAGTTGATCCAATGGCGAATGCAATGAAGAAACCCGCGAAAAATCAGATACTTGCTGCGAGCAAAGCCAAAACGGCTGCGGCGAAATCGACTAAACCTGTGGCAAAAAAAGTGGCCAGTCAGTCTGCTGGCAAAGCTGTATCGTCCTCCAATGTAAAGGCAGTAAAGTCGCCAACCAAGGCACCAACGAAAACCGCTACTCCGGTAGCGAAATCTGCGGCGGCCAAACCTTCATCCAAAGTTGCTGCAAAGCCGGTATCAGTGCAATCGAAAGCCCCTGTGACAAATAAGAAATCTGAAGTGAAGTCCACTAGCAAATCAGCTAAAGTCGAACCAAAAGTCGAGTCGCGTCCTGGCATCAATGTCATGATCACACCGACCGTCAGTCAAACTACTGATGCGGCCACACTAGCTGCAATTGATACGTCCGGCTATATCCTGCCGTCGATCAAGGTACCTGGTCGTCGCGGTCGCAAGCCAAAAGAATTCCAGCCTGAGAACGACGAAGTTGCAGCATTGAATGCCGTCGAACGCGCAGAATTGAAAGCTGTCGACAAGGCCAAGGCCAAAGACCGCAAAGCCAAAGAAAAAGCATTGCTGAAAGATGCGTTCTCGAACGACACCGAAGCCAGCGAAGAAGAACTCGAAGCGCGCCGTCAAAAGCTGAAAACGCTGATCAAGTTCGGCAAGGAACGCGGCTTCCTCACGTACGCAGAAATCAACGATCATCTGCCGGAAAACATCATCGATCCGGAAGCGATCGAAGGCATCATCGGTACCTTCAATGACATGGGTATCGCCGTCTACGAACAGGCACCGGATGCCGAGACATTGCTGTTGTCCGACAACGTGGCAACGGTTGCCAGTGACGATGAGGCTGAAGCTGCGGCTGAAGCTGCACTGTCTACCGTCGATTCCGATTTCGGTCGCACCACCGATCCGGTCCGCATGTACATGCGTGAAATGGGTTCGGTTGAGCTGCTGACACGCGAAGGCGAAATCGATATTGCGAAGCGTATCGAAGACGGCTTGTGCGACATGATCCAGGCCATCTCGGCGTGTCCGACCACGATTGCTGAAATCATGGCTGCCGCCGAACGCATTTCCAAAGATGAAGCCAAGATTGACGAAATCGTTGACGGCTTGGTCGATATGAATGCATCCGAGCCGGTCATTGCACCGCCTGCACCTGCTGCCGCTTCCGATGAGGAAGAAGAGGAAGAGGAAGAGCAAGAGGAAGAAGCAGAGGAAGAAGAAACGCCAGCAGCTTCGGGTGCGGCCGGCTTCTCCTCCGAGCAACTGGAACAACTGAAGCGTGATTCGCTCGCCAAGTTCTCCACGATCGCCATGCAATTCGACAAGATGCGCAAGGCTTTCGAGAAGGAAGGCTACAACTCCAAGCCTTACGTGAAGGCGCAGGAAATTATTTCCAACGAGTTGCTGGGCATACGCTTTACCGCAAAAGTTGTTGAAAAACTGTGCGATACCTTGCGTGGCCAGGTAGATGAAGTGCGCCAAATCGAAAAACAGATTCTCGACATTACCGTGAATCGTTGTGAAATGCCTCGCAATCATTTCATCAAGGTTTTTCCAGGCAATGAAACCAATCTGGACTGGGTTGATGGCGAGGTCGAAGGCAATCATCCGTACAGCGTCGTACTTGCGCGTAACGTGCCGGCCGTCAAAGAGCTGCAGCAAAAACTAATCGATTTGCAGGCACGAGTCGTATTGCCATTGCCAGACTTGCGTGCGATTAACCGCAAGATGGCTGCCGGTGAAATGAAGGCACGCAAAGCAAAACGCGAAATGACCGAGGCTAACTTGCGTCTGGTGATTTCGATCGCAAAAAAATACACCAACCGCGGTTTGCAATTCCTGGATTTGATCCAGGAAGGCAATATCGGTTTGATGAAGGCAGTCGACAAGTTTGAATATCGTCGCGGCTTTAAATTCTCGACCTACGCAACATGGTGGATTCGTCAGGCTATTACCCGCTCGATCGCCGATCAGGCGCGCACGATTCGTATTCCTGTGCACATGATCGAAACGATCAACAAGATGAACCGTATCTCGCGTCAGATTTTGCAGGAAACTGGTGCGGAACCGGATCCGGCAACCTTGGCGATCAAGATGGAAATGCCGGAAGACAAAATCCGCAAGATCATGAAGATCGCGAAAGAACCGATTTCGATGGAAACACCGATCGGCGACGACGACGATTCGCATCTGGGCGATTTCATCGAAGACAACAACACATTGGCGCCGGCCGATGCAGCGTTGCACGCTTCGATGCGCGGCGTGGTCAAGGATGTACTCGATTCCCTGACGCCACGCGAAGCCAAGGTCTTGCGCATGCGTTTCGGTATTGAAATGTCGACGGACCACACGCTGGAAGAAGTTGGTAAGCAGTTCGACGTAACACGCGAACGCATCCGCCAAATTGAAGCAAAAGCGTTGCGGAAATTGCGTCATCCTTCACGTTCGGATAAACTGAAAAGCTTCCTGGAAGGTAATTAATTTCTGATCAGGTTACGGGCCTCTAGCTCATGCTTGGTTAGAGCAGCGGACTCATAATCCGTTGGTGCCGTGTTCGACTCACGGGAGGCCCACCATTAAAATCAAGGGGTTACGAGAAATCGTAGCCCCTTTGTCATTTCCGGACGTGACAGATGTCCGCTTTCCCCGACTTTCAGCCTCCGTGATTTCTATGGGAATGTTTATTCAGGGTATTTTTTTGACGAATCGGGTTAATATCATCCACTCGATGAAGCCGTCGAAATAGGCAAACCTGCAACGTCAATTAATCAGCCAGCATCAATTGAATGACCGGACAACAATAACGCGAGCACGCATATGTTGAAACAAATCAATGTGGAACAGCTCCGTATTGGCATGTTTATTCAAAAATTCTGCAGCACCTGGGATGAATCGCCGTTTTGGCGGACCTCACTATTGCTCGACAATCTCAAGGATTTGTACGCGATTCAAGCCAGTGATGTGGCCGAAGTGTGGATCGATACTTCCAAAGGGCTGGATGTCGAGAAACCTGTCGTTGAAAATGAAGTCGCGACACAAAAAATTGCACCACCCCCAACAATAGTGCCGCGTCGCGCATTCTTCGACGACGAGATGACACGCGCCAAAAAAATATGCGCTGATGGCAAGATCGCTGTCACCACCATGTTTCAGGAAGCCAGGATGGGCAATGCCTTGAACACGGCGCAGGCACATACGCTGGTAGAAGAAATTTCCTCTTCCGTCATGCGCAATCCCGATGCCCTCATCAGTCTGGCTCGTCTAAAAAACAAGGACGATTACACTTACATGCATTCAGTCGCGGTGTGCGCGCTGATGATTGCACTCGCCAGAAAAATGAAACTGGACGACAGGAAAATCCGGGATGCAGGGTTGGCGGGACTGTTGCACGATGTAGGGAAAATGATGGTTTCGCAGTCGATACTGGATAAACCGGGCCAGTTGACGGACGAGGAGTTCGTCGCAGTCAAGGAGCATCCGGTCGAAGGTCACAAAATTTTGTCAGTGTCACCTGATGTGAGCGAAGCGGCTCTCGATGTATGTTTGCATCATCACGAACGCTTTGATGGCACTGGTTATCCGCATCGTCTGGCAGGTGAAGACATCAGCCTGTTCGCACGCATGGGCGCTGTCTGCGATGTGTACGACGCCATCACATCGAACCGCGCCTATAAAGCCGGTTGGGAACCGTCAGAGTCCTTGCGGCGTATGGCAGAGTGGAAAGGCCATTTTGATCCTGCTGTTTTCCAGGCATTTGTGAAATGCATAGGTATTTATCCTACCGGCGCACTGGTCAAATTAAAGACAGGGCGTATAGGCGTAGTGGTAGAGCAGTCCGAAAATTCCTTGCTAACTCCCAAAGTCAAAGTTTTCTTTTCGGTCAAATCGAATGCATACATTCCACCCGAGCTCGTCGATCTGGCGAAACTGGAGGGGTACGACAGGATCATCGGCCTGGAAGATGCACAAAAACTGGGACTCAAGAATGTTCATGTGATCTGGGAAGGGGCGGCATAGCTTTAAAATCGCTCGTGTTTTTTACGATCGTATTGAGCTGGCCAGACTATGCGCCTTTATCCATCGGCCATGGCGGCATATGAGGTGTGATGACATACTGCGAGCAGTCGTCCGCAGCCAAGGCCGGGGTTCTGTTACAAGGGAAAAGGGCTTGCGTTTGTGACGCAAGCCCTTTTCTTTGTGCACAGCCATTGTTCAATCCAATACATTGAATTGAACGTCCGTTTATAACGTCAGCTGCCTAACTCAAAACTCATCAAATCCGTTCGCGGTGATACCCGTCGGGTACTCCTTCCTTGGATAGCACCCATTGCCACAACTGAATATCGCGTGCGCGGAAGGCGCCGGCGCAGGACAACAGGTAATAGCGCCACATGCGATAAAAGCGTGTGCCTAATTGATTTTCAAAACGCGGCCATGCCGCATCGAAATTCCTGAACCAGGCCATCAGCGTCTTGTCGTAATCGGCACCGAAGTTGTGCATGTCTTCAATGATAAATAAATTGTCTGCCGCGTCGCCGATTTGACCTGCCGACGGCAGGTCGCCGTTGGGGAAAATGTATTTATCTATCCATGGATCGGGTGCGGATTTGCGCATGTTCTTGCCTATGGTGTGCAGCAGAAACACACCGTTCTTTTTCAGGCATTGATGCGCGACTTTCATGTAGGTCCGGTAATTCTTTCGGCCTACATGTTCAAACATGCCAATGCTGGCGATCGCATCGAACTCTTCATTCAGTTCACGGTAATCCTGCAGGCGGAATTCCAGCGGCAGATGCGCATAGCGTTGCTGCGCCCATGCAACCTGTTCCTTTGAAATACTCACGCCTACGCATTCCACGCCATAGTTTTCAGCAGCGTACGCCATGAAGCTGCCCCAGCCACAACCGATATCCAGTACACGCATGCCGGGTTTGAGTCGCAGTTTGCGGCAGACCATGTCCAATTTGGCTTGCTGCGCCTGTTCCAGACTGGTGGCATTTTCCCAGTAGCCGCAGGTATAGGTCATGCGGGCATCGAGCATTGCGGCATAAAAATCATTGCCCAGGTCATAGTGCACTTCGCCTACCTGTCTGGCGCGTTTCATGTCTTGCCGGTTCAGCAATTTTGCAGATAGCGCATGCCCCAGCAGGCGTAAGGGTTGAATCTGATCGGTCAGTCTGGTGCCTAAAAGACGCGCAAAAAATTCATCCAATTCTTCTGCATCCCATGCGCCATCCATATATGCTTCACCTAATCCCAGGTTGCCCTGGGAAAACGCGCGCTCTGGAACGCCGGCTGATTTGAGTTGCATGTCCCACGGACTGGAGCCGTTGATCTGGATGGACGCCTTGCCAAGGAGCTCTACCGTTGCACGATGCAGGCGAGAATTCTTGGGAGTGAACGACGTTGTACCCCGGGGTAAGAATTGAGCGGACATTCAGGAAACTCCTTTCGATTTGAGGACCAAAGGTTTGTTGTGTAAATACGCTTGTTTTTTTGTAATGCATGCGCCGAGCAGATTATTCGATCGCGTGGATCTCTTGGCGTTAAAATATGCACAGATTATGCATATTTATGGCGTCATGTAAAAATGAAATTTCCCCACATTTATTATCAGGAATGTTGCACTAAAGGATAAACATGGATATTGAGCTCGCCCGGACCTTTCTTTATATCGTACGTTCAGGCAGTTTTATTGCCGCCGCGACACGCCTTCATGTCACGCAAACCACCGTGACGGCAAGGGTGCAAAATCTGGAGTCGCAATTGGGTTGTTCGCTGTTTGTGCGCAATCGGGCCGGTGCGCGTTTAACCGACGATGGTGAGCGTTTCGTAGGATATGCCAGCCAGTTGGTGCAAACTTGGGACGCGGCGCGGCGTGATTTGCCTTTGCCGGACGGTTATGGCGATTCGCTTGCACTGGGTAGCGAGGTGAGCTTGTGCAATCCATTGATGTTGCAATGGACGATGCAACTCCGACGCGCCTTGCCCTCGCACGCGATCCGTGTGGAGGTTGGCGATGGCAGCAGCTTGCAGTCCAAGCTTGAGCATGGTTTGCTGGATGCTGCGCTGGTTTATCGGCCGGAATACTGGACCGGCATGCAGGTAGAGCAGATATTAGAAGAAAAATTGGTGCAGATTGCATCGACCAAAAATCCTGAGCCCTATGTGTATGTTGATTGGGGGCTGGATTTCAGAAAGCAGCACGACGCTGCCTTGCCGGACAAGGCAAAAAATGTCCTGTCTTTCAACCTGGGGCCGTTGGCCCTGCAATATATCTTGCAATGCGGCGGCAGCGGCTATTTTCGTACGCGCGTTGTGCGGCGTGCACTGGCCATGGGTCTGCTGGAAAAAGTGAAAAGTACGCCCGAGTTTTCGTATCCGGTTTACCTGGTTTATTCGCGCGAAAAAGAATCCGAGGTGATGCAAAAAGCCTTTGAGCTTTTACGCACTGTAGCGACGGAGGAAGTGGACTGGTCCGAGCACTGGGAGTTCACGCCGTGATGTCTGTATGGCAACTATAATTCTGGCGAAACAGGCAAGATGGTCTAGTCATTCTGGGGAATTGATTTCTCACAAAAATTGATCTATCGCAATACTCTGATTCCCCAATGGCAATATGGTATACACATGTATCCATACCGGCAACTGCAATAAGCTTGCCTTTCAAACCATAGCAGGGGACGTTAGATGCGCACCAATTTACCGGTTACGAATGCCGAATTCATCTTGCGGGATGACATGTCTTTGGTATCAAAAACCGATACCAAAGGCCGAATTTCCTATGTAAATCCAGCCTTTATCGAAGCCAGTGGCTTTACGGAAGAAGAGTTGCTCGGCAAGCCGCATAACCTGATTCGCCATCCTGACATGCCTGAGCAGGCATTCGCAGATATGTGGCAGACCTTGCAGCAGGGTTTACCGTGGACTGGCATGGTCAAAAATCGACGTAAAAACGGCGATTTTTACTGGGTCAACGCGAATGTCACGCCAGTACGGGAAGAGCAGAAAATCGTCGCATACATGTCGGTGCGCAGCAAACCGAGTCGGGCACAGGTAGATGCCGCGGCAAAAATTTATGAGCGTTTCAAGGCTGGTACGGCCAAGGGCTTGATGATCAAGCGTGGCGAAGTCGTGGCGTCGGGATTATTCGGCAAGCTGGCATCGTTGAAAAATATCGGCTTGGGTTCGCGCATAGGCATCAGTATGAGCGCGCTGACAGCGCTGATTCTGACGCTGGGATTTGCCGCTGCCACGGCAGTTGAAAATGCCGCCTGGACGTACTGGTATGGCGCGGCAACGATAGTCGGCGCCGCGATTGCCATCCTTACCTGGGTGGGCCTGTATTTCTCCATCATGCGGCCGCTGAACAGCTTGATCAGCAAGACGCGTGTGATAGCTGGCGGCGATTTCACGGCGAATTTCGATGTCGATCGTCATGATGACATGGGGCAATTGCAGCAAGCTCTGCAGCAGATGAATGTGAATTTGCGTTCCGTGATGGGCGATATCCGTCAGAACGTCGATTCGATCACGATTGCAACGCACGAAATTGCCGAAGGCAATATGGATTTGTCGCGCCGCACTGAATCGCAGGCGTCCAGTCTGGAAGAAACCGCCTCCAGCATGCAGCAATTCGCTTCCACCGTGAAGCAGAATGCAGACAATGCGCAGCAGGCGAATCGTCTGGTGCTGTCGGCATCCGAGGTGGCTGGCAAAGGAGGCGCGGTGGTGGAAAAAGTGGGGGCGACGATGAATGAAATCAGCGCTTCTGCCAAACGGATTGTCGATATCATCAGTTTGATCGACGGCATTGCGTTTCAGACGAATATTCTGGCATTGAATGCTGCCGTGGAAGCGGCGCGTGCCGGCGAACAGGGCAAGGGTTTCGCGGTGGTAGCGGGAGAGGTGCGTAGCCTGGCGCAACGCTCTGCCAACGCAGCCAGGGAAATCAAGCACTTGATCGACGACTCGGTGGACAAGGTGGGTGTCGGCAATCGTCTGGTCGGCGATGCGATGGCAACCATGGAAGGCATAGTCAATTCAGTGAAAAGCGTGACCGACATCATGAATGAAATCACGCAGGCGAGCCGCGAACAAAGTGACGGGATTGAGCAAGTCAATCTGGCCATTTCGCACATGGATCAGGTGACGCAGCAAAATGCCGCGCTGGTTGAGGAAGCAGCAGCTGCAGCCGCGAGTCTGGAAGAACAGACCGAGCATTTATCGCAATCGATTTCGATTTTTAAAACTACCGGTGGTGCAACCATGGTGCCGGGCGTAGTCCGCAAGCAGCCGGGCTCCTCTGCACAACTAGCCATCGGACATAGAACCATGGCATCGATGTCGTAATGTGTCATTAATGAGGACATGCGCTGCAATATCGTCATTCTGCAGCGCATGCGCGTAAAACGCGATCCTTCCTCCCTTTATGCTGGCCGACGCCCTTCGGCAGCGTTCATCCCGCCAGTCTTGCCATTTATTTACTACAAGCCATTGATAAATCACGTGTTTCTGCCTTACGGCGTATAATGCATCTGGTTTTGTCAAGGCGGTGACGGTAGTCGAGAAGGTCCAGAATTTCTACAGCGCTTCGCGCCTGCTCATTTCAGCCTTGTTTCATCAAGTAATCATTCAATTATCGAAAGAGTCAGGTCTTTTCCGGATTCGTCACGGGTTTGCATTATTTGCATGCTCTAATTGCATTAACGTCCCAGGAACCTGCTGCACACAATGTCTGACAATCAGTCTGCTTTGCCTACCGAAACGCCCATCGTGATCCCTGATGCCGCGCCTGCCATTCGTTTTCAGGATTTCGGCCTCGCGCCGGAAATTCTCAAGGCGCTGAACGATCAGGGTTATGTCCACCCGACGCCTATCCAGGCCGAGGCGATCCCGGTTGTGCTCAAAGGCATGGACGTTATGGGGGCTGCGCAAACCGGTACCGGTAAAACGGCGGGTTTCTCATTACCTATCATCCAGTTGCTGATGGCGCATGCCAATTCCAGCGCCTCGCCTGCACGTCATCCAGTGCGCGCATTGATCCTGACGCCGACGCGTGAGCTGGCCGATCAGGTCGCCGCCAACGTCAAAGCCTATTCGCGTCACACGCCTTTGCGTTCGCTGGTTGTCTTCGGCGGTATGGATATGACGCCGCAAACCGCTGCCTTGCGCGGCGGGGTGGAAATCGTTATTGCGACGCCGGGTCGTCTGCTCGATCACGTACAGCAAAAAACCATCAACCTGTCGCAAACGCAAATCCTGGTCATGGATGAAGCGGATCGTATGCTGGACATGGGCTTCCTGCCTGACCTGCAGCGCATTATCAATTTGTTGCCAAAACAGCGGCAGAATCTGATGTTCTCGGCGACGTTTTCGCCGGAGATCAAGAAACTTGCAGCAACTTTCCTGAAAGATCCGGTCACGATCGAAGTCGCGCGCAGCAATGCAACGGCAGAAAACGTCACGCAGATCATCTACAAAGTGGAAGAAGAAGCCAAGCGCGACGCGGTGTCCTTCATCATCCGCGAGCGCGGCCTGAAGCAGGTCATCGTTTTCTCGAATACAAAAATCGGCGCATCGCGCCTGGCACGCCAACTGGAAAGCGAAGGCGTCAAGGCTTCCGCGATTCACGGCGACAAATCGCAGTCGGAGCGCATGCAGGCACTGGAGCAATTCAAAAACGGCACGATAGAAGTGCTGGTGGCGACCGACGTCGCCGCGCGTGGCCTCGATATTGCCGAACTGCCTTGTGTGATCAACTTCGACTTGCCGTACAACGCAGAAGATTATGTGCATCGTATCGGCCGTACCGGCCGTGCAGGTGCATCGGGCGATGCGATTTCACTGTTCTCGGACAAGGATGCGCGTTTGCTGGTTGATATCGAGAAGATGATCAAGCACAAGTTTGTGCCGGCCGAGCTGATCGGGTTTACACCTTCATCCGGGCGCACTGCCGAACGCAGTCATGACCGCCGCGCACACGAGCGCAGTCCGCGCAACAAAGATGAGTCTTCCCCTCGCCCGTCGCGTGCACCGGAACGCAGTGCCGGCGTGCCATCGAATGGCAGTCGCAGTGCGTATGCTGCCGCGCCACGCAAGGAAAAAATCGACCCGTTCTTTACCAAGCCGTATGAGCCTGAGCCATCGACGATGATCAGTGACGACAAGCTGGCGGATCAGGTGCCAGCCAAACCGCAGAAACACAGGATGGCGGCTTTGCTGGGCGGCGCGCCCAAGCGTTGAGTTTCAGCAGCACAATAAAAAGGGACGCCCAGGCGTCCTTTTTTATTGTGCGCCAAATCGATGTGCCCATTCGGCAATTGCGCTTTGCCAGAATGATTCAATCGAATCGATACGGCCAGGCTGTAATTCCAGAAAGCGTGCTGCATGCAGTAATTCATTTAATGGATGTGCCAGATCGAGTGCTCGCGCGCCGGTTTGTTTTGACAGCTTTTCTCCCGCGTCATTGAGCACGACCGGCACGTGCATATAAGAGGGCGTAGCTAATCCGAGTATGTGCTGCAGATAGATTTGTCTTGCGGTGGATTCCAGCAAATCTGCGCCGCGCACGATGTGGGTGACACCTTGTTCTGCATCATCGACAACCACCCCCAGTTGATAGGCCCAGTATCCATCGGCGCGTTTTAACACGAAGTCGCCGACTTCAGTCGCCAGATGTTGCGTCAGCGGGCCGAGCCAGCGATCGTTGAAGGTGATGGATTCATCTTCCTGACCAATGTCGGGTACGCGTAGGCGCAAGGTGCGCGAGACTTTTCCTGCAGTCAAACCGTTGCGACAGGTGCCTGGATAAATCGCTGCGCCATCGGGTGCAATGCCGAGTCGCGAGTCGGCAATTTCCTTGCGTGTGCAGCCGCATGGATAGGCATGCGCAGCCAGCTTGTCGAATGCGGCTTGATATACATCCTTGCGCTGACTTTGCACCAGTACTTCGCCATCGTGCTGCATGCCAAAAATTGCCAGCGCCTGCATGATCGCCGCAGTCGCGCCGGGGACGGTGCGTGTTTCGTCTATGTCTTCTATGCGCAGCAGCCACAGTCCCTGATGGGCCTTGGCATCCAGGTAGCTGGCCATCGCTGCGACCAGCGAGCCGGCATGCAGGGGGCCGCTGGGTGAAGGGGCAAAGCGCCCTGTGTAAGAGTTGATTGGATTGCTCATATTCATTTGCTCAGCAACATGTCTTGCACGACGGGATCGGCCAGTTTGGCCAGAAACCATTTCAGGCATTTGCCACGCCCATCTGTGCGCCAAGCATATTGTGGTATGCCGGCAGATTTTTTTTCGCTGGTCTGTTTTTCGATCAATGCGCCGGACGCCAGATGCGGCTCGGCCCATTTGCGCGGCAGGTAGCCGCAACCCAATCCAGCCAGTTGCGCCGCCAGTTTGTCATGCACGGTCGGCACTGTCAGCGTTGCCTGTCCGGTCAGCAATCCTGCGGTGACGCTGGGCAGCATGCGACCGCTGTCGCCGGTTACCACTGCGCGATAGCGCTGTATATCTGTGACTGAAAGCGGTTCTTCCATTATCGCCAGTGGGTGATGGGGAGCGATCGCAAACACCCAATCGAGATCGCCCAGAGGCTTGACGCGAAAACCGCCTGAGCCGCGTATCAGATCCGGTCCTTCGTAAGCTACACCGATTGCCAGGTCCGCATCGCCGCTGATCAATCTTTCCCAGGTGCCGGATAATACTTCGGTGGAAAAGCGTAGGCGCGTACCGGAATCCTGCAGGTCGAATTCGCGGATCAGCGGCAGCATTTTTTCAAATGGAATAATGGCGTCGAGCACGATACGCAATTCGACTTCCCAGCCGGTCGCCGTCCGTTTGACGCGCTGCTCCAGTTCGGCAGCCGCGCGCAGCAGATGACGGCCTTCGGTCAGCAATTCCTGGCCGGCCGGTGTCAGCTTGGCACGATGGCCGCGGCGATCGAACAGCAATACATCGAGGTCTTCCTCCAGCTTGCGCACACTATAGGTTAGCGCAGAGGGGACGCGATCGAGAGCAACTGCCGCCGCGCCGAAGCTGCCTTTACGGTCTATTGTGTCGAGAATACGGATTGCTTCCAGCGTCAGACTCATGGCCGAATCAAATAGTCAAAATATTTGTACAACTTGTACGTAATTATGGCCTTATTTAATGATCTTTTGGAGGCTATAGTTATACCAAGTTGCACAATAAAATTCACCGAAAGGAAGACATCATGCTTGAAATTAGAAAAAGTGAAGATCGCGGTCATGCAAACCACGGCTGGCTGGATTCGTATCACAGCTTCTCGTTCGCCGAATACTATGATGAAAAGCATATGGGTTTCGGCCCCTTGCGCGTGATCAATGAAGATCGTGTTCATGCCGGTGGCGGCTTCGGGACCCACGGCCACCGCGACATGGAAATCATCAGCTATGTGCTGGAAGGCGAGCTGGCGCATAAAGACAGCATGGGCACCGGCAGTGTAATTCGTCCCGGCGATGTGCAAAGAATGAGTGCGGGCACCGGTGTGCGCCATTCGGAATTCAATCATGCGAAAGATCAGACCACGCATTTCCTGCAAATCTGGATCCAGCCTAATGTGACTGGCATTCCACCGAGCTATGAAGAGAAAAATTTCTCGACGGAAGAAAAACGCGGTCGCTTGCGCCTGATTGCCAGCCCGGATGGTGAAGATGGTTCTGTATTGATCCATCAGGATGCGAAGCTGTATGCCGGTTTGTTCGATGGTGCTGAAGCTGCTTCGCTGACTATCGCTGCTGGACGGCTTGCCTATGTGCACGTTGCACGCGGGACTGTGACAGTGAATGGTGTTGAGCTAAAAGCGGGTGATGCGCTGAAACTGTCGGATGTGGCTACTGTTGATATTAGTGCGGGGCAGCAGGCTGAAGTGTTGGTGTTTGATCTGGTTCGTTAGACTTATTTTTGATGCTCGGTTGCCGGGAGTGGCCCGGCGGCCAGTTACCTTTTTTGCTTCGCCAAAAAAGGTAACCCAAAAAAGGCGACCGCACAGCCGCGGGCCCTGCGGGCTCCCCAGTGCTGCGCCGCCAAAAATGGGAAGTGAACGAAACTCGCCTACGGCTCAGACAACGTTCACTTCTTGATCCATTTTCGGCAACGAATCACTGGCAGCGTCACAGCGGGACGACACGCTTCCTCGCCTGCGGCATCGGGTGCTTGATGCACGGGTGCTGAATCGTTATCCAGTATTTTTGGTTTATACCCATTACATCCTGCTTAATTTCAAGTCATCACCATCACGGTTCGGGTTCGGCAATGCCGAAGGCGAGCCGGACCTGCCCTCCGCTGTGACGCTGCCGTTTGTGACGTGCAGAAAATGGAAAGAGGAATGGGCGTTGTCTGAGCCGCAGGCGAGTTTCGCCCGTTTCCCATTTTTTGCGCGGCATAAACGGGAACCCGAAGGGCAGCGGCTGTGCGGTCGCCTTCTTTTGCTTACTTTTCTTGGCGATGCAGGAAAAGTGAGTAGCCGCCGGGCTACCCCCGGCAACCCAAGCAACAACGAAGCACCTGTCAAATCAGCAACAGCAACATGTAATTAAAAAAGCGCGCCATCCAAAAGATGCCGCGCTTTTTATTTAAACCAAGCCAACTAAAAACTACGCTTCAATATCCAATGGTGCAAACGACTTCACCAAATCATCCAACTGCTTCAACTGCGCCAAAAACGGCTCCAGTTTATCCAGCGGTAAAGCACTAGGCCCATCGCATTTTGCAGATTTCGGATCCGGATGCGCTTCCAGGAACAAGCCGGCGAGGCCCACGCCCATGCCCGCACGCGCCAGATCGGCTACTTGTTCGCGGCGACCGCCGGAGGCAGCGCCGCCCGGATCGCGTTGCTGCAATGCATGCGTCACGTCAAAAATAATCGGCAGGTTATTGCACACTTTTTTCATTACGCCGAAACCCAGCATGTCGACGACCAGATTGTCGTAGCCGAAGCAGGTACCGCGGTCACACAGGATTAATTGTTCGTTGCCGGCTTCCTTGAATTTTTCAACGATGTTCAGCATTTGCGACGGACTCAAGAACTGCGGCTTCTTGATATTGATGACGCGGCCTGTTTTTGCCAGCGCAACGACCAGGTCTGTCTGGCGTGCGAGGAAGGCCGGCAGTTGCAACACGTCGGCTACTTCGGCCACGATCGCGGCTTGATGCACTTCATGCACATCGGTGATGACAGGCACGTTGAAGGTTTTTTTGATTTCTTCAAAAATGCGCATGCCTTCTTCCAGGCCAGGGCCGCGATAGGAGTGGATCGATGAGCGATTGGCCTTGTCGAACGATGCCTTGAAAACGTAAGGGATGCCGAGTTTTTGCGTAACACGTACGTATTCTTCGCAAGACTTCATCGCGAGGTCGCGTGATTCGAGCACGTTGATGCCGCCGAACAGGACGAAGGGCAGTGCGTTATCGACCTTGATGTCACCGATTTTGATCATGATTATTGTCTCGTTAGATGGAAGGCAATTGCTTCTGTTTAATGTGATGCAGCTTGTGTGATGCAATGCGGGCAGGATACGCCTTCGACGAATTCCGGCGCCAGCTGTTCGCGTGGCGATACGCTTGCATTGCATGCGGTGCATGTCGTTGCCAATGTTGGTTCCAGGCGCGGATTGAGCGCGGTGCGGTGGTCGAACACGAAGCAGTCGCCACTGTAATGATCGCCGCCGACTTCTTCAAAGTACTTGAGAATGCCGCCGTCCAGTTGATACACGCTGTCGTAACCGACATTCTTCATATAGATGGCGGCTTTTTCGCAGCGGATGCCGCCAGTGCAGAAGGTGACGACGGTCTTGTCGTTCAGGTCGTCCTTGTTCCTGGCGACGATGTCGGGGAATTCGCTGAATTTTTCTATGCGGTAATCGATGGTGTTGTCGAAGGTGCCGACATCGACTTCAAACGCATTGCGCGTATCCATCATGACGACCGGCTTGCCGTCGTCGTCATGACCCTGATCCAGCCAGCGCTTGAGCGTGGTCGCGTCGACTGAGGGCGCGCGGCCTTCTTCCGGCTTGATCAGCGGATGCTTCATTGTGATGATTTCGCGCTTGAGCTTGACCAGCATGTATTTGAATGGCTGATCGTCTGAATAACTTTCTTTCACTTCCAGATCGGCGAAGCGCACATCGGCCCGTATCCATGCCAGAAAACTGTCTATGTCCGCACGGGTTCCTGCCAGAAAAAGGTTGATCCCTTCCGGGCTGAGCAGAATGGTGCCTTTTAAGGACAATTGAGCGCACTTGGCGATAAATTCCGGGCGCTTTTCGACGGTGTCGTCGAAGCTGATGAATTTGTAGGCGGCAATGTTGACGAAAGATGGTGTGGATTGCATGTTGGTGCGCTTCTTGATGGTGATTGCTCTTGCAAAGAGGACAATGTTGTTTGCTGATGCCGGACAAGAAAGGCAGCAACAAGGCGACATTATAAACTTCGCATTCCGGAATGCTGAAATGTCTGTTGAAAGGGGTGGTCGCGGTAGAATACGGCCATGATTTCTCCGCAATTTACTCACCTCCGCCTGCATTCCGAATATTCTATCGTCGACGGCCTGGTCCGTATCGATGACGTGATCGCCGCCGCTGCTGCCGATGCGCAGCCTTCGCTCGCGATCACCGATCTGGCCAATCTGTTCGGGATGGTCAAATTTTATAAAGAAGCCCGTTCCAAAGGCATCAAGCCTATCGTCGGTTGCGACGTCTGGATCAGTAACGATAACGACAAGGACAAGCCGTCGCGCCTGCTGTTGCTGGTCAAGAACAAGACCGGTTATCTGCAATTATGCGAACTATTGTCGAAAGCGTGGCTGACCAACCTGCATCGCGGTCGTGCCGAAATCCGTCCCGAATGGCTGGAGCAGCTTGCCGCAGAGGGCGGAGCGAATGGCTTGATTGTTTTGTCCGGCGCGCATTTCGGCGATGTCGGCATGGCAATCGATAACGGCAATCTTGCCACCGCCGAACGTCATGCCAAACGCTGGGCAGATATGTTCCCCGGTCATTTTTATATAGAAGTGCAGCGCGCCGAGCAGCCGAATATGGATGTGCATGTGCGCCAGGCGTCTGTGCTGGCAGCTAAATTGAATTTGCCTTTGGTGGCGACGCATCCGGTACAGTTCCTGGATCAGGATGAATTCACCGCGCATGAAGCGCGTACCTGTATTTCTGAAGGCGAGATACTCGCGAATCCGCGTCGCATCAAGCGTTTCAACGAACGTCAGCGCTTTACCACGCAGGCTGAAATGGCGGAATTGTTCGCCGATATGCCGAACGCCTTGCAGAACTCGGTGGAAATCGCCAAGCGCTGCAATCTGATGCTGGAATTGGGCAAGCCGAAGCTGCCTAACTTCCCGACACCTGACGGTTCATCCATCGATGAATTTCTGGTCAAGGAAGCGCAGCGCGGTCTGGAAGGACGTCTGCAGCATTTGTATCCTGATCCTGAACTGCGCGAAAAAAATCGCGAGCGTTATCAGGCACGACTGAAATTCGAGACCGACACCATCATCCACATGGGTTTCCCCGGTTACTTCCTGATCGTGGCGGACTTTATCAAGTGGGCGAAAAATAACGGTGTGCCGGTGGGGCCGGGCCGTGGTTCGGGCGCGGGTTCGCTGGTTGCGTATTCGCTGCTGATTACCGATCTCGATCCGCTGCAATACAACCTGCTGTTCGAACGCTTTCTGAATCCTGAGCGGGTTTCCATGCCCGATTTCGATATCGACTTTTGCCAGGAAGGGCGCGACCGCGTCATTCAATACGTGAAGGATCAGTACGGCAAGGATGCGGTTTCGCAGATTGCGACTTTCGGCACGATGGCGGCCAAAGGTGCGGTGCGCGACGTTGGCCGTGTGCTGGATTTCGGCTACAACTTTTGCGACGGCATTTCCAAACTGATTCCATTCAAGCCGGGCAAGCTGGTCACGATTGCTGACGCCATCAAGGAAGAACCGCTGCTGGCCGAGCGTCTGGAAAATGAGGAAGAAGTAAAACAGTTGCTGGAGCTGGCGCAAAAAGTTGAAGGCATCGCCCGTAACATCGGCATGCATGCCGGCGGTGTATTGATCGCACCGGGCAAGCTGACGGATTTTTGCCCTTTGTACACGCAAGGCGGCGACGCCGGCGTGGTGTCGCAATACGATAAAGACGACGTCGAAGCCGTCGGCCTGGTGAAGTTCGACTTTTTGGGTTTGACTACGCTGACGATCCTCGATCGCGCCGTGCGCTACATCAAGGATCTTGATCCGGCGATGGCGGATTTCTCCCTGGAGAAATTACCACTCAATGACAGGCCTTCCTATGATTTGCTGACCAAGGCGAAAACCGTCGCCGTGTTCCAGCTGGAAAGCCGCGGCATGCAAGGCATGCTGAAGGACGCGCGGCCTGATCGCTTCGAAGACATTATTGCGCTGGTCGCCTTGTACCGTCCGGGTCCTATGGATCTGATTCCGGATTTCTGCCGCCGCAAGCACGGTGAACGTTTCGAATATCCGGATCCGCGTACCGAAGCCATCTTGTCTGAAACCTACGGCATCATGGTGTATCAGGAACAGGTTATGCAGATGGCGCAGGTCATCGGCGGTTACTCGCTGGGCGGCGCGGATTTGCTGCGCCGTGCGATGGGTAAAAAGAAAGCGGAAGAAATGGCGCAGCATCGCGAGCTGTTCCGCGCCGGTGCTGCGAAGAACGATCTGTCCGCTGAAAAAGCCGACGAGATTTTCGATTTGATGGAAAAGTTTGCCGGTTACGGTTTCAATAAATCGCACGCCGCTGCTTATGCCTTGCTGTCGTATCACACCGCTTATCTGAAAGCGCATCATCCGGCTGCGTTCATGGCTGCCAACTTGTCGCTGGCGATGGACGATACCGACAAGATCAAGATTCTGGTCGAAGATACGCTGGATGTATGCGGCCTGACCTTGCTGCCGCCGGATATCAATCAATCCGATTATCGTTTTACGCCAGTCGGTGTGCCGGGCAAGAAAGCGACGCAGATCCGTTACGGTCTGGGCGCAGTCAAAGGCTCAGGCAAAGGCGCAATCGATGCAATCGTGAGTGCACGTCAGGGAAAACCTTTTATCGATCTGTTCGACTTTTGCAAACGCGTCGACAAACGCCAGATCAATCGCCGTACCATCGATTCGCTGATTCGTGCCGGTGCTTTCGATTGTTTCAACATCGATCGCGCAATTCTGTTGGCATCAGTCGGTTTCGCGATGGAGTGTGCGGAACAAGCCGAAGCATCAGCAAATCAGGTCAGCCTGTTCGGTGGCGACGATAGCGATATGGAAACGCCGCCCGAATACGTCAAGGCATCGCCGTGGAGCGATAAACAAAAGCTGACGGAAGAGAAAGCTGCATTGGGTTTTTATCTGTCTGGCCATTTGTTCGATGCCTATGCAGAGGAAGTACGCCGTTTTGCACGCACCAAACTGAGTAACCTGGAGCCATCGCGCGAACCAAGAACGATAGCCGGCGTGATTTCCGGCGTACGTACGCAAATGACGCAACGCGGTCGCATGATCATCGTGACACTGGACGACGGTAGCGCGACAGTCGATGTGACCGTGTACAACGAAGTGTTCGACGCCAATCGCAATCTGATCAAGGAAGATGAATTCCTCGCAGTATCCGGGAAAATATCGGAAGACCGTTTCTCCGGCGGCTTGCGAATTACGGCCGAGAAAGTGATGGATATCGCAGCGGTACGGATTCAATACGCCAAGTGCATCTATTTGTCCTTGCAGGCATCGGCCGACGTCAGCACCTTGATGGCGACCCTGCAGGCATCAGCGCGTGCCGACGGTAGTCCGGTTGTGATTCAGTACCAGAATCAGAAGGGTGTATCGGAATTGCGTTTTGCGGAGCAATGGCGGATTAATCCGGATGACAACACAAAACAAAAACTAATCGATTTATATTCGGAAAAAAATGTACAGATTGCCTATGACTGATCGGATGAATTTGTTCAATACAAACGAAACGAAAGCGCAATTCATCCTCTCGCTGTTGCCTATTACCCTGTTTTTCCCGATCGGGATTGGTTATGCCGGTATCGTGCTGTTCCTTGTGGCGCTGCTGCTGGGTGGGCATTATCGCGACAGATGGCAGGCGGTCAAGGATAGTCCGATGTTCCTCCCGATCATGGCCTTGCTGGCAGTGACTTGCGGCGCCGGTTTGTTGCTGGAACGCCCGGAAGGATTCTGGAAGGCCTTCATGCATTACCAGATTTATCTGGTGCTGCTGGTGTTCATCAGCGTGGGGGGCGGACGCTGGCAACAGCGTGCGCTGAAGGTTTTTTTTGCAGGTGCGCTGGTCGCTGCGACTTTGCTCTACCTGAATTTTTTCCAGTTGCTGCCCGACTGGACCTTGTTCCAGAATTACCGTATGTATGCCGGCAACAAATCGATACTGATAGGTATTTTGCTGGGGATTGCGGGCGGCTGGATGCTGAATGAAATTTTTGCCTTTCGCGAGCACAAGTGGCAGCGCATGGCAGCCTTGTTGTACATCGCCGTTGCTCTGCTGTTCCTGGCCAAAACGCGTACCGGCAGCCTGATTTTCATTTTTGGCTGCGTGCTGGTGTTGTTGCGTTACCTGGCATTTTCATGGCGCAGCGTATTGCTGGTGCTGGGTACGGTTGTTGTACTCGCTGTGGCGTGGCAAACCGCGACTGGTTTTCGTGAGCGGATGGTTGGCACGGTGAATGATATCAAGGCCTTTGTTGATGGCGGCAAGATCAGTACGGAGGGCGTACGTCTCGAGATGTATCAAATCACGATGGGGATCATCAAGGAACGGCCGATAGGCGGTAATGGAATCGGTACCTGGGCCATTAAATATCCGGAGCGGGCACAAGGTTTGATGAGCGCCTCCATGGCGACGCCGCATAACGACTATCTGCTATATGCCGCAGAAATAGGCATCATCGGATTGTGTGCATTGTTATGGATATGGCTGGCGCAGTTGATGGTCGCCGCCAGGATAGGAGGCGCAATGGGTATGCGCCTGTTAACCATAGGCGTTGCCATCATGTTCGGCGGCTTGGTAAACGCCATTTTGCGCGATGCATTGTTCGGCATTGCATTCATGGTATTACTGGCGATTCCGCTGGCCGGTATCAATCGGCACGCATATAAAAACAATAGCAATCAGTATGGAGATGCAGGCAGATGACAATTTCTCCGCATTTGAAACGCCTGTACGGCATGTTGGGGCCGTACAAAAAACGTCTGGCAGTGGCATTTATCGGAATGATACTGACTGCACTGACTGAACCGATGTTCCCCGCCGTGATGCGCCTGCTGCTGGACAAGGGATTCGGCGGCAAGCCGACTTTTTCGCTGTGGCTGGTGCCGCTGGCCATCATCGGTATTTTTGTCTTGCGCGGGATTTCGACTTTTACAACGACGTATACGATGACCTGGGTGTCGTCGCGTTTGTTGAGCACGCTGCGCAAGAAAATGTTCGAACGCATACTCGATGTGCCGCTGGGTTTTTATGGCACGCATTCGGTAGGGCGCGTGATCAATTCCATGATGTTTGAAGTGCAGCAAATCATTGAAATGATCACCAAGGTTTACACGTCCATCATTCGCGATTCGCTGACGGTGATTGTGCTGTTGGCATTCTTGTTCTGGCTGAACTGGCGCCTGACGCTGGTCGCGCTGGTGTTGCTGCCATTGATTGCAGTCGTAGTGCGCTTTACAGGCAAGCGTGTACGCAGGTTGACGCGCGAGTATCAGGCCGTCAATGCCGAGATGACGCAAGTGATTGAAGAGTCCACACGCGCCAATCAGGTCATCAAGATTTTCGGCGGTCACCAGTACGAAAACGATCGCTTTGAAGTTCGTGCTGACAAGTTGCGCAGCTATACGATGCGTATGGCGAGTACGCTGGCGGCGACTACGCCGGTCACACAAATCATGGCATCGTGCGCGGTAGCGATCGTGATCGTGATTGCACTGATACAGTCTGAACAAAACCAGACCACGGTAGGCGGTTTTGTTTCCTTCATTACGGCCATGCTGATGCTGCTGGCGCCCTTGAAAAATATTGCTGAAGTAAACGGCCCCTTGCAAAAGGGTCTGACTGCAGCGGAAGCGGTATTCGGTTTGATCGATGCCAAACCGGAACGCACCTCAGGTAAAACTCTGGAGGCGCGCGCTGCCGGTAGGCTCGATTTCATCAATCTGGGTTTTTCCTATCCCGGGCATAAGACGATGGCGCTGGAAGATATCAACCTGAGTGTACTGCCGGGCGAGACAATCGCTTTTGTCGGTATGTCGGGCGGCGGGAAATCGACGCTGGTGAATCTGGTGCCGGGTTTTTATCCCGCTACCGTGGGTGAAATCCGGCTGGATGACGTTCCGATAGAAGAGATTGCCTTGAGCAGCCTGCGCAAGCAAATTGCGATGGTCAGCCAGCACGTCGTCTTGTTCGATGACACGATTGCCGCGAATATTGCATATGGCGATGCGACACCGGATCGCGCACGCATTCTGGCTGCGGCTACGGCGGCACATCTGGACGATGTGATTGCCGGCTTGCCGCAGGGCCTGGAAACCATGATAGGCGACAATGGTTCGCGCCTGTCCGGCGGTCAGCGTCAGCGTCTGGCGATCGCCCGCGCGATCTACAAGGATGCGCCCATTCTGATTCTGGATGAAGCTACGTCGGCGCTGGATTCAGAATCCGAACGTGCCGTGCAGGCAGCACTGGATGCATTGATGAAAGGCCGCACGACGCTGGTCATTGCGCATCGTTTGTCGACCATAGAGCGCGCAGACCGGATTGCAGTGTTAGCCGAAGGTCGTATTGTGGAACTGGGATCGCATCAGGAGCTGCTGGAGAAAAATGCCGTGTATGCCAACCTCTATCATTTGCAGTTTGCAAAAGAAGTGCCGGGCGCAGCCTGAATTGATACGGATGCGTGTCGTATCAGGGTTTGTACTGGAAGAGGCCGCAGATGCGGCCGAGCAGACGCGCCAGATAGCGTGGAAATGGCAGCAGCAGGCGCGGCAATAAATTGAGCAGCGCCAATCCCATGGTTTTCCAGCGCAGTGCGGCAACATGTTCGACGCCGAAATGCTTGCGCGTAAAAATCAGTTTTGATTGTGCATGATGATAGCCGCGACCGAACTCGGCGCGCCACGGACTGGGCCCTTTGACCGAGCCGCGTGACAGATGCGTGACGCTGACCTGCGGTGCAACGATGATTTGTTTTTTCTGCATGAAGACGCGCTGACATAAATCCTCGTCTTCGTAATACAGGAAAAAAGTTTCATCGAAGAAGCCGATTTCGCGCATGACCGGCATATTCAGCAGCATCACTGCACCACAGACGAATCCGACGCAGCATGGTGCACCTGCTGCCGGTCCGGCCGAAGTCCAGTGCGTGACGGGCCAGCGATAACTGACTTCCACTTCGCCGCCGCGACGGATCAAATGTGGCGCAATGATGGCGGCGTCCGGGTATTGATCTGCAACTGCCAATAGATCGCCTAAAAAATTTGGTGCAGGGAGGCAATCCGGATTGAGCAATAGTGCATAGGCAGTTTGCGCCTGTAGCAAGGCGCGATTATTGGCGGCGCCGAAACCGAGATTGCGCTCGTTGCGGATGATTTTGGCATTCGGCATATGAATGGCAACTTGCGCGATCGTGTCGTCGTCGCTGGCATTGTCGACGATGGTCACATGCGGCAGCACCGACAAGGCGCTGGCCAGGCCAGCCATGCAATGTGCGCTGTTGTAGGTGACGACAACGACGGTGACATCAGCGCTCGAGATGTTCATTTGCTATCCACAGCCTTTTTAGTCGCAGAAAATTCCCACACCAGATGCGATTGCTGGCCGCTGATGCGCTCGCCGATCGCGCGCAGGCGATGGCCGAAACCCGGGTGGGTCGGCTCGTAAGCGCCGCGCGGATGTACCCAGCATTGACGTATTAGGCGAAATTCGCCGGCAAAGCCATACATGCGCGCCATCACTTCGGGCGCGGTGAAGTAGCGATGCGTTTTAGCGGTGATGATATTGACGTGAGTGGGATCGCGCAGTGCTTTTTCGTGCGGAAAAGCGGGCGTCACAGCGTACAGTACGCCGTCCGGTTTCAGTACGCGCCAGATTTCATTCATCAATTCGATGAATGGAAAGCGCGAGGTCTGACTTGTATGGTCGACTGCCACGCGCGGAATATGCTCAAAGAAGTCATAGGCCGAAACCGAATCGAAGGAGTTATCCTCATATGGAATCGGGCCCACGCTGAGATTGGCAGTGGCGATGGTGGCATTGGATAAGGTTGCTGAATCGGCGCGAATATCGACGCCATGCAGATCCGGGTGTCCGAATGGATTCTTTGGGCGTGTACCGCAGCCCAGATCGAGATGTTTTAGAGGCATGGTCTGCGTCTGAAATAATTAAATTAGTATCTCAGGAGTGGCGCTACGCACGCTGGCTGGTGGCGCGACTCCATCCTTGATGTCCGGAAAAAACCATGATGTTTGATCTAGCGCTGGAAAGCGGCATTGATTCACTTTACTATGCCGGTTATCGCACGTTTTACGGCGCAGGCAGCGACCAGACATCCCGGTTCAATTCTTGTTTGATTTGTACGGCATTATATGTCCTAACGGCATGATTTCGATATCATCCTGACGCATAGGCAGGAACGTTAGTCGAAAAAGGCCGCGCCGCAGACTTACCTTGAAGTGGGCATCGTGCCTATAGCTGGAGAAATGAATGACAGAGAGTGTGAATGCAGTGAGTGCCGCCGGAAGCAATGAGCGCGTCATCCTGTGCATGAAATGGGGCACCAAGTACGGCCCGGAATATGTGAATCGCCTGTATGCAATGGTGCGTCGCAATTTGAAAGGTGACTTTCGTTTCGTCTGCCTGACCGATGACGGTGCCGGCATTCGTTCGGAAGTGGAATGTTTTCCGATTCCCGATTTGAAACTGCCGAATGGTCTGCCCGAACGGGGCTGGAAAAAGCTCACGACTTTCGAGTCTGATCTGTATGGCTTGCAAGGTACGGCGCTGTTTCTCGATGTGGATGTGGTGATTACCGACAGCATCGATGCTTTCTTTGAGCAGCCGGGTGAATTCCTGATCATTCACGACTGGAAGCGCCCTTGGCGTGTGACGGGCAACTCGTCTGTCTATCGTTTCAAGCTGGGCGCGCATGCAGACGTTCTGGAAAAATTCCGTACCACGGGTGCGGAAGCACGCCAGGCTTTCCGTAATGAGCAGGCATTTTTATCAGATGTATTGCACAAACAAGGCAAGCTCACTTACTGGCCTGCATCCTGGTGCTGCAGCTATAAATATCACTGCATCCCATCATGGCCGACCAATTACTGGCGTGAACCGTTTGTGCCGGACGGCACCAAGATCGTGATTTTCCACGGCGAAGTGAATCCGCCGGATGCACTGGAAGGACGGCGCAATCGCGCCTTGCGTTTTGTACGCAAGGCGCCGTGGATTGCTGATTACTGGAAGGAGTAATTCCTTCTGCGGGATCAGGTTGCCGGCATGTTGGCAGCGCAAAAAAACGGAATCATGTGGAATACATGATTCCGTTTTTGCCTTTAAATAACTGGAGTTTGCGTACTTGTGACATAACTTCGCGAAATATATTCGTACGTCGGGAAATGTCTTTCGAGATTGGAGAGGTGTTTAATCTTTCCTGAATGCGAAGTTGGCACTTCAGAGCACTCAATTACAACAAGCCTTACTTTTTTCTAAATACCCCATAAATATGGGGCGTGTTTTCATTGCATTTTAGATATCGTCATTCTATTTGATAATGTCCGGGTGATCTTCAACGCCCGCAATAACAATGCAAAAGCAAGCCGGTGCAAATCCTTTCTTCCGCAAGTCGTTTGTTCCTTCCATGACTTTGGTGATCAGTGGGCTCTTCTTTTCACCTTCGGTATGTGCGCAAAGTTTCGCTGCCGATGAGCTGTTAAGACAGCAGGAACGTGAACGGCAATTACGTTTGCAGCAGGAACAAACGCCGGATGTTCGCTTGCAAGCACCTGTGACGTCGACAACGACTCTCTTGCCCGCAAATGAATCACCCTGTTTTCGCATCGATCACATTGCGTTAATTGGTGATGCGGTGGATCACTTTCAATTCGGTTTGCAAAGCGTGATTGACGGAGAAGATACTCCCATCGGTAGATGTCTTGGCGTCAATGGCATCAATCTGGTTGTGAACCGTATACAGAACGCGATCGTCGACAAGGGGTTTGTGACAACGCGCGTGCTGGTTTCTCCGCAAGACCTCAAGACAGGTCATTTAACGCTGACCGTCATTCCAGGACGCGTGCGTGACATTCGTTTTGCAACAGATGCCGATCCACGCGGTACTCAATGGAATGCCATTCCGATTCGATCCGGTGATATTTTGAATCTGCGCGACATCGAACAAGGCTTGGAGAACTTCAAGCGTGTTCCTACCGCTGCTGCAGATATCAAGATAGAAGCAGCGGAAGGCGAAGGCGCACAGCCAGGACAAAGTGATCTTGTCATTGCCTATCAACAGAGCTTTCCATTCCGGGCATCTGTCTCCCTGGATGATTCAGGTTCCAAAGCGACCGGTAAATACCAGGGTGCCTTGACACTGTCTTATGACAACTGGTGGACGCTGAATGATTTGTTCTATATCAGTGTCAATCATGATCTGGGCGGAGGTGAGTCCGGTGCACGCGGCACGCGCGGCGGAACGGTTCACTATTCGATACCGTTCGGGTATTGGGCGCTGAGTACAACGGCCACGAGCAATCGATATTTCCAAAGTATTGCCGGCTTGAACCAGAACTACGTCTATTCCGGCACCAGTAGCAGTAATGATCTCAAACTCTCGCGCGTCGTTTACCGGGATGCACAACGTAAAACGACGATGGCTTTGCGTGCCTATCTCAAAGAGTCGGATAACTTCATTGATGACACTGAAGTACAAACACAACGCAGACGAACTGCAGGATGGGAGCTCAGTATTGGGCACCGCGAGTTCATGGGAGCCAATACGCTGGATGTGAATCTTGCCTATCGCCATGGAACAGGCGCGTTTCGGGCGCTTCAGGCGCCAGAGGATGTCTTCGGAGAAGGTGCCTCCCATCCCCAAGTCTGGAATGCCGATGTTTCCTTATCTGTTCCCTTTCAAGTTGCGCAGCAAAACCTGCGCTATCTCGGCGCATTCCGTGGGCAGTGGAACGATACGCCCTTGGTGCCGCAAGATCGCTTTGCCATTGGAGGTCGCTACTCGGTGCGTGGGTTTGATGGCGACATGATGCTCTCCGCCGACCGCGGTTGGACTCTGCGCAATGACATCGGCCTCGTCCTGGGATCCAGCGGGCAGGAGCTGTACCTCGGCCTGGATTACGGCGAAGTCGGTGGCCAGTCCAGTCGCTACCTGATCGGTACGCGTCTGGCGGGTATGGCAATCGGCCTGCGCGGTAATGTGCTGGGCGGCGCATACGACATCTTCGTCGGTCAACCACTAAAAAAACCAGATGGATTCAGAACAGCCAATACCACGGCTGGTTTCAATCTGAATTGGAGTTATTAGCACAGTTGCAGCAATTCACATCGTTACGGTTCTCACATTAAACAAGAACAAGCAGGGGAGCAGACATGAACAAGCATTTATATCGCATTGTCTTTAATCAAGCGCGTGGCATCTTGATGGTGGTGGCAGAGAACACGGCTACACAAGGCAAGGGCGATGCTGCTCCGGTCGCGTCCGGTGTTAAACAGGTTGCAGACTTGCCGTGCATGCAGATGAGGACGATTTCCTTTGCAGCGAAGCTTGCTGCCGGCGTCATGAGCTTGAGCATGCCATTGGCCTATGCGCAAATCGTTGCCGATCCGAATGCACCCGGTAATCAACGTCCTACCATCGTGCAAACAGCAAATGGCCTGCCTCAAGTCAATATTCAGACGCCGTCTGCTGCCGGTGTGTCTCGCAACACATATAGCCAGTTCGATGTGCAAAGTAATGGCGCCATTCTCAATAACAGCCGCACCAATACCGCAACACAAACAGGCGGCTGGATACAAGGCAACCCGTGGCTGGTAGGTGGGGCTGCACGCGTGATTCTGAATGAGGTGAACTCCAGCAATCCCAGTCAGCTACGCGGCTACGTCGAAGTAGCAGGACAAAAAGCGGAAGTGATCATTGCCAACCCGGCAGGCATCCAGGTCAATGGCGGCGGCTTCATCAATGCCGATCGCGTGACGCTGACGACCGGTACGGCGGTCATGAATCCGCTCCATGGCGGCTCGCTCGAGAACTACCGCATTACGCAAGGCACGATCAGTATCGACGGTCTGGGATTAGATACGCGCACGGCAAGCTACACCGATATTCTGGCCAGATCCGTTCAAGTGAATGCAGGGATATGGGCGAATCGCCTGAAGGTCGTCACCGGTGCGAATGAGGTTAGTACTACCAGTGCAGACTATCCCGGCAATGCGGCTCAGGGTGTTACGCCGATTACAGCAACGGGTCCGGCTCCGCAATTCAGTCTAGACGTTGCCGCGATAGGCGGCATGTACGCAGGTCATATCTATCTGGTTGGCAGCGAAAGTGGGTTAGGGGTACGTAATCAGGGCGCCATCAATGCTACGGGCGGCGATCTGGTTCTTCTATCGAACGGTTTTTTAACGAACGAAGGAGCGATCCAGGCTGCATCGTCGAATGGCAGTGGCGGCCACCTCAGGATTGAGACAAGCGGTACGATCAATAACGTCGGTGCGCAGGCAGTCATCAGCGCACAAGATCATGCTGCGGTTGTGACAACGGCGGATCTGACCAATGCGGGCAAGATCGACGCTGGTAACGTACTTACCCTAAGTGCGAAGAATATCGACAATACGGTCACGGGCGAGATCGCGGCTGTTACGTCCAGGATCTCAGCCACTGACCAGCTCTCTAATCGCGGGCTGATCGATGGCAGCGAGGCCTTGCTTCAGGCCGGCACGCTCGACAATATCGGCACCGGTCGCATCTATGGTGATCACCTTGCCATTGAGGCAAATACTCTGAACAACGATACGGAAACGATCAACAGTCTTCGGTCAGATGCCGTGATTGCTGCACGTGAACGATTGGATATCAGTGCAGGTGTGCTGAACAATAAAAATGGTGCGTTGATTTTTAGTGCGGGTACGGGAGCCAACGCCCTCAACATCGGTGGCAGTCTGGACGCGGAAGGTCATGCTACAGGCACGGCTGGCACGATCAACAATGAAGCTGCCACCGTCGAATCGCTGGGTGGAATAAATATTTCGGCACAGCAGCTCAACAACCTGAATCCGGATTTCAGTATTCGGACGGATACGACGAACGAATCTACCTACGTGCATTACATTCGGTTGGGTGGGACGCGCTACCTGGAGAGTGCATTGGGCCGCTGTTTCAAGTGTGCCTCGGATCGATATGATGACGGCGATCCCGGTCTGCCGCGTTTGGAGTACGTTGCTCCTAGCACTCAATATCCGTTCGAGGCTGGTTATTCGCGCGTTCCCTATCAGCTCGACACCTACGAGTACGATGAAGCACGTGATATGAGCTTTACCGTTCCTTATCTCTACCCTGAAAACAACCCCGTCTGGGCACTCTTTAATGTGCCGGTGGGGAATCAAGCGGCGCTGAGAAACCAGCTTATTAACTATAACCAGAGCATGATTTATCGTGCGTACCGGGACTTCTACCAGATTTGGGTGACGAGTACACAGACTGTACAGACTGTGGTGGACAACCCTGGCACACCAGGACGTATTGTCTCTGGCAAAGGTATGACGCTCTCGGGTGGCGCTATTGTCAACGACAACAGCCAGATTCTGGCTGGAGGTAATCTGGATATTACTGGCAGTAACCTGACTAATACTGAAACCTCGGGTCAGCGCGTCGTCACCGATTTCGGCTCATTCCGGGGTGATAGCGTGAAATACAAAGGGTATGGGCTGCACGCTGGCTACTACGGTAGCGGAGCGTACGTCGAAGTGACCGAAAGCGTTACAACGAAACTCGATACCTCGGTTGCCAGTAGCAACACCAGTGTGTCCGGAAGCGGTACGCAAGTGGCGAGCCGTACAGCACCCGGCAGCAGCCTGATGATTCTCAATCCTGACCCGACGGCCAGCTATCTCTACGAGGTTGATCCGCGTTTCGCTAACCAGCAGCAATGGCTCTCCAGCGACTACATGCTGCAGGAATTGGCCACTGATCCGAACACGATACAAAAGCGTCTGGGTGATGGCTTCTACGAACAGAGGCTCGTACGAGAACAGATTGCGGAACTCACCGGACGCCGATTCCTTGACGGCTATGCTAGCGACGAAGCCCAGTATCAGGCGCTGATGCAAGTGGGAGCAGCTTATGCCAAGGAGTGGGAATTGGTGCCTGGGGTGAGTCTGACTGCTGCGCAGATGGCGCAACTGACCAGCGATATCGTCTGGCTCGTAGCGCAAGAAATTGTGCTGCCGGATGGCACCACAACAACGGCGTTGGTGCCTCAGGTCTACGTCATGCCAAGACAGGGCGACCTTGTCGCCAATGGTTCCTTGTTAGCTGGGCAGAACGTCAATATCCAACTCTCCGGCGATCTTAAGAACTCCGGCACTATCGCCGGACGCAACGTTACGCAGATTACTGCAAACAATGTACAGAACCTGGGGGATATCGCCGGCAAGGCAGTCAGCGTGGCTGCGCAGCAGGACCTGACGAATCTTGGCGGTCGCATAATGGCCGAGGATAGTCTTGTTGCTACGGCGGGAAGAGACCTCACCGTACAGAGCACGACCAGCACAGGAGCGGCATCTGCAGGTCGTTCCAGCAGCAGTCTCACGCAGGTGGATCGCGTGGCGGGTCTCTACGTCACGGGAGAGAAGGGCATCCTTGTGGCCAGCGCTGGCAATGACTTTAGTGTATTGGCGGGCGTGCTTTCCAGCGCAGGTGATATTCAAGTTACGGCTGGCAACAACGTGAACCTCGGCACGGTCGAGACAGGATACAAGAGCGACCTCACGGCGAATGATCGCAACTACATGCGGGCGTCTGGTACGCAGGAAGTTGGTAGTCAGATTGTTTCTGGCGGTAGCACCAACATTATGGTCGGCAACGACTTCAATGCCCGGGCTGTCACCGTTGATGCCGCGGGGGATCTGGCAATCGGTGCCGGCGGGAATGTTGCGATTACGGAAGGTCGCGCCACCAGTCAAAGCGACGATGCGCGTTATGCGAAGAGCAAAGGTTTCCTCTCCTCATCCAGTACCGAAAGCCGCGAGCAAAGCCTAAGCGATAGTGCCATTGGCAGCAGCATTGGCGGCAAGACCGTCACGATCGCGTCGGGGGGAGATACGCTCATTCGTGGTTCGAATGTAGTCGGCGATAGTGACACCACCGTAGTAGCGGGTAGAGATCTCAGCATCCAGGCTGCGACCAACACTAGTCAGGCTAGTAGTTTCAATGAGACAAAAAAAAGCGGCCTCTTTAGTAATGGAGGCTTGAGCATTACCTACGGCAAGCAGGAACAAAGTGCCGATCAAAAGAATACACGAACAACCTCTGTCGGCAGTACAGTTGGCAGTATCGGCGGAGATGTTCTGCTAGTAGCAGGCAATCAATACAATCAGATAGCGAGCGATGTGCTCGCTCCGGCAGGTGACATTAGCATTGTCGCGAAGAAGGTCGATATCGTTGCTGCTTCCAATACTTATACCAATAGCACGGAACAGCACTTCAAACAAAGTGGCCTGACGCTCGCCATCACCAGCCCGATCATTAGCGCCATCCAGACTGTGCAGCAAATGGCAGATGCTGCGAGTAAAACACAAGATGGACGTATGCAGGTGCTGGCTGGCGCAACGGCCGGGCTCGCTGCCAAAGACGGTTATAAGGCGATCCAGGCTGGACAAGGTATCACCATAAATGGAGAAGAGAATCAGATCGCAACCGGCAGCGATACACAAGGCAACCCAACCAGCCGCGATGCCACCGCCGCCGATCAGGTAGGTGGTGTTAACCTCAGCATCAGCATTGGTGCCTCCAGCAGTGAAAGCAAAACGACCCAAACCGGCAGCCATGCTGTTGGTTCCGCGGTAGTCGCAGGCGGGAACGTCACTATCGTCGCTAGTGGTGCAGGTAAGGATTCCGACGTCATTGTGCAGGGTTCTGACATCAGTGCAGGTAACAACGTTGTCATCAACGCGGAAGATGAAATTAAATTACTTGCGGCTCGAAACACCGATGAGCAACACAGTACCAACAAGAGCAGCAGTGGCAGTATCGGTATCAGCATTGGCACCAGCGGCTTCGGCATTACGGCATCGGCCAGTGCAGGACGCGGCAACGCTGATGGTAGTGATGTCAGTTGGAGCAATACCCACATCAACGCAGGCAATCAGGTAGCGATGCAATCCGGCGGCGACACCGCGCTCAAGGGTGCGACAGTGGAAGGCAAACAGGTCGTGGCCGAGGTAGGGGGCGATCTTCGCATCGAAAGTTTGCAGGATACAAGCGAATACGACAGCAAGCAGAAAAACATGGGCGGCAGCGTCACCATCGGAGCCAGCATGTCTGGAAGTATTAATTACAGCAAGAGCAGTATCAACAGCGACTACGCCAGCGTGACGGAGCAATCCGGCATCAGAGCTGGAGATGATGGATTTCAGCTCAAGGTAGATGGCAATACCGATCTGAAAGGCGCTGTTATTGCCAGTACAGCGCGAGCTATAAGGGATGATAAAAATATTCTTGTTACAGCCAGTCTTACTACTAGCGACATTGCTAATCATGCCGAGGCTAGTGCTAAAAGTAGTGGAATTAATCTTTCCAGTGATATGTTCACACAAGGCAAATACGGTATTGCTAAAGGCATTATCGGAACATCTCTTAACAACGGAGAGTCGTCAGGTTCTTCAGACGAAGTTACCCGTAGCGCAGTAGAGTCCAGCATTATTGTGCTTACCGACGACACTGCACAATTGGCATTAACTGGTAAGACAAGCAACGAATTAATAGCTAGCTTAAATCGTAATACTACTAATGCTCATAATGCTGCGCAGAAGCAGGATGTCGATGCCATGAGACAGAGCGCAGAGGCTGAGAAAATAATCAAGTACACCATATTTGTTGAGACGGCAAAATTTACTGATGAGGCATATCGAACAATATTTATCAAACAGCATCCAATGTTTGAAATTGAGAAGGATGCGGATGGTAATACATTAATTGATGAGAAAAATGGTAAGCCAATCTTGCATGAGTTGTCAGAGCAAGAGAAAACCAATATTCGACCAGGTCCAGATGGCAAGGTACGCATTGCCGTCAACGGAATATTTAACGATCAGGATGCGGCTGGAAGTTACGCGAATCAGCATAGCGACCAAAAAGGGCCGCAGTACCTTATCCATTTTCCAGAGGCGGAGGGAGCCGTTCCAGAATTATTGGTCGCAGCCTATCAGAATTTCTTGGAAAATGATTTTTGGGGCCTGAGTAATTCAACTACCCAAGTCAAATATTTTATGAATCAATATGGTGAGAGTGGACTTCAGCTTGATGGACATAGTCGTGGTGCCATGACAATTGGTAATGCATTGGAGTCGCAAGCTACAAATAGAAATTCGTTGGGTAGCTTGAGCGAGACAATTATTAATTTTTATGGCCCTGCTTATAATGCGGCAAAGGCGGATACTTTGCTTAGTACATTGCAAAACAGGGATAGTGTGACAAATTTAGATCAAATTAATGCAATGGTTTTACAGTTGCAGAATCATATCGCTGATCCTGTCGGTGGATTGATAGGGAATAATCCAAGTACAGGAGGAACTATCCCTATCGGCAGCAGCAGTTTTTTGGAAGCTATTAAGGCTGTGACAGGCGGGGCCGTGACTGCGCATAATTGTTATGGTGCATCTAGCAATCCGGATTGTGCAATTTTCTGGAATGGAGGATTGCCTGTATTACGTCCGATCAGAGTTTACTCAGAGAGTCAAAGGTAAGCATAAGAATGTTTTTGAAATTAATTAGAATTGTCGTCGTTCTTTCATTGGTCGCTTGTTCGGGAACGAAACCATTTCAACCACCACCGCATCCTGCAATGCTTTGGGAAAAAAATGCATTAACATTTACAGATGCTCTAAGCGAGATGAAAAAATGTGGTTGGATTGAGCCTAAAAATAATCTCGACTCTAGTGGGAAAATTAATATGAATATATATGCGGAAGTTGATAAGTGCATGCTAAGAAAAGGGTTTTCGTATGTTGGTCGTACGCCATTGTTATGCGAACAATTGACCTATCAAAATCTCTCTTCATGTAAATGAGCTATTTTTTCTATACATATATTTTCATAGCTATGAATACCAGCACGCCAGGATAGGGAAAACTCTGATTTCTTACTGTGATTTCTGTAGCTTTGTTAAGTTTAAGAGTGATGCGAAAATTACTTGATTCCGCTTCCTGTAGATCAGGGCTGGTAAGAGTTTCTTGAGAATGAAGCATATACAGCCGCGCTATTTTTCACCTCTTATGTGCTTGGGAGAGATTGGTGTTGCACTTCTTTTCGTAACAATATTATAGGGATGTACAACCTCATCTAGTGTACAAACTGAATTTGCCCCCAAGACGCAAGCTCGAATTCGTGTATTCCACGGAACTGCGGCGTATCTTTATCTTGGTAACATTTGTGATGGCAATACCTATCCGGTTATTCATGCTGCTGCAGGCGGATTTTCCTATTTCGAACGTAATAAGAAAATAGGAATGCCAGTTACTGACGATATGTCGTTCTCTTATCATGAGTATGCGATTCCAGCCAATGAACCTCTCACAGTAAAAATGTACTGGCAATCGCAGAATGCGAATGGGATATGGGAGCATTGCGGTCCGCTGTATACAATATTTACTCCTGATGCCGGGCAGGATTACGACACTTTTATGCCGTTTTATCGCGGGGTTTGTCAGGGAGTGAAGGTACGTAAATTTGTACCGAATGAGAGTGGTAAGGTTACTACTGTGGCAGCACGATTGAGCGGCCTTCCATTTCGGCAATGTCGTAATTAAAGGATAGCTTCGTTTTCATTTCGCGAATAACCGGTATTGCCCCGCACTTTGTATAACGAGGTGTCAATCGCAAGTCATCAGAGGGCTATTGTTGATATTCTAACTGGCGCCAGGAAGCCGCAATTGATTGGTGGTGCTGTGTTTCAGTTGCGGTAATCTTCCGTCTAAATATGCCGGCAGCTGAATTAACTCACATTAGAATGACATCGTACTGTTCCTGGTGATACACGGCTTCCACCTGCAGGGAAATCGGCTTACCGAGGAAGTCGCCCAGCATGGCCAGATGTTGCGATTCTTCTTCCAGGAACATGTCGATTACGACTTGCGAGGCGAGGATGCGGAATTCGCGTGGATTGAACTGCTTGGCTTCCCGCGTCAGTTCGCGCAGGATTTCATAGCAGATCGTTCGTGCGGTTTTCACCTGGCCTTTGCCGCCGCAGGCGGGGCAGGGTTCGCACAGGATGTGCGCCAGCGATTCGCGCGTGCGTTTGCGCGTCATCTCGACCAATCCGAGAGCGGAAAAACCGGAAACCGAAACCTTGGTGCGATCGCGCGCCAGTGCCCGGTTGAGTTCGCTTAATACGGCATTCCTGTGCTCGACATTTTCCATGTCGATGAAATCGAGAATCATCATGCCGCCCAGATTGCGCAAACGCAATTGGCGGGCAATCGCATGCGACGCTTCCAGATTCGTTTTGAAGATCGTATCGTCGAAATTGCGTCCGTTGACGAAGCTGCCGGTATTGACGTCTATGGTGGTCATTGCTTCGGTCTGATCGACGATCAGATAGCCGCCGGATTTCAGATCGACGCGGCGGCCCAGTGCGCGCTGGATTTCTTCTTCGACGCCATACAAATCGAAGAGCGGACGTTCGCCCGGATAGTGCGCCAGCTTGGTCAGTACCGAAGGCGTGTACAGTTCGCCGAATTGCTGCAGCTTCTGAAAGTTTTCGCGCGAATCGACCTGGATGCTGGCGGTTTCATCATTCACAAAATCGCGCATCACGCGCTGTGCCAGATCCAGATCCTGATACAGCAGCGATGGCGCCGGCTTGGTCTTGGCGAGCTGGGTAATATTGCTCCAGGTTTTGCGCAGATAATCAACGTCCATCTGCAAGTCGTGATCCGATGCGTCTTCTGCCATGGTGCGAATAATGAAGCCGCCTTTTTCACCTTCCTGCATCAGCTTCTGTACTTTTTCGCGCAACAGTTCACGTTCGACTTCGTTTTCAATCCGTTGCGAAATGCCGATATGCGATTCCTGCGGCAGATAGACCAGCATGCGTCCGGCAATCGAAATCTGCGTCGACAGGCGCGCACCCTTGGTGCCGATGGGGTCCTTGATGACTTGTACCGTGATCGATTGGCCGTCGAACAGCATGCGTTCGATCGGTATCGGTGTGGTCGGCAGGCCGTCGTGTGAACGGGCATCCCAGATGTCGGCCACGTGCAGGAAGGCGGCGCGCTCCAGGCCGATATCGATGAAGGCCGATTGCATGCCCGGCAGGACGCGCACGACCTTGCCGAGATAGATGTTGCCGGCCATGCCGCGCGACAGTGTGCGTTCGATGTGCAATTCCTGCACGGCGCCCTGCAATACCAGTGCGACCCGGGTTTCCTGCGGTGTGACGTTGACGAGAATATCTTCGCTCATAGGATGTGCAAGCCTGCCTGCTCCAGTAATTTTCCGGTTTCGAATAAGGGCAGGCCCATGATGCCTGAATAACTGCCCGCAATATCTTGTATGAACAATGCCGCCTGTCCTTGTATGCCGTAGCCGCCTGCCTTGTCGTAGGGTTCGGCGGTAGCGCAGTAGGCGCGTATCACTTCGTCGGAGAGTTTGGTAAACGTCACGTCCGAGCGTTGCGTTATTTGAAAGGTTTGCTCGCCGTGGAGTATGGCGACGTGGGTCAGCACCTGATGCGTATGGCCGGACAGCGCCTGCATCATCTCTATCGCTTCGGCATTATTGGCCGGCTTGCCGAGTATGCGACCATCGAGCACGACGGTGGTGTCGGCGGCAAGTATCGGACGCAGCGGTAACTTGCGCCACCACATGGTTTTTTGCGCGAAGGCGGCTTTTTCCAGTGTGACGCGGGCCACGTAATCTTCTGCGCGTTCATTGGGCTGGACGATTTCGCTGACTTCCGGGCCGCGCGGCGTATGGTCGCGCAATAACAAGAGTTCAAACTCGACGCCGATTTGCCGCAGCAGTTCGCGGCGACGGGGACTTTTGGAGGCCAGGTAGATTTTTTTCGGCAGCGGTTTCATCAAAAATTACACCCGATGATAGGGATGGTTTTGCGTAATCGACCATGCACGATACAACTGTTCCGCCAGCATGACACGCACCATGCCGTGCGGTAGCGTCAGGCTGGAAATACGAATCAGCATATCGGCATTTTTCTTGAAATCCGGATCGAGCCCGTCGGCACCGCCGATGACGAAGGTTACATCGCGTCCATCCTGCTGCCACTGCGTCAGCAATTGCGCCAATTGCACGGACGTTACATCCTTGCCGTGCTCATCGAGGGCGATGATGCGTGCACCTTTCGGCACTGCAGCTTCGATTTTCGTGCGTTCCAGCGCCATCGCAGTCTCGGCAGTCTTGCTGCCTGAACGTTCGACCGGCTTGATTTCCTTCAGATGGATGCGGCAGTCCGGCGGCATGCGTTTCGCATATTCGCCGAACCCGTTCTCTATCCATGCGGGCATTTTGTGCCCGACTGCAGCGATGACGAGCTGCATGCTTGTGTCCGTTGAATCCGCTTATTCAGCAGATTTTGCTTTGGGCTTCGCCGGTGCACGCGTCTTGCTTGCAACTTTCTTGGCAGGTGCTTTTTTAGCAGGCGCCTTTTTGTAGGCAGCGGCTGTTTTAGTGGCGGCGACCTTGATGGTTTTGCCGACAGCTTTTTTGGCCGTTGTTTTTTTCGCCGGCGTTTTGTCGGTAGCCGTTTTTACTGCCGTTTTACGCGCCGGTTTTTTCGGTTCGTCGTCCAACGTAGTCTGGCTGGCGCTCAAGTGGCGGCCGACAGCTTTTTTCGGCGCTTCTTCATCATCGGCCGATTTTTTGGCTGTGCGTTTGGCCGCGCCGAACTTGACTTCCTTCTCGCCCCAGATTTCTTCCAGGCGATAGTAGGCGCGGATCGCCGGTTGCATGATGTGGACGATCATGTCGCCCAGATCGACCAGTACCCATTCGCCGGTATCTTCACCTTCGATGCTGAGAACGTTGCCGCCGTTTGCCTTGACCTTGTCGCGCACGGATGCCGCCAGTGCCTTGGTTTGGCGGTTGGAGGTGCCGGATGCAACCGCAATGCGGTCAAACAGGCTCGTCAGGTGGACAGTGTCGAATACCTGGATGTCTTGCGCTTTGACGTCTTCCAGTGCATCGATGACCAGAGCTTGCAGTTTTTTGATGTCCATTAGCTTTTATATAGGTGATGTTGTTCAATATAGTCTAGCACCCCGAGAGGTAGCTGCGAAGTCGGGTGTTCTCCGCGCTGCAAGGCGGCGCGGATGGCGGTGGCAGAGATATCGACCGCCAGATTGGGTGCAAGGTAAGCCAGGCCTTGCGGGGTAGTGCGAATTTGCTCCGGCGTGCCAGTGCGACGGGCGAATTCCTGTGCTACTTCAGTCGGTATATGGGCTGCGTCCATTGCAAAACCAGGCCGAGACGCTGCACAGATATGTGCATAGTCGAACATCTGTTGCCATTTCTGCCAGGTATTCAAATGCTGCAACTGGTCGGCGCCCATCAGGAAGACGATAGAGGCATGCGGTCCCAGTTCCTGCCGGATCGCGCGCAAGGTATCGATAGTATAAGTCGCGCTGGGCCGCAGGATTTCCTGCTGATCGATGTTGACGGCGACTTTTTGCGTGCTGAATGCGCTACGCACCATCGCCATGCGATCCTGACCGGAAGCTTGCAAACCATGCTTTTGCCACGGATTGCCGGCCGGGATGACGCGTAATTCATCGGGTTTCAGCAATGCAACGAAATAATCCGCCAATGCGACATGGCCATTATGCACAGGATCGAAGCTGCCACCGAGCAATGTAATGCAAGGGGTAACGCTCTTCACTTCAGATCCATTCGCGGTGAATCAGGAAATCGGAATACAGTCTTGCTTCTGCACTGCCGGCTTCCGGATGCCAGTTGTAGCGCCATGTTACCACTGGTGGCATCGACATCAGAATAGATTCGGTGCGCCCGCCCGATTGCAGGCCAAACAGAGTGCCGCGATCGAAAACCAGGTTGAACTCGACATAGCGGCCGCGTCTATAGGTCTGGAAATCGCGTTCGCGCTCGCCATATGGCATATCCTTGCGCAGTTTCAGGATAGGCACATAGGCTTCAACGAAATGATTGCCTACGCTTTGCTGCAGCGCGAAACAGCGCTCGAAACCGCCTTCATTCAAATCATCGAAGAAAATTCCGCCGACGCCGCGCGGTTCCTGCCTGTGTTTCAGGTAAAAATAATCGTCGCACCATTTCTTGTAGTGCGGATGTACCTTGTCGCCGAAGGCGTGCAGTGCATCGTGGCAAACTTGATGGAAATGCCGCGCATCGTCTTCAAAGCCGTAATACGGCGTCAGATCCATGCCGCCGCCGAACCACCAGATCGGCTCCGCACCTTCAGCCGATGCAATGAAGAAGCGCACATTCATGTGCACGGTAGGGACATAGGGATTGCGCGGATGCAGCACCAGCGAGACGCCCATCGCTTCCCAGTTGCGACCGGCGAGTTCCGGGCGATTGGCCGCTGCAGAAGGTGGCAGGTTCTTGCCCATCACGTGCGAAAAGCCAACGCCGCCGCGTTCGAAGACATTGCCGTTTTCGATAATGCGGGAAATACCACCACCGCCTTCGGGTCGTTCCCAGCTATCGGTGCCAAATGCCTGGCCGTCTACTTCTTCCAGAGCGGAGACGATGCGCTGTTGCAGAGCAAGCAGATAATTTTTAACGGCGTGGGGAGCGATGGAGGAGGAAGTCACGATGCACATGGTAAAAATGGTTTAGGGCGGATTGTACCTTGCGCACGATAGATGTGGTTTGCCGGCAGCGGTCCGGCTCTGCAACAAGCATAAATGAAGAAAATGCCACTCCGGCTCGGGCTGGAGTGGCAAGTCTGGGCTTGTTTGCGGCAGACGCCGGTCAACACAAGTTGTGAATCAAGAGCGTTTCAATGCACGCCAGCCGATATCGTGGCGGTATTGCGCGCCATCGAAATGAATGTGGTCTATCACTTCATAGGCCTTCTTTTGCGCCATCTTGACGCTGTCGCCCAAACCGACTACGCACAAGACGCGGCCGCCGCTGGTGGTCAATTGCTTGTCGTTCAATGCAGTGCCGGCGTGAAAAGTCACGCTGTTTGCATCTTCTGCCGGAATGCCACTGATGATATCGCCTTTGCGCGGTGCGTCCGGGTAACCGGCTGCTGCCATCACAACGCCCAGCGCGGTGCGTCTATCCCATTCCAGTTCTATGGTATCCAGCGTGCCGTTGACCGCATGCTCCATCACACCGACCAGATCGGTTTTCAGGCGCGCCATGATAGGTTGCGTTTCCGGATCGCCCATGCGGCAGTTGAATTCCAGTGTTTTTGGGTTGGCCTTGTCGTCTATCATCAGGCCGGCATACAGGAAGCCGCTGAATGGAATGCCGTCTTTTGCCATTCCTTGCACGGTAGGCTGGATGATTTCCCGCATTACGCGCGCGTGCAGCGCCGGCGTGACGATAGGGGCGGGCGAATATGCACCCATGCCACCGGTGTTCGGGCCTTCGTCATGATCGAGCAGGCGTTTGTGATCCTGGCTGGTCGCCAGCGCCAGAATGTTTTTGCCATCGACCATGACGATGAAGCTGGCTTCTTCGCCAGCGAGGAATTCTTCGATCACGACGCGTGCGCCGGCATCGCCCAATTTGTTATCCGACAGCATCATGTCGACTGCGGCATGCGCTTCTTCCAGCGACATCGCCACTACCACGCCTTTGCCGGCGGCCAGGCCGTCGGCCTTGATCACGATAGGTGCACCCTTGCTGTCGATGTAGGCGTGCGCCGGCGCGACATCGGAGAAAGTCTGATATTCGGCAGTCGGGATTGCATGGCGCTGCATGAAGGATTTGGCAAAATCCTTGGAGCTTTCGAGCTGTGCTGCTTCCCTGGTCGGGCCGAAAATCTTCAGGCCCTGCGCGCGGAAAATATTGACGATGCCGGCGGCCAGCGGTGTTTCAGGGCCAACCACGGTTAATGCAATATTTTCCTGCTGGACAAATTGCGCCAGTTCTTGCGGATCTGTGATGGCAATATTTTGCAGGCGCTCATCCAGCGCCGTACCGCCATTGCCGGGCGCGACAAAGACCGTTTGTATCCGTTCGGATTGCGCCAGTTTCCAAGCCAGGGCGTGTTCGCGGCCGCCTGAGCCGACTACCAGAATTTTCATGAGTCGTAATTGCTTTTACTAAAATTGCCGCATCGTGGTCTGCCGGATGGATGGACTGCGATGCAACTGGTTATCTTCAATTGCTGATCGTTTTAAAACTATTATTAAAAGCGAAGCTGCTCCGCTTTTTAATACACGTCTTATGCTTGTTCGATGACTGCGTTGGTATATACCTCTTGCACGTCGTCGAGATTTTCCAGAGCATCGAGCAGTTTCTGCATCTTGACGGCATCGTCGCCCTCGAACACGGTTTCGGTTGCAGGTTTCATCACTACCTCTGCCAGTTCGGCCTTGAAGCCGGCCGCTGCGAGTGCATCCTTGACGACGGAAAAATCGTGCGGCGGGCAGATGACTTCAATCCCGCCTTCGTCGTCGGTCGTCACATCTTCAGCGCCGGCTTCCAGCGCCGCTTCCATCAATTTATCTTCATCGGTGCCTGGTGCGAAGAAGAACTGGCCACAATGCTTGAACAGAAAAGCGACCGAACCTTCGGTTCCCATATTGCCGCCGAATTTGGAAAATGCATGGCGTACTTCCGCCACCGTGCGCACGCGATTGTCGGTCATGCAGTCGACCAGAATGGCTGCGCCGTTGATGCCGTAACCTTCGTAACGGATTTCTTCGTAGTTGACGCCTTCCAAGCCGCCGCTGCCACGTTGCACTGCGCGTGTGACATTATCTTTCGGCATGTTGGCATCGGCTGCCTTGTCCACGGCCAGGCGCAGACGCGGATTGGCAGCGATATCGCCGCCGCCCATGCGTGCCGCTACCGTGATTTCCTTGATCAGGCGGGTCCAGATTTTGCCGCGTTTTTCGTCTTGACGGCCTTTGCGATGCTGGATATTGGCCCATTTACTGTGTCCTGCCATGACGAATCTTTCCAGATGAGTTAGCTATAATGAAGCGCGGATTTTACCATATCGCCTGCACGCCAACCCCTAGCCCTTGTGGACAAAAACATGCCAAATCCCCTGCTGATCGCAAAAAACAAAGATCATGAACTTAGCCTGCTGCCGGAACTTGCCAATCGGCACGGCTGTATTACGGGCGCTACCGGCACCGGCAAAACCGTTACCTTGCAAACATTCGCGCAAGCCTTGTCGGATATCGGTGTACCGGTCTTCATGGCGGACGTTAAAGGCGATTTGTCCGGCATCGCCAAGGCAGGTTCGTTCAGCGGCAAGGTCAAGGAGCGTTATACGATGCTGGAAGTGCCTGAACCGGCCTGGGCTGGCGCGCCGGTGACGTTCTGGGATGTGTTTGGTGAAAAAGGCCATCCGGTGCGCGCCACGATTTCCGATCTCGGTCCCTTGCTGCTGGCGCGCATGCTGAACCTGAACGATACCCAGCAAGGCGTGTTGCAACTGGTATTCAAGATTGCAGACGACAACGGCCTGCTCTTGCTGGACACCAAGGATTTGCGGGCGATGCTGCAACATGTCGGCGATAACGCGGCAACTTTCCAGACTGAATACGGTAATATTTCAGCGGCCAGCATCGGTGCGATTCAGCGCGGCCTGATTGGTATCGAAGAGCAGGGCGGCGACCAGTTTTTCGGTGAGCCGATGTTGAATATCGAAGATTTGATGCAGACCGATGCCAAAGGCAAAGGTGTGATCAACATTCTTGCCGCCGACAAGTTAATGAATGCACCGCGTTTGTATTCGATTTTTTTGCTCTGGATGCTGTCCGAATTGTTTGAGCATTTGCCGGAAGTCGGTGATCTGGACAAGCCGAAACTGGCATTCTTTTTCGACGAAGCGCATCTGCTGTTTGCCGAAGCGCCCAAGCCCCTGCTGCAAAAAATCGAACAGGTGGTGCGCCTGATACGCTCCAAAGGCGTGGGCGTGTATTTCGTGACGCAGAATCCGCTGGATATTCCGGACACCGTGCTGGGGCAATTAGGCAATCGCGTCCAGCATGCCTTGCGCGCCTATACGCCGCGCGATCAAAAAGCAGTACAGGCCGCTGCAGAAACCTTCCGTCCGAATCCTGCGCTGAATATCGTGCAGGTGATTACCGAGCTGGGCGTGGGCGAAGCGCTGGTGTCGTTTCTGGATGAAAAGGGCAGGCCTAACATTGTCGAACGCGGCTTCGTTTTGCCGCCGGCTTCGCAAATCGGCCCGATTACCGATGCAGAGCGCGCGGCATTAATGGCGAATTCCGTGGTGGCTGGCGTTTATGAAAAAACCGTAGACCGCGAATCCGCCTACGAAAAAATCAAGGGCCGTGTAGAACAGCAGGCGCAGGAAACGGCTGCGACCAAAGCAGCGGAAGCAGACAGTGGTGGCGGATTTTCCGATGTGCTGGGTGGCATTTTCGGCAATGGCAACGGCAAAAAAACTGCCGGTCGTCGCAGCGACACCATAGTGGAAGCAATGATGAAATCGGCCGTGCGTACGATGGGTTCGACTGTCGGCCGTGAAATCATCCGCGGCGTTCTGGGTTCCATCATGAAAAGGAAATAGTGGACATGACTATCGGGCGTTGCGCCGGATAGTCTTCCATACTGGCTGCGTACGATGGCGCTCGTTCAAGGACGAGCGCCATTTTCATGTGAAGAGGCCGCTGCTTTGTCGGCCAGAGTCGGAAAACTTGAAAGTGCCGGTTAAGAATCCTGTTGAAAACACTTTACGACTGTGGAACGTGGTCGAGTAGATACTGCATCAGCCAGCGGCCGGCCTGACCCGGCGCTTCATCGAGACGATTGATCATGTGCAGCGTATATTCCCCGCTGATCATATGCGCCAGCTTCAGTTGCACCAGCCGTCCGGTGTCCAGATCCTCGCGTATCATTTCTTCCGGCATCGAGCCCCAACCCAGCCCCGCACGCAACAGCATATGCTTGGCGCCCAGATCGCCGAGGCGCCAGTCGCGCAGTGCAATCACGCCGAAATTTTGTCCGGCAGTCAGTTCGCTGCGATCAGTCAATACCAGTTGCGTGTAATCGCGCGCAACTTCGGTCGGAACTATGCCTTTTATTTGCGCCAGCGGATGCGTGGGCGCAGCGACTGGCAGCATCGTGATGGAACCGGCTGGCTGGCTTTGGAAGGTGTCGGCGAAATCGAGCATGGGGCCGGCAATGCCGATCTGGCAGATGCGCTGGCCGACCAGATTCATTACTGCACCCAGCGCTTCTATGCGCAGGCGCAAGGCCACGGTCGGAAATTGCTGCTGGAATGCCTGCAAGGCGGCAACCAGCCGGCAATTGGGGAACATCACATCGATTGCGATGGAGACTTCCGCTTCCAGACCCTGTGCCAGCGTTTTTGCGCGCGCCCGCATCGCGTCGACCTTCAGGCTGACAGTGCGTGCATCGGCCAGCAAGGCTTTCCCCGCTTCAGTCAACGTTGGTTTGCGCTTGCTACGGTCGAACAGCGCGACATTCAACTGTGCTTCCAGATTGGCAATGGTGTAACTAATCACCGACTGTGTACGGTGCAATTCACGGGCAGCTTTGGAAAAGCTGCCGCAATCGATGACCGCGACAAATACGCGTAATTGGTCCAGTGTTGGTGTTCCGGGATCTCTCATATCTAAAAAATCGATGCTAATAAGTTAAACAATGTGGGTTTTCTTGATGCTAATCTTGTTCTACGATGGTTGCAACAACACGACACGTGTTTTTTAAGCAGATGCAGGTTGAAGAACCGCGCTGCCCATCATCTGACAAGAAAGCGAGTTTTCTCATGACCAAGATCCTTAACATTAACAGCAGCGTCCGTAACGGCGATTCGATTTCGCGCAAAGTAACGACCGAATTCATCAATAAATGGAAAGCAAAGGACGCCAATGCGATCGTCGTTGAACGCGATCTGGCAGCGCAACCCTTGCCGCATATCGACGGCAGCACGCTGGGTGCGTTTTTTACGCCAGCCGAGCAGCGTACGCCTGAGCAGACGCAAATCGCCAAATTATCGGAAGTGCTGGTGCAGGAATTGTTCGACACCGATGTGATCGTGATCGGCGCGCCTATGTACAACTTTTCCATTAGCTCTGGTTTGAAAGCATGGATAGACCACGTGGCGCGCGCCGGGGTAACGTTCAAGTACACTGATAAAGGTCCGGTAGGGCTGTTGACGGGAAAAAAAGTGTATATCTTCACTGCCAGCGGCGGTGTTTACAGCGAAGGCCCGGCACAAGTTATGGACTTCAATGCGACCTATTTGCGGGCCGTGCTGGGCTTTATCGGCTTGACCGATGTGACGATTATCAACAGCGAAGGTGTGGCGATGGGCGAGGAAGGTGTCAATAAAGCATTGGCAAAAACCAGTAACACCATCAACGAATTGCTGCCAGCCTGATATCCTTCGTCTTTCGTGCAAAAAAGCAGCCGATGCCGATAAGCGGTAACGGCTGCTTGAGCTGTTAGATGAAGACTGATCAATGACTACTAGCCTTACTTCCATTCCTGCAACAGCGGCGGTTCTTCCTGCCGTTGAGCTGGATTATGTCGCCTCCTGCGAATTGCCCATGCCGTGGGCAAAGTTTCGCCTGCATGCTTTTACCGAACCGGCAACCGGCAAGGAACATGTCGCCATTACGCTGGGCGACGTTGCCAATGGCGAACCGGTATTGGCGCGCATACACTCCGAATGCCTGACTGGCGACGCCTTGTTCAGCCTGCGCTGCGATTGCGGCCCGCAACTGGAAGCGGCATTACAAAAAATCGCCGAAGAAGGCCGCGGCGCCTTGTTTTATTTGCGTCAGGAAGGGCGCGGCATTGGTCTGGTGAATAAGATTCGTGCCTATCAATTGCAGGATGCTGGCGCAGACACGGTGGAAGCGAACGAAGCGCTGGGTTTCAAGCCGGATCAGCGCAATTACCGCTTGTGCCTGCCGATGCTGCAACACTTGAAAATTTCCAGCCTGCGCCTGATGACCAATAATCCGCGCAAAATTACGGCGATGGAGCAGTTGGGCCTGAAAGTAGTGGAGCGTGTACCGCTGGTCATTACGCACAATCCGTTCAATGAGCGTTATCTGAGCACGAAGGCAAACAAGCTCGGCCATTTGTTTTAAGTGCCGTCATTCAAGCTCCTCGTTCATTGAACGCATACGGCCGGCATTTCCGGCGCAGATTGTCAGCAGCATGCAAGTCTTCGTCCGTACAATCCATATATGAGTTCCCTTCCTTCCCCTGATGACGCGTTGACGGCTCGCAAACTGTTTCTGATCGGTTTGCTCATCGGGATTACTGGCGCCGTACTTTTCTCCACCAAGGCGATTGTCGCCAAACTGATTTACCGCTATGACGTCGATGCAGTGACACTGATTGCCTTTCGCATGATGTTTTCGCTGCCGTTTTTCATCGTCATCGGCATCTGGAAATCGCGCAATGCGATGCCTCTGAGCGGCAAGGAAAAATGGCAGATCGTATTGCTGGGGTTGATCGGATATTACCTGTCCAGTTTTCTCGATTTTCTCGGGCTGCAATATATTTCCGCCGGCCTTGAACGCCTGATCCTGTTTTTGACGCCATCTTTTGTATTGCTGATTTCAGTTTTTCTGATGAAGAAGAAAATCAGCGTTATCGAATGGGCGGCGCTCGGTACTTCCTATCTCGGTACCATACTGGTGTTCATGCATGATGTGCGGGTAGGCGGCAATGGCGTGGTTCTGGGCAGCGTGCTGGTGCTCTGCAGCGCAGTGTCTTATGCGATTTATCTGGTCGGCACCGGTGAGTTGGTGCGCCGCGTTGGCGCCTTGCGCCTGGTTGCCTATGCGATGTGCGTCTCCAGCGTGGCGTGTATTGGACAATTCTTTTTGCTGCGCCCGACCTCAATGCTGATCCAGCCGATGGCGGTCTACAATCTGTCGATGATCAATGCTTTTTTCTGCACGGTCTTGCCAGTCTTCCTGACCATGATTGCAGTCGATCGCATCGGTGCTGCGACTGCTTCGCAAGCCGGTATGATAGGCCCGGTTTCCACCCTGTTCCTGGCGGCGTGGATATTGGGCGAGCCGATTACCGGCATACAGCTGGGCGGTACCGCGCTGGTCTTGTGCGGCATTTATCTTTTATCCAAAAAACGCGCGTAGGAGCTTGCGATGGATCTGGGAATTAAAGGAAAAACAGCAATGGTATGCGGCGCCAGCCGGGGTTTGGGGCGGGGTTGCGCCGAAGCGCTGGCGGCTGAGGGCGTCCATGTCACGCTGGTCGCACGCAATCTCGAGGTGCTGGAAGCGACGGCGATGGATATTCGCTGCTCTGCGAGCGGCGTCATCACGATCGTTGCCTGCGACATTACGACGGCGGAGGGGCGTGCGCAGGCTTTGCATATATGTCCGCAACCCGACATTCTGGTCACCAATGCAGGCGGCCCGCCAACCGGCGATTTTCACGACTGGACGCGCGACGACTGGATTGCCGCGCTGGACGCGAACATGCTGACCCCGATCGAATTGATCAAGGCAACCGTGGATGGGATGATGGCGCGTGGTTTCGGGCGCATCATCAATATCACCTCGAGTGCGGTGAAAGCGCCGATCAGCGCCCTGGGTTTGTCGAACGGTGCACGTTCCGGCCTGACCGGCTTTGTTGCCGGCCTGGCGCGCAAGACGGTGGCGCAGAATGTGACGATCAATAATCTGTTGCCCGGCCCATTCGAGACAGATCGCTTACACTCGATCTTTAGCGAGGCAGCCAAGTCCAGTGGCAAGTCGCTGGATGAAATCAGCGCAGTGAGGAAACTATCCAATCCGGCCCAGCGTTTTGGCACGCGGCAGGAATTCGGTGCGACCTGCGCATTTCTGTGCAGTCAGCATGCAGGTTACATTACAGGACAAAATATCTTGCTCGACGGCGGTGCCTATCCGGGCACTTTTTAAAATGCGGCAGTTTCTGCCCATTAGTTTCTATTCATTCACAAGCGAGAATTCATGACCAAAGCAATCAGGATCAACAAAACTGGCGGACCGGAAGTGATGGAGTATCTGGATGTCGAACTTGCTGCACCCGGTCCGGGCGAGGCCTTGATTCATCAAATGGCGTGCGGCTTGAACTACATCGATGTGTATTTCCGCACGGGTTTATACCCGCAGACTTTGCCGGCCGGGCTCGGCATGGAAGGCGCCGGTGTAGTGGCGGCGGTCGGTGAGGGTGTGACGCACGTCAAGCCGGGCGATCGTGTTGCCTATGCAGGCGGCCCGCCCGGTGCGTACGCAGAATCGCGCGTATTGCCGGCCAAGGTACTGGTGAAATTGCCGGCCTCGATTGATTTCGAGACGGGCGCCGCCATGATGTTGCAGGGATTGACGGCACAGTACCTGTTGCGCCGCACGTTCCGGCTGCAAGGCGGGGAAACTATACTGTTTCATGCTGCCGCTGGCGGAGTTGGTCTGATCGCCTGCCAATGGGCACGCGCGCTCGGCGTCACGATGATAGGAACCGTCGGTTCGGATGAAAAAGCGGCGCTGGCCAAGGCACATGGCTGCACCCACACGATCAATTACAACACGGAAAATTTTGTCGAACGCGTGAAAGAAATCACCAATGGCGCCGGTGTGCCGGTGGTGTATGACTCGATCGGCAAAGATACGTTTATCGGTTCGCTCGACTGTCTGTCGCCGATGGGGATGCTGGTCAGCTACGGCAATGCATCCGGCCCGGTGCCGCCTTTCAGTCTGACGGAACTGGCTTCGCGCGGCTCGCTGTTTGTCACCCGCCCGTCGATATTCACCTATACTGCCAAGCGCGACGATTTGGAACAAATGTCGGCTGAATTATTCGGCATGATCGAAAGCGGAAAGATAAAACTCAGTATCAATCAGCGTTATGCCTTGAAAGATGTGGCGCAGGCGCATATCGATCTGGAGTCGCGGAAAACCACCGGTTCCACAATTTTGATTCCTTGAGGCGAGGCAATGCAAGAGTTAGATACAGACAATAAGACGCCGACGGAAGTGCAGTCGCCCGTCCAGGACGGCTCGCCCAAATTCGGGCGCCTGCTGTTGTTGCTGGCATGCGCTGTCGCCTTGATCGTGGCAATTACTCTCGGTTCGCAGGCGTATTACACGCCTTGAGCTGAACGGCACAATAGTTTTTTCTGGTAAAAAAATGGCGACTTGCATTAGCAAGTCGCCATTTTCAATTGATCCGCTACCTTGCCGCATGCGCAGCTGGGCGAAAAATTCTATTCCTTGTCCTTGATCTCCAGATTCACGCGACGCGGCACGCCGCTGCGACCCGGGAAATCGCTGAATGCGCTACGCACCATATACGGCATGGCAAATGCCATCGAACCATTGTTGCCATCGCTGTTTACCGTGACGTCGTACAGTTTTTTTCCATCCTTGCTGCGTGTAATCAAGATATTGAGCTGACGCTGGAATATCTGATACTGGACTTCGCGATATTGCGTGACCGGACCGGGATACCAGAATGGATCGTAGTACGGACCGTAATAGCCGCGCCATCTTGGGCCGTAATAAGGGTAGCCGTACCAGTATGGGTCGACGAGCACCGGTTCCATGGCGGTTACATCGCGCGCATCGATCCGGTACTGCAGCGCAACCTTCAGATTGGCGCCACGCGGATCTTGCGCTTCGGCAAAGCCGAGGCGACCCAGTTCCGTGCGCACCAGATTTTCATAGCTGCGATATTCGAGATCGTTGGCCTGCTCGGTCTTGCGGTCAAAAACATAGGTTTTATTCTGCAAATCGGCCGGCCATTCATGAAATGCGACGACATCGCTTCTAATGAATGAAGCGCAACCGCTCAATAAAGCACTAATTACAGCAATGAACACCCATAAACTGCGACGCATTTTTTATTCTCCTTGATGCTATACACACAGGATAACGGCATCGGTGAAAAGAACCGTTACATTTTGTAAGCCCTCATGCGTTTTTCTTTGTTGCCTGTCTGGCTACCTCTATAAACGGAATGCCTGTTTGCTGCGCCTTTACTATAGACACGCTGCAGACAAGCAGATTCCATTTTCAATCCCATGATTGGTAAAATGGGTCTTTGCTTCACTCCCACCGAATCCTATTCCTATGCGCACTGACACCTCCCCCGCGATTTATCGCAAAGATTACACGCCACCAAGTTATTGGGTCCGCACTGTCCAGATGGGGTTTGACCTCGATCCTGCAGCCACCACAGTGGCAACGCGGATGACGCTGGAGCGTAATCCGGCCAGCAGGGAGCAGGCGCTGGTTTTGTTTGGCGAAGAGCTGGAGCTGGTGCAAATTCGCTTGAATGGCAACACCTTGTCCAGGCGCGATTATGTGCTGAAAGAAGGCGTGTTGCGCATTCCAGTCAAGTTGGATCAGGTCACTCTGGAAATAGAAACACTGATCCGGCCGGACAAAAATACCTCGCTGATGGGTTTGTACGTATCGAACGGTAATTTTTTCACGCAATGCGAAGCGGAAGGTTTCCGTAAAATCACCTATTTCCCCGATCGACCTGATGTGATGGCGCAATACACGGTCATGTTGCGCGCGGACAAGAAGACATATCCGGTCTTACTGTCAAACGGTAATCTGATCGAAGAGGGCGATCTCGGCGATGGCCGTCACTACGCCTTGTGGGAAGATCCGTTCAAGAAGCCGTCCTATCTGTTCGCGCTGGTGGCTGGCCAACTGGTGTGCCAGGAAGAGAAAATCAAGCTGCAATCCGGCCGCGAGGCCTTGCTGCAGGTATGGGTAGAAGACGGCAATCTGGACAAGACGCAGCACGCGATGGATTCGCTGATCAACAGCATACGCTGGGATGAGCGTCGTTTCGGTCTGGAACTGGATCTGGATAGATTCATGATCGTGGCCGTCGGCGACTTCAATATGGGCGCGATGGAAAACAAGGGTCTGAATATTTTCAATACCAAGTACGTGCTGGCCAATCCGCGCATTGCGACCGATGTTGATTATGCCAATATCGAAGCGGTGGTCGGGCATGAATACTTTCATAACTGGACCGGTAACCGTGTGACTTGCCGCGACTGGTTCCAGTTATCGTTGAAAGAAGGTCTGACCGTTTTCCGCGATCAGGAATTTTCCGCCGACATGGTCGGCACCGACAGCGGTCGTGCCGTCAAGCGTATTGACGATGTACGCGTGCTGCGCCAGGCGCAGTTTCCGGAAGATGCCGGCCCTATGGCGCATCCGGTGCGTCCCGACTCGTTTGTCGAGATCAGCAACTTCTACACCGTCACGATTTATGAAAAAGGCGCCGAAGTGGTGCGCATGTACCAAACGCTGCTGGGACGCGACGGTTTTCGCAAGGGTATGGATCTGTATTTCAAGCGGCATGACGGACAAGCGGTCGAATGCGACGATTTCCGCGCCGCGATGTCGGTGGCCAATGGGCGTGATCTGACCCAGTTCGAGCGCTGGTACAGTCAGGCAGGCACGCCGAGGGTGAAGGCGAAGACTTCCTACGACCCCGTGCAAAAGACGTATGACATCACTTTGTCGCAGTTTTGCGCGCCGACTCCAGGGCAGGACAGGAAGCAGTCGTTTCATATCCCCGTTGCATTGGGTTTGCTCGATAGCAGTGGCAAGGACATGCCATTGAAACTCGACGGCGAGGTCGTCGCGATTGGCACCGTGGTGCTGGAATTGACTTCGGCGCAGCAGACTTTCCGCTTTACCGATGTGAGTGAAAAACCGGTGCCGTCCATGCTGCGCAATTTTTCTGCGCCTGTGGTGCTGGAATGCGACTACAGCGAAGAGGAGCTGGCTTTCCTGATGGCGCACGATAGCGATGCCTTCAATCGCTGGGAGGCCGGGCAGCGCCTGGCGACACGCCGCCTGCTTGCATTGACGGCCGTTGTGCAAAAGTCGGATGCTCTGACTATTGATCTTGCGTTAAACGATAGCCTGCGCGCAACCTTGAATGACACGCAACTCGACCCCGCTTTCCGCGAGACGGTGCTGACCTTGCCGGCTGAAACGGTCATTGCCGAACAAATGGACGTTATTGATCCACAGGCAATACATACGGCGCGCCGTTTTTTGCGTCAGTCGCTGGCGCAAGCCTTGCAGTCGGATTTTGTCCGCGCATATCAATCCAATCAAACCGACGGACCTTACAGCCCCGATGCCGGTTCGTCCGGTAAACGTGCATTGAAGAATCTGGCGCTGTCTTATATAGCGGAGCTGGACGACGCTGATGCGCATACGCTGGCTCAGGCGCAATACGATGCCGCCGACAATATGACCGATCGCATGGCCGCTTTGTCGGCCCTGGCGAATAGCCATGCGCCGGGCAAGGCTGCGGCACTGGCCAGGTTCTATAGCGATTTCGAGCAGGAACCGCTGGTGATCGACAAATGGTTCAGCCTGCAAGCCATGGCGCGTACGGCTGATGTCGCTGCCGTGCGTACATTAATGCAGCACCCGGCGTTTTCAATCAAGAATCCAAATCGTGCCCGCAGCCTGATATTCAGTTTCTGCAACGGCAATCCATCGCGTTTTCATGCCGCTGATGGCAGCGGCTATGTGTTTTGGGCAGAACAGGTGATTGCACTTGACGCCATCAATCCGCAAATGGGGGCCCGTTTGGCGCGCAGTCTGGATCGCTGGCGCAAATATGCGCCTGACCTGCAGGAGAAAATGCATGCGGCACTAAAACATGTGGCGGCAGCCAAACTTTCCAAGGATACGAAGGAAGTGGTCACGAAATCGCTTGCGGCCGCCTAGTTCTCTTGTCTGATTAATAGAGAAGCATACAATTGCCGGTCAAAACGGCAGTCAATGTAGTTTGATTAAAGAATAAAGGACGCTATGAAACGCATCAGCCTCACGCAATACCTGATAGAAGAGCAACGCCTGCATAACAACATCCCGGCGGAATTGCGCCTGTTGATCGAAGTCGTCGCCCGCGCCTGCAAAACCATTAGCCATGCTGTCGGCAAGGGAGCCCTCGGTGAAGTGCTGGGCAGTGCGCAGAGCGAAAACGTGCAAGGCGAAGTGCAAAAGAAGCTCGACATCATTTCCAACGATATCCTGCTGGAAGCGAATGAATGGGGCGGTCATCTGGCAGCCATGGCATCGGAAGAGATGGAAACCATCCATCCGATCCCGAATCGCTATCCGATGGGCGAGTACCTGTTGCTGTTCGATCCGCTCGATGGCTCCAGCAACATCGACGTGAATGTATCCATCGGTACGATTTTCTCGGTATTGAAGGCGGCAGACGGCATGCATACTGCAAAAGAAGCTGATTTCCTGCAGGCAGGCAGCAAGCAGGTTGTTGCCGGCTATGCAGTATATGGGCCGCAAACCGTGCTGGTGCTGACAACAGGTAACGGTGTGCAGTGCTTCACGCTGGATCGCGAAATGGGTTCGTGGGTAATGACGCAGAAGAATATGCAAATCCCTGCGGATACCAAGGAATTTGCCATTAATGCGTCGAATGCGCGCCATTGGCATGCGCCGGTTAAGCGTTATGTCGATGAAATGCTGGCAGGGACGACAGGACCGCGCGGCAAGGATTTCAATATGCGCTGGATTGCTTCGATGGTGGCAGATGTGCATCGCATTCTTAATCGCGGCGGTGTATTTATGTATCCGGCCGATGCGCGTGAACCGGACAAGCCAGGCAAGCTGCGCCTTATGTATGAAGCGAACCCAATGGCATTTCTTGTGGAGCAGGCAGGCGGGGCGGCAACCGATGGTCAGCAACGTATATTAGATATCCAGCCAGAAAAACTGCATCAGCGTGTGCCGGTGTTCCTTGGTTCAAAGAATGAAGTTGATCTGGTAACGAGTTATCACAAGACAAAGTAGTGCTTCTATATAGAAGCAAATCCTTTTGAATTAAAGCGTTCTTAAAAAGAATTGAAGTATTTTCCCGAAAGGGGTTGCAAAGGGTTTGGGTGCTTGCTATAGTTCGGCTCCCGTCGCAGAACAAGCAGCGCAACGC